>NZ_CP136925.1:2736401-3085202 GCF_037126245.1 Mangrovimonas cancribranchiae
ATTTTAGGACCTGTTTTAGACACCTTAAATAGCGTTGAAAAGATTTTAATTGAAGAAGTTAACTCTGCAAACGACAACCCTATTGTAGATGTTGAAAAACAACATGTATATCACGGCGGAAACTTCCATGGAGATTATGTGTCGTTAGAAATGGATAAATTAAAGCTTGCTGTTACTAAACTTAGTATGCTTTCAGAACGCCAATTAAACTACCTACTTAATGCTAGATTAAATGATATGCTCCCACCTTTTGTTAATCTAGGTGAGTTAGGTTTAAACTTTGGCATGCAAGGCGTTCAATTTACGGCAACATCTACCACCGCCGAAAACCAAATGCTTTCAAACCCAATGTATGTTCATAGCATTCCAAACAATAACGATAATCAAGATATTGTTAGCATGGGAACCAATGCAGCGCTTATTACAAAAAAAGTAATTGAAAATGCATTTGAGGTTCTTGCCATAGAGCTTATCACAATTGTTCAAGCCATTGAATACATGGATGTAAAAGATGACGTTTCGGCAAAGACAAGAAAGATTTATGATGAAATTCGAGAGATAGTTCCTATCTTTACCAAAGACGTTGTTATGTATCCATACGTTAACAGCGTTAAAGAATTTATTATAAATCATAAAAGCTATTAATCATGAAACTTAAAGTATTTTTATTTCTAAGCATTGTTGGTTTTTTTACCAGTTTTGCACAAGAACTTGCCTTAGCTAGACTTGACGATGGAAAATACGGCTATATTAACACAACTGGCGAGTGGCATATAAAACCACAATTTGAAAAAGCAAAAAGTTTTTCTGGCGATTTAGCAGAAGCCATGAATGACGATGGAAAATGGGGCTACATAAACCGCAGTGGCGAATGGACTATTCCAGCACAATTTGATCGCGTCAAAGAATTTAACTCTGGAATAGCTATAGTTGAAAATGAAAAAGAGTGGTTTTACATTAATACGAAAGGAGAGAAAGTCTTAACACAAGTTACTTCAGATAAATTATACGACTTTCAAGAAGGGTTTGCTCAAATAAGACAAGGTGATCTTGTTGGCTTTATTAACTCTAAAGGCGACGTTGTTATTGCACCAAAATTCACTAAAGCATTCGATTTTGAAAATGGGTACTCCAAAGTTCGCGAAGGAGACAAATGGGGATTAATAGATACCCAAGGAAACTATCATGTAAAAACCGTTTACGATGGTGTAAGCAACAATTACAATGGTAACATTGTAGCCAATAAAGGCGATGACCATGGTCTTATAATTAATGGCGAATTTAAAGTTGTTCCTGGCGCTGAAAAAATTTGGGACTTCTCCTATAATAGCGATATAACTTACGCCAAAAAAGACGGTGATATTGGTTACATTAACAATAAAGGTGAATGGGTTGTAAAACCTACTTACGATAAAGCAAGAGCATTCTCTAATGGTTTAGCCCCTGTTTGTAAAGGTAAAAAATGGGGTTATATTAATACTCAAGGAGATGTTGTTGTGCCTTTTGAGTATAGAGATGCCGAAATTTTTAGTAAAGATGGTTTAGCTCCTGTAAAAACAAAAAAACTTTGGGGCTTTATTAATAAAGAAGGCAAAATGGTTATTGGAGAAAAATATGGAATTTCTTCTGTTGGCTTTGGCGCTATTTTTGGAAATAAAGAAGAAAAAGGATTTATAAATGGTCTAGCCAGAGTAAAATATGAAAAACAATGGATTTTTATCAATTCTGAAGATAAACCTATAAATAGTTCTTGGTTTCAAAATCTAGAACTTTTTTACTAAAACTAAACCAAAACCCAACTAACAACTAAACCAACAATACATGAAATGCGCCCTAATTACAGGTGGATCTAGAGGTATTGGAAGAGCCATTTGCATACAATTAGCAAAAGACACCAACTACCACATTATAATTAATTACAACAGTAATCAAACTGCAGCTTTAGAAACACTCAAAGTTGTCGAAGCTGAAGGGAACACAGGAGAAATTATTCAATTTAATGTCTCCGACACCGAAAATGTAACCTCTCAATTAAACACTTGGCAAGAAAATAATCCAGATGCCACAGTAGAAGTCATTGTTAATAATGCCGGAATTACAAAAGACGGCTTATTTATGTGGATGCCTAAAGAAGATTGGGACAATGTTATAAACACATCGCTTAACGGATTTTACAATGTCACCAATTTCTTTATTCAAAAATTACTTAGAAACCGTTACGGTAGAATTGTAAATATCGCTTCTGTTTCTGGGGTAAAAGGTACACCAGGACAAACCAATTACTCAGCTGCAAAAGGCGCTTTAATAGGGGCTACAAAAGCATTAGCTCAGGAAGTTGCTAAACGAAAAATAACCGTAAATGCTGTCGCTCCAGGATTTATTCAGTCTGATATGACTGCAGAATTAGATGAAAAAGAACTAAAAGGCATGATTCCTATGAACCGCTTTGGTACTCCAGAAGAAGTCGCCCATACAGTTTCTTTTTTAGTTTCGGATAAAGCATCGTATATTACAGGCGAGGTGATTAATATTAATGGAGGGATTTACTCTTAATTTATTTCGAGTATGACGAAACGTGTTGTGATTACAGGAATGGGTATTTATTCCTGTATTGGAGAAAATATAAATAAAGTAAAAGAATCGCTTTATAACGGTACATCTGGAATTGTTGTCGATGAAGAACGTATTGCATTTGGTTATCGATCGCCACTTACAGGTATGGTACCAAAACCAAACTTAAAAAAGGCTCTTTCTAGAAGACAACGTATTAGCATGGGAGAAGAAAGCGAGTACGCCTACATGGCTACCGTAGAAGCTTTAGAAAACGCTAATATTTCACAAGATTTTATAGACAATAACGAAGTTGGTATCTTATACGGAAACGATAGCACAGCCAAATCGGTTACCGAGTCTAATGATAAAATTAGAGAGAAAAAAGACACCACTTTAGTAGGTAGTGGCGCTATTTTTCAGGGTATGAATTCTAGTGTTACCATGAATTTATCTACCATCTTTAAACTTACGGGTATTAACTTTACCGTAAGCGCGGCTTGCGCTAGCGGTTCACATGCCATAGGCATGGCTTATCAACTAATAAAAAGCGGATTACAAGACTGTGTTATTTGTGGCGGCGCCCAAGAAATCAACAAATTAGCTATGGGTAGTTTTGATGGCTTAGGCGTATTTTCAACAAACACAAGCAACCCACAGGAAGCATCAAGACCTTTCGATGTAGCAAGAGACGGCTTAGTACCAAGTGGCGGAGCCGCAACATTAATTCTAGAATCTTACGAATCGGCCGTAGAAAGAGGCGCGCCAATTTTAGGAGAAGTTATAGGATACGGGTTTTCATCAAATGGAGAACATATCTCTACGCCTAATGTAAACGGTCCATCAAGAGCAATGAAAATGGCTTTAGAACAAGCAAACATTCCTGCTAATATAATAGATTATGTAAATGCTCACGCTACCTCAACACCTGTTGGCGATGCGAATGAAGCTAAAGCTATATTTGAAGTTTTTGGTGAAAATGGCCCTTTTGTAAGCTCTACAAAATCTATGACAGGACACGAATGTTGGATGGCTGGAGCAAGTGAAGTTATTTACTCTTTAATTATGATGAAATCTGGTTTTATTGCGCCTAGTATAAACCTCAATCAACCAGATGAAGACGCTGCAAAATTAAATTTAGTAAGTAAAACGTTAGATAAAAAATTTGATGTATTTTTGTCCAATTCTTTTGGATTTGGAGGAACAAATTCAGCATTAATAATAAAAAATATTTAGTGTGGTAATGGATAAAGAAGTTATTATTGAAAAAATAAACAACTTTCTTATAGAAGAGTTTGAAGTAGAAAAAGATGACATTGCTCCTGAAGCTGACCTAAAAGAAACCTTAGAGTTAGACAGCTTAGATTTTGTTGACTTAGTAGTGGCTATCGAGTCTAACTTTGGTGTGAAATTAGTTGGCGAAGACTTTGTAAACGTAAAAACACTTCAAGATTTTTATAATCTCATTGAAAATAAATTAAGCTAAACATATTTATGGTTTATGGCTACTGAGTGGAAAGGCAAGTCTAGAGGCACCGTTCTTGGGTACAAGATTTTTGTGTTTCTTATGAAAAAACTTGGCTTAAGTACTGCTTATTTTGTATTGTACTTTGTAGCTACTTACTATACACTATTCTCCTACTCTAGCTCTAAATCTATATTTTATTATTTCAATAAAAGGGTACGCCTTACTTGGTTTAATAGCCTTATAAACATATATAAAAGTTACTATGTTTTCGGCCAAACTATTATAGATAAAGTGGCCATATCCTCTGGATTACGAGACAGGTTTACTTACGACTTTGATGGCATAAACTTAATACGAGACACCTTAAAAGCTAAAAAAGGAGGCGTTTTAATAAGTGCCCATGTGGGCAACTTTGAAATAGCCGAACATTTTTTTGGCGAACTAGAAGAACATGCTGCCATTAGCCTTTTAACCACCGATGTAGAACACTCGGCCATAAAAGATTACATAGAAAGCGTCACTGGAAAGTCTAAAGTTAATCTTATTATAATTAAAGAAGACCTTTCTCATATTTTTGAAATTAACGCCGCTCTAGCCAGAAACGAATTAGTTTGTATAACTGGCGACCGCTTTATTCCTGGCACCAAATTTTTAACTCATGATTTATTAGGCGAAAACGCCAAGTTCCCTGCTGGACCATTTTTATTAGCATCGCGATTAAATGTCCCCGTTTTATTCGTTTATGTTATGAAAGAAACCAATAAACACTACCATTTGTATGCTAGAAAATCTCAAGCAAAAAAACGAGATGCCAATATGTTATTGAAAGAATATACAGAAAGTGTATCTTGGATGCTCGAAAAATACCCATTACAATGGTTTAATTACTTCGACTTTTGGGATAAAACGCCAACCAAACCATGAAAAGAATTCTTGTATTACACTACTCCCAATCTGGACAACTTACCGAAATTGTTAAAAACATCGCGTCTTCATTTGAGTCTAATGAAGACCTAACAGTCGATTATCATAATATAACATTAACTAATCCTTTTCCTTTTCCTTGGCCTAAAAAAGCCTTTTTCGAAGCCTTTCCAGAAACCTACAAACAAATTCCGGTTCAAGTAGAACCTGTACCACAAACTATTTTAAACAATAATTACGACTTAATTGTATTTGGTTATCAAGTATGGTACTTAACACCTTCATTACCTATAACATCTTTTCTAGAAACCAATGACGCCAAGAAACTATTTAAAGACACGCCTGTAGTGACTGTTTTAGGCTGTAGAAATATGTGGATTATGGCACAAGAAAAAATGAAAAAAAGACTAATAGATCTAAAAGCTAATTTAGTAGGTAACATTGCTTTGGTAGATCGCCATATAAATCACGTAAGTGTGATTACCATTGGCCCTTGGATGTTTACAGGAGAAAAAAAACGTTATTTAGGTATTTTCCCAAAACCAGGCGTTTCTCAAAAAGATATTAACGAGTCTAAAAAATTTGGCCCAATAATCACTAAACACTTATTATTCAACACGTTAGATACATTGCAACAGTACCTTTTAAAACATGATGCTGTAACTATAAAACCCTTTTTAATCACTACCGATAGAAAGGCCAATGTGATTTTCTCAAAATGGTCGCAGTTTATTATTTCAAAAAGTAAAAAAAATACCCCAAAACGCTCACGATTGGTAAAAATGTTTAAATATTACCTTTTATTTGCCATTTGGGTTATTGCACCAATTGTTTTTATCTTATTTTTGTTGACTTATTTACCTTTGTACAATAAGATTAAAAAAGACAAGGCGTATTATTCATCTGTAGCTTACAAATAGTTGGGAATAAAAATGAAGGAAGTTTACATTACTAGAATATCAAAATTTTTACCAAATCGTCCTATTTCAAATGACGAAATGGAAGATAAATTAGGTACAATTAACGGAAAAACCTCTAAAGGACGACGTATTGTACTTAGAAACAATCAAATTAAAACCAGATATTATGCCATAGATGATAATGGAAACATTACTCACAACAATGCTCAATTAACAAAAGAAGCTGTAGAAAATCTGTGCGATAAAGACTTTTCATCTCAAGATATCGAATTGCTGTCTTGTGGTACTGGAAGCCCCGATCAAATTTTACCATCGCATGCCGCTATGGTTCATGGGTTTTTAAAAAATGGCAATACAGAAATTAACTCGCCATCTGGTGCTTGTTGTTCTGGAATGAATGCTTTAAAATTTGGGTTCCTATCGGTTAAATCTGGACAAACCAACAATGCCGTAGTAACAGGTTCCGAAAGAATTTCATCTTGGATGAAATCTGATATATTCGAAGATGAAGTAAAACACCTTGAGGAATTAGAAGAACATCCTATTTTAGCATTTAATAAAGACTTTTTACGTTGGATGTTATCCGATGGTGCCGGTGCATTTTTACTGGAAAATAAACCTAAAGGAGAAACACCTTTAAAAATAGAATGGATGGAAGGCTTCTCTTATGCTCATGAAATAGAAGCCTGTATGTATGCTGGTGGTGATAAGTTAGACAATGGCTTTTTAAAACCATGGAGTGAATACCCAACGAGCGAATGGAGTAAAAAATCGTTATTTGCTATAAAACAAGATGTTAAACTTTTAGGCGCCAATATTTTAACAAAAGGTGTAGACAGTTTGAAAAAAACGCTAGAAAAACACAACATGGCATCTAGCGAAATAGACTATTATTTACCACATATTTCCTCATATTACTTTAAAGAAAATCTTTACGAAGAAATGAAAAACCAAGGTGTTGAAGTGCCATGGGAAAATTGGTTTATGAACTTATATAAAGTAGGAAATGTAGGTGCAGCATCCATTTACCTTATGTTAGAAGAGCTTGTTAACTCTGGTAAACTTAAAAAAGGCGATAAAATATTATTATCTGTTCCTGAGAGTGCCCGATTCTCTTATGCTTATGCACTTTTAACCGTGTCGTAATTATGAATTCGCAATTACCAACACATCAAATTTCGGAACTCATCCCACAAAAGACACCATTTGTAATGGTGGATAAACTTGTAGATTTTTCTAAGGAATTTGTTGTGGCTTCATTAAAAATAACACCCGAGAATATCTTTACAAAAGATGGTGTTTTTACAGAACCAGGTTTGGTAGAGCACATGGCGCAAACAGTAGCGCTTCATACAGGTTACGACTATTTTTTAAAAGGCGAAGAAGCACCAACAGGTTATATTGGTTCTATAAAAAAAATAGCCGTTTATAAGCTTCCCAAGCTTGACGAAACTATAACTACAAGAGCAGATATTTTACACGAATTTATGGGCGTTACCATGGTAAAAGTATCGACACGTAATGCTAAAAATGAAGAAATTGCTTCTGGCGAAATGAAAACTGTTATTGCTAATGAGTAAGTTGTCATCATTAGATATCACCAAGTTTTTACCTCATCGCGCACCATTTTTAATGGTAGACAAAGTGCTTTCTATTAGTGATAACCACGTAGCCACTTCCTTCACCATACCTAAAGACAATATATTTAACCATCAAGGTTGTTTTAACGAAGCGGGTTTAGTAGAAAATGCCGCGCAAACGTGTTCGTCTATTGTAGGCAAAAGTTACTTTGAAGAAAGCGATACGCAAGGCGAAAAAACTAAACTTATTGGGTTTATTAGTGCTATAAAAAAAGTACAAATAACAGCCTGCCCTAAAGTAGAATCCTCTATCATTACAGAAGCCAATTTAGTCTCCCGCTTTGACACCGATGCTTACAGTTTATGTACTTTGCAATGTAAGATATCGCAAGACCATAAAGAATTATTATCTTGTGAGTTGAATTTAGTTATTCAAGAAATTAAATAACGCTTAGTATGAAGAAAGATGATGTACCACAAGATAAAGGCAGCTTAGAATCGGCCGATTTTAAAGAGCTTTGTTATGCAGTCGATGAAAATGGCAAATATACTACCGTAAATAGCTCTGGTTGGACCCCAAAAACTATTGCCTTAGATAATGCTATTGAAGATATAAATGAGCGTGTTGAAAATGCCAAACAACGTGTATTAAACAACGAAACAAGCCCTATTGAGTATTATATGGAATACCATAAAATGGATTTAGGTATTTTGGCAAGCTACGTTGGCTTATGGAGATGGCGTGTAAAACGTCATTTTAACCCTAAAGTATTTAACAAATTATCACAAAAAAAACTTCAAAAATACGCTGATGTTTTTGATGTTACTATTGAACAACTAAAAAACATCACCTTACATGGAAATTGATTTTACGCACCATCAGTCAGCGCATTGCGAAAATGGCGTAGTGTCAAACCTCATGAAACATCATGGTTTTCAGGTTAGCGAACCTATGGTATTTGGTATTGGTTCTGGATTGTTATTCTGTTACATTCCTTTTTTAATGGTAAATCACGCACCTGCCATTACGTATCGTGTTATGCCTGGATTTATCTTTAAACGCTTTGCTAATCGTGTAGGTATAAAAATTAAAAGAGAAAAATTTAAGCAGCCTTCTAATGCCAAAAAGCGCTTAGACGAAAACCTAAAAAAAGACAATCCAGTTGGTTTACAAGTAGGTGTTTACAACTTAGTTTATTTTCCAGACGAATATCGTTTTCATTTTAACGCTCATAACTTAGTAGTTTACGGAAAAGATAAAGACAACTACCTAATTAGCGACCCTGTAATGGAACACGTTACAACGCTAACTAGTAAGGAGTTGGAAAAAGTACGATTTGCAAAAGGGGCATTTGCTCCTAAAGGCCATATGTACTACCCTATTTACATCCCTAAAGAAATCACTCTAGAAAAGGCCATTGTTAAAGGAATTAAACATACCTGTCGCGATATGTTAGCGCCTATTCCTATTGTGGGAGTAAAAGGCATTAAAATGGTGTCTAGGCTTATAAGAAAATGGCCAAATAAAAAAGGGAATAAAGTGGCCAATCATTACTTAGGTCAAATTGTGAGAATGCAAGAAGAGATTGGTACTGGTGGTGGCGGTTTTAGATATATTTTTGCAGCTTTTTTACAAGAAGCTAGTGATATTTTAAACAACCCTAAACTAAAAGAGTTATCTAAAGAGATGACACAAATTGGCGATTTATGGCGTGACTTTGCTCTAGATGCTTCCCGATTATATAAAAATAGAAGTGGCAAAACAGATGGTTATAATAATATTGCCGACCAATTAGAAATTATTGCAAACAAAGAAGAAGTTTTCTTTAAAAAGCTTAAAAAAGCCATAAAATAGCGTATGATTACCATTGAGCAAGTTTCAAAAAAATATAAAGGAGCCGATATGTTTTCAGTTTCTAATTTAAGCTTGCAGATACATGACAAAGAAATTTTTGGGCTTTTAGGTCCTAATGGCGCAGGAAAAACAACGCTAATCTCTATTTTATGTTCTTTAATTAAACCTACATCGGGCACATTTTCTATAAATAATCTAACCTATAAGCAACATAAAAATCAGTTAAAACAACTAATAGGCATTGTGCCGCAAGAATATGCCTTATACCCTACGCTTACTGCTTTTGAAAACTTAAAATACTTTGGAAGCATGTACGGGTTGAAAGGAAAAAAACTAGATGAGCAAATTAACAGTTCTTTAGAGCATTTAGGACTTTTAAAATTTGCTCATAAAAAAATAGGCACATTTTCTGGTGGCATGAAACGTCGTGTAAATCTAATTGCTAGTATTTTACACAATCCAAAGGTTTTATTTCTAGACGAACCTACGGTTGGTGTTGATGTGCAATCGAAAAACGTTATTATTCAATATTTACAAGAGCTAAACCAAAAAGGCACCACTATAATTTATACCTCGCACCATTTAAACGAAGCTGAAAATTTCTGTACACGCGTTGCCATAATAGATCACGGTAAAATTATAACCAAAGGGCAACCAAAAACATTAATTACTGAGTGTAAAGGTGCTCATAACCTAGAAGATGTCTTTTTAAGTTTAACAGGGAAAGCCTTACGCGACCATGCATAAATTATTAGCCTCTACATATAAAGAGTTTTTACTTCTATCAAGAGATATTGGCGGCATCGCTATACTGTTCATTATGCCTCTGGTGCTTATTGTAACCATAACCTTAATTCAAGATAGTACCTTTAAAACGGTTACCGATGTTACCATTCCTATTTTAGTGGTTGATAATGATAAAGACAATGTTTCAACAACTATTTTAAATGGCTTGAAAGATTCCAATGCGTTCGAAATTATTACCAAAAGCCATGAAACAGAAGCTAAAGACCTTGTTTTTAAAGGCAAATATCAACTAGCTATTGTTATTCCCGAAGGGCTCACAACAGGATTACAATCTAAAATAGACCAGAATGTAGAAGAGCTTCTTGCCAAGTTTAGTTTAGAAGAAAACACTAAAAAAGAAAACACTGTTATAGCACACAAAGAAGTCCGTTTATATTTCGATCCTGCTACGCAACTATCTTTTAAAAGTTCTGTGAAAAATGGCATTGATAAAATGATTTCAAAAATTGAAACGCAAAGTATTTACCAAGCCTTTCAAGAGCAAATATCAGACGATCCTTCAGAAAAAATCTTCGAAACAGATAGTTTTATTACATTTAAAGAAATCCTACCTGAAAATAAGCAAGAAGATTACATCCCTAATTCGGTACAACACAATGTTCCTGCCTGGACGCTGTTTGCCATCTTCTTTATTATAGTGCCATTATCTATTAATATTGTTAAAGAAAAAAGTCAAGGTACGTTTGTAAGATTACGCACCAATCCCGTATCCTATGCTACGGTTCTTGGTGGCAAAACCATTATTTATCTTATTGTTTGCTTAATTCAGTTTATATTAATGCTATTAGTTGGCGTCTATCTTTTCCCTGCAATAGGATTACCAACTTTAGATGTATCTGGAAGATTACCATTACTCTTTATAGTAGCTGTTTTTGCAGGCTTAGCAGCCATTGGCTTAGGATTGCTATTAGGTACTATTGCAAAAACACAAGAGCAGTCGGCACCTTTTGGTGCTACATTAGTTGTTATATTAGCAGCTATGGGAGGTGTTTGGGTACCTGTTTTTATTATGCCAAAAATTATGCAAACACTATCGCATATTTCACCAATGAATTGGGGCTTAAACGCTTTTTACGATGTATTTTTAAGAGATGGAACCTTATTAGATTTACTCCCGGAGATTGCTTTATTACTTTTATTTTTTATTATTACAACAGGAATAGCCATAATTTACAATGAAAAGAAAAACGCTGTCTAAACATAACGAAATATCACATTCAAGTAAGGTTAGGATTCGCTTTGTAGAAACCGATCCGTTAGGTATTGTGTGGCACGGAAACTATATTCAATACTTTGAAGATGGGCGCGAAGCTTTTGGAAGACATCATGGCATTTCATATTTAGATCAAAAAAAATATGGTTTTGCAACACCTATTGTTAAATCTAGTACGGACCATAAATTACCGCTTCGTTATGGTGATATTGCAACCATAAAAACGATATATGTAGATACGCCTGCGGCTAAAATGGTTTTTAGATACGAAGTTTACAATCAAAATGGCGATTTAGTTTGTACAGGAGAAACGGTACAAGTTTTTGTAGATAATATTGGCGAAGGAGATTTAGCCTTAACAGCTCCCGATTTTTTTATTAACTGGAAAAAACAAGTTGGGTTATTACATGAGTAAGGTGTATTTGTCATATAACAACATTATCTCATCGTTAGGTTTTGATAGTAAATCTGTGGTTAATAAAATCCATGAAGGCGTTTCTGGGTTAACAAAAATTCATGATACTTCTATTTTACCTAACCCATTTTATTCATCATTAATAAATTCTAGCGATTTAGAAGAGGCTTTTAGTAAAGTCACCTTAAAAAAAGACTATACCAGGCTTGAAAAAATGATGATTACCTCGCTACAAGATACTATTACACAATCTGATATTGAGGTAAATAATGAGAAAGTTGGCTTAATTATATCTACCACAAAAGGAAATATTGATGCTTTAGACACTAACAATGCGTTTCCTAAAAACAGGAGTTATTTACATGAATTAGGGAACGCGTTAACAACCCATTTCGGATTTAAAAATAAAGCAATAACTGTTTCTAATGCCTGTGTTTCTGGTGTTTTAGCCATTGCCATTGCTAAACGGTATATTCAACAAGGAGCCTACGACCATGTGTTTGTTGTTGGAGGCGATTTAGTGACAGAATTTATTTTATCAGGCTTTAATTCATTTCAAGCATTAAGTGAAGAGCCTTGTAAACCTTACGATAAAAACAGAACAGGCATAAATATTGGCGAAATAGCATCGAGTACTTTAATAACAAAAGACAAGACTAAATTAGTCTTAGAAGCTGTTGAAATACTTGGCGAAGGCTCTTGTAATGATGCCAACCACATTTCTGGACCATCAAGAACTGGTGAAGGGCTATACCGAAGTATTCAATCGGCTATGACGCAAGCAAATGTATCGCATCAAGATATCGATTATATTTCGGCTCATGGTACGGCAACTATGTATAATGACGAGATGGAAGCTATAGCCTTTAATCGTCATCATTTAGAAAATGTTCCTGTAAATAGTTTAAAAGGTTATTTTGGTCATACCTTAGGAGCCTCTGGCCTAGTTGAAGCTATTATAGGAGCGCATTCTTTATACAATAATACCTTATATCCTTCTTTAGGCTTTGAAGACATTGGTGTTACACAGCCTATTAATATTATAACAAAAACCACACCACAGCCTTTACATACTTTTTTAAAAACCGCTTCTGGTTTTGGAGGATGTAATACTGCTGTTATTTTTAAAAAACACATCCACTAAAAAACTATTTACCATGCAAAAAACCTCAATTAAAGCCATTGATGCCATACAAGAAGCTCATAAAATTGCATTTGCTCCTTTTGTATTTCAGGCCGTTGTTTCACTTAGAAAACTTGGGGTTTTTGATAAAATTTTTGAAAAAAGAAAGCAAAAAGGATTGCCTTTAGAAACACTTGCAAAAGAGCTCTCTATTAGCGAATATGGTTTAGGCGTTTTGTTAGAAATTGCTGAAAGTTCAGAGATTGTTCAAAAAAACGATTTAGGCAATTACGAGTTAACAACTACAGGGTATTTTCTAAATTACAATCAAACCGTTAATGTTAATATTAACTTTACGCAAGATGTTTGTTACAAAGGGCTTTTTCATTTAAACGATGCCATTAAAACGGGACAACCAGAAGGCTTAAAAGAGTTAGGGCAATGGAAAACCATTTACGAAGGGTTATCGCAATTACCAGAAAACATTCAAAAATCATGGTTTGAATTTGATCACCATTATTCTGATGACATTTTTGAAGATGCTCTAAAAATTGTATTCAAGAAAAATCCAAAAACATTATTTGATATTGGTGCCAATACGGGGAAGTTCTCTATTTTATGTGGTAAAAACAGCGACATTAATATAACTATGATCGACTTACCAGGGCAGCTTAACAAAGCCTTAAACAATGTAAAAAAACAAGGGTTAGAAAATCAAATAAAAGGCTATCCAATCGATTGGCTTGAAGATAATAACAGTATCCCAAAAGGTGCAGATATTATATGGTTATGCCAATTTTTAGATTGTTTCTCTAAAGAAGAAATCTTAAGTATACTATCTACTTGTGTTGATGCTATGGATGAGAATACCGAACTCATTATTACCGAAACGTATACAGACAGACAACGCTTTGATAACGCTAAATTTATCCTAGAAGCTACTTCGTTATACTTTACAGCTTTAGCAAACGGTAATAGTAAAATGTACGCCGCTAGCGATTTAATAGAACTTATAGACCAAGCTGGCATGACCATTCATGAAGATATTGCTTTAGGAGAATATCATACCATGCTAGTTTGTAAGAAAAAATAACATGCACGACAACAAGAGCTATATATCGTCATTTTGTAAAATAAAAAACAATCAAGTTACCTTGAATGGCAACCTTGTTTTTTCTAAAGAAGGGACATTTTCAGAATTTATAAAATCGGCTTACAAAAACTTAGATATTAAATACCCTAAGTTCTTTAAAATGGACCGTTTAAGTAAATTAGCCTTTATAGCGGCTAACGTTGTACTAAACCATGAAAATGTAACTCCAGAACAAGAAGAAAACATAGCTATTGTGTTTTCAAATAAAGCTTCTAGTTTAGACTCCGATAGAACACATCAAGAGTCTATTCAAAATAAAGAAAACTACTATCCAAGTCCTGCTGTTTTTGTTTACACATTACCAAACATTTGTATTGGAGAGATAAGTATAAAATATAAGCTTTATTCTGAAAATAGTTTTTTTATCTTTGACAACTTTAACGCAAAACATCTGCTCACTTATGCCAATAGTTTATTGGAAACTAAAAAAGCAGACAAAGTGCTTTGCGGCTGGGTAGAATATGATGAAAACAACTATGATGCCTTATTATATTTAGTTGACAATAAAGGAAAAATAGAACATAATACAACAGAAATAAATACACTATATAACAGTTAATATGGACGCATTAAAACAAGAATTAAAAGAGAATTTAATCGAGCAATTAAATTTAGAAGACATGTCTCCAGAAGACATTGCAAATGACGATATGCTTTTTGGTGATGGATTAGGATTAGATTCCATTGATGCCTTGGAGCTTATTGTTATGTTAGACAAAAACTATGGTATAAAATTAACCGACCCCAAAGAAGGTCGTGCCATTTTTGAATCTATCAACACTATGGCTGCTTATATTTCAGAGCACAGAACTAAGTAATTACACATGGGTAAAGGCGTTGCCATAACAGGTATGGGCATTATTTCAGCCATTGGCAACAATGTGACTGAAAACTATCAATCACTCATTAATGCCCAAAAAGGAATTTCTAGAGTAAAAAAAATTAACACCAATCATGTTAACGATATTATGGTTGGTGAAATTGCTTTTACTAATTCCGAAATGGAACAGCAACTGCAGTTACCAAAAACCAATAATTATTCCAGAACAGCACTTTTAGGTGCTTTAGCTGCCAAAGAAGCCGTTAAAAATGCACGTATAAAAGATATCAACAAATACAAAACAGGATTTATTTCGGCCACAAGCGTTGGTGGTATGGATATGACTGAAAAATATTATTACGATTATCTTGAAAACCCTGAAACCCAAAAATATATTGAAGGCCATCACGCTGGCGACTCCACACAAAAAATAGCCGAACAATTAGGTATAAATAACAGTTTGGTCACGACCATAAGTACCGCCTGTTCATCGGCTGCAAATGCTATTATGCTTGGAGCACGATTAATAAAATCTGGGAAGTTAGACCGAGTTATTGTTGGTGGATCAGACTGTTTATCAAAATTCACCATTAACGGCTTTAAAACCTTAATGATACTATCCGATACATACAGTACACCTTTCGATGATAACCGTAAAGGTCTTAACTTAGGCGAAGCAGCAGCCTTTTTAGTTTTAGAATCGGATAAGGTTGTTGAAGCTGAAAACAAACCTGTTTTAGCCTACGTTAAAGGTTATGGCAATGCCAACGATGCCTTTCACCAAACAGCATCGTCAGATCATGGTGATGGCGCAACACTTGCTATGGAACAGGCCTTAAATGTAGCTGGATATGCACCTGGCGATATAGATTACATTAATGCTCACGGAACAGCAACTGGCAACAACGATTTATCGGAAGGACGCGCTATTATACGCGTTTTTGGCAATCATGTTCCAGATTTTAGCTCAACAAAAGCCTATACAGGACACACACTAGCAGCTGCTGGAGCTATTGAAGCAGTTTATTCGGTTTTAGCGTTACAAAACAATATTATTTACCCGAATTTGAACTTTAAAACGCAAATGAAGGAATTTAATATAACACCTCAACTTACATTAAAAGAGAAACCACTAAAAACGGTACTTTCAAACTCTTTAGGATTTGGCGGAAATTGTTCAACGGTAATTTTTTCAAAAGAACAATAAATGAAAAACGTTTACATAAATAGTGTTGGTTCTATTTCAGCTCAAAAAACCTTTGATAATACTGAGTTTTTAAATGATATTACCGAATATAATGACAACGTTATATTTGCCGTAAACCCTGTTTATAAAGATTATATTCCACCAGCCGCGGCAAGACGCATGGCTAAAGGCATAAAAATGGGCATTGTAACCTCTAAAATAGCCCTTAACGAAGCTAACATTAATCAAGTTGATGCTGTAATTACGGGAACAGGTATGGGTTGTGTACGCGATTCGGAAAAATTTGTTAGCGCGATTATAGATAACGACGAGCAGTACTTAACGCCAACACCTTTTATACAATCTACACACAATACCGTTGGCGGGCAAATTGCTTTAGAGCTAAACTGTAAAGGCTATAATTTTACATATGTACATTCTAGTATATCTTTCGAATCGGCAGTAATAGATGCTTTATTGCAATTACAGTTAGATGAAGCCAAACATATTCTTGTAGGTGGTGTTGATGAACTTGGTGATCATACAACTAAGATTCATAAAATTATAAATCATATAAAACCTGAAGCCACAACGCTTACAAACCTACTTGAAAGTAAAACCGAAGGTGCCGTTTTTGGCGAAGGAGCTAACTTTTTTGTACTATCCAACGAGAAATCGAATACAAGTTACGCCGAAATTGTTTCGTTAAAAACATATAACACACTTAAACAAGAAGCGTTAAAGCAACAAGCTATAGCCTTTTTAAAAGAGCATGATTTAAGTACAGACGACCTTGATTTATTAATTTTAGGAAATAATGGCGATGTTAATTTTGATGCATATTATAACACATTAAGCGAAATATTTTCTAAAACACCTCAAGCTTACTATAAACATTTAAGTGGTGAGTTTAATACGGCATCGTCTTTTGGGTTTTGGTTGGCTTCAAAAGTTATTAAAACGCAAAGCCTTCCAGAAATTGTTAGGTTAAACGGCTTACAAACTTCACAATATAAAACCGTATTATTGTATAACCAGTATCGTGGAGAAAATCATAGTTTCACGTTGCTTCGTCAATGTTAAGCTTTAAAACGGTTACACTTTTTACACTAGCTTTTCTTGTTATAGGCTTATGTTTTTTCTTCTTAGGCATAATACCTTTTTGGGTTATTTTTATAGGCATAGCGTTATGGTTGATACTAACAGGGTTGGGTTCTGCATTTATAGGCTGGAACTATCATTTTAAATCGGTGTTATCAAACCCAAATGAAAAAGAAAACCGGGTTGCAATTACATTTGACGACGGCCCAAACCAAAATATAACACCAAAGGTTTTAGATCTTTTAGATAAATACAACGCTAAAGCCACATTTTTCTGTATTGGAAAACATATTGAAACATCACCTAACATTTTCAAAACAATTATTAATAAAGGACATACTGTTGGAAATCACACATACAGTCACACCAATACATTTGGTTTTTTTTCAACAAAAGAGGTTATAGCAGAGCTAAAGCAAACCAATCAAATTATCTTTAAACAATCTGGATTAAAAGCTAACTTATACCGTCCAGCATTTGGCGTAACTAATCCAAATATAAAACGCGCCATTAAACACTTAAGTTTAAAGTCTATTGGGTGGAATAAACGTTCTTTAGATACAACATCTTTAAGTGAAAAAACTGTTTTAAACCGCATAACAGCAAACCTACAACCTGGTGATATTATTTTACTGCATGATACTAGTGAGAAATCTTTACGCGTTTTGGAACAGTTATTGTTATTTTTGGAAAAGAAACAGTTTAAATCGGTAACTGTAGACCAACTTTGTAACCTTAAACCTTATGCATAAGCTTATTTACATACTGTGTTTTGTTTGTTTTAGTATGCAAGCACAAACAAAAATGACAACAACCGAAGCCGAAAATTTAAAAGCCCTTGTAAAGTCTCAAGCTAAAACAACAAAAACCATTGTTAGCGATTTTACCCAGTATAAACATTTAGATTTTTTATCTAATGATATTATAACCAAAGGAACACTTCACTTTAAAGCACCAAATCTTGTAAAATGGGCCTATAATAAGCCTTTTCAATATACTGTAATATTTAAAAATGAAAGCCTTTTCATTAATGATGAAGGTAATAAAAGTCAAATAGATATTGGTTCCAACCAAATGTTTAAACAACTAAACAAACTTATTATTAAAAGTGTAAAAGGCGATATGTTTGATGATAATGAATTTAAAATCTCCTACTTTAAAAATGATGGTAAAAGCAATGTTCATTTTAGCCCTAAAAACACAGAATTCTCAGAATACATTGCCAGTTTTCAAATAACATTTAATAAAAAAGGCGATGTAGAAGACGTAAAAATGGTAGAACCTTCGGGAGATTATACCAAAATTGTTTTTAGTAACCGAACTTTAAATACACCTTTAACAGATGCGGTATTTAACCCTTAGTTTACTAGCTGTTTTACTTTTTAGTTGTGGCTCTTATCCCAAGAAACAACACTTTAAAACTACAGAAAACACGCAAAACGTGTTTTCAAACCCTTATTTTTCTAATACCAGCAAAGACTATATTTACAAAGCTAATATTAGCGCATATGGAAAATCGTTTAGTGGCTTATTTATTGTAAAAAAGATAGAAGAAAACCAACACCGTATTGCTTTTACAACCGAAATGGGTAATAAAATATTCGATTTCACCATTAAAAATAACACCTTTAGTGTTAACTATATTTTAGATGACTTAAACCGAAAATTATTACTCAACGTTTTAAAACAGGATTTTACAGCCCTAGTACAAGAACACATAACAATATCGAAAACTTTTTTAAAAGACAGCACTCCTATTTTTGAAACTCAAATTTTAGATAAACCACATTATTATGTCACTAAAAACAATAGTCTTAGTCAAATAGTAAGTGTAAAAAACGGAAAAGCGAAGACAGTATTTAGCTTTTCAAAAATAAATGATAATATTGCAAATAAAATAACCATAACACACCATAACATAACGCTAAAAATCAATTTAAAATCTATAAATTAACACCTTATGAAAAAATCTATATTATTTTTAATGATTATAGCACTAAGCGCTACAGCTTTTTCGCAAGTAAAAGTGCATCCTGGGGTTAGATTAGGATTAAACTTATCTTCGGTTTCGAATATTGATCATGCCGATGCCAAAATTGGCCCCAATGCTGCAATCTTTGCAAACATCCGTTTTGCTAATTTTTATGCATTACAACCAGAAGCCACTTATAGTAATCAAGGCGCTAAAGACGCTATTCGCTACTATAACTATAGCAACTCTTTTGATCCAGGATATTATTACTATTCTGAAGATTTAAGCATCCATTACCTTGGTGTGGCTTTGGCTAATAAATTTTATATTGTTCCAAATGTTGGAGTTCATTTAATTGTTGGGCCTGCCATAGATGTAAAAGTAGCCGATAATCTAGATGATGACTCCGTTATACCAGTAGATTTCTCTCTTTTTGGTGGTGTTGGTTACGAGTTTCCTTTTGGGCTTGGTATTGAAGCACGATACAAACAAGGCCTTTTAGATATTAGAGACGACTTCTATGATAACTATGATGAAGATAACGACGATTTCTGGAGTAGCGACTCTGTACTTAATGGCTCAATTCAATTTGGCGTTTATTATAAATTTGACTTTTAATCCATGCTAATAAAGGATTTTTATATACTTAATCATTTAGCTGTTGCCGATAACGTGGCAACAGCTAATATTACCATTAATAAAGACCATGAGGTTTTTAAAGGACATTTCCCAAACAACCCGGTAACACCAGGAGTTTGTATGATGCAAATTATTAAAGAGCTCACACAAAAAGTGGTAAATAAAACGTTGTTTATGGAAGCGTCTAGCAACGTAAAATTCATGGCTATTATTAACCCTGAAAAAACACCAGACTTAACTCTTACGCTTAATATTACAGAAGAAGACACACACATTAAAGTAAAAAACGTCACAAAGTTTAACGATACTGTGGCATTAAAATTGAACACAACATTCAAAATCATGTAATATGCGATTGTTATTACTTTCTTTTTTATGTTTAGTGACAACTCAAAACTTCGATTTAAGTCAAATCCGTAATCAATATAAAGAAGCTGCTAACGACTCAACCAAAGTAGAGGCTTTTTACAACTCACTTCAATCCGTTTCAAAAAAGGACAATGTAGCTTTAGTTGCCTATAAAGGAGCCGCTATTGCATTAAAAGCAAGAAAAGCCAAAACCATACGAGAAAAAAAAGACGGATTTATTGAAGGAGTTTCCCTAATAGAATATACCATAGAAAAAGAACCTAATGCTATAGAACCACGCTTTATACGACTTGGCATTCAAGAAAACGCGCCAAAAATTTTAGGCTATAACAACCATATTGATTCCGATAAAGCGTTTCTTTTAAAGCAATTTAAACACATACGCGCGTCTAACCTAAAAAGCCATATTAAAGACTATATTTTACAATCTAAAGTCTTTACAGATGAAGAAAAAAATGTAATTTCGACACAATAACCATTAAGCTCTCACTAAAACGTGAACCCTACCCTTACCAACCAAAAAATAGACAGCTTAAATGTTTGTGTGATTATTCCCACTTACAATAACGACCGTACATTACAACGTGTTATAGATGGTGTTTTAGAATATACTAAACACCTTATTGTTGTAAACGATGGCGCTACAGATAACACAAAAAACATCCTTTCTAATTATAACGACTTAACCCTAATTACGTTTACAGAAAACAAAGGTAAAGGTGTTGCTTTAAGAGAAGGATTCAAAAAAGCGATTAATTTAGGGTACGATTTTGCGATAACTATCGATTCAGATGGGCAACATTTCCCTAACGATATTCCTGTTTTTATTAATGCTCTAGAACAACATCAAACAAAAAATGTGCTGTTTATTGGTGCCCGAAATATGGAACAAGAAAGTGTTCCTGGGAAAAGCAGTTTTGGCAATAAATTTTCTAATTTTTGGTTTTGGTTTGAAACAGGTATAAAATTACAAGACACACAATCTGGGTTTAGGCTATATCCGTTACAAGTCATTAAAAACCTACACTTTTTCACAACAAAATTCGAGTTTGAAATTGAAGTCATTGTAAAATCGGCATGGAAAGATGTGGATGTAAAAAACATCCCTATTCAAGTGCTTTACGATGAAAACGAACGCATATCACATTTTAGACCTTTTAAAGACTTCACACGCATAAGCATTTTAAATACCTGGTTAGTGTTTTTAACCTTGGTGTATATTAAGCCAAGAAACTTTTTTAGAAATTTTAAAAAAAAAGGCGTTAAACAATTTTTTATTGAAGATGTTTTAGGAAGTTACGATTCGCCTAAGAAAAAAGCACTTTCAATTGCCTTGGGAGTATTTATAGGCTTAACACCTTTATGGGGGTTACATAGTGTATTGGTTATTTTTTTAGCTATTTTTTTAAACCTTAATAAAGCCATTGCGTTTGCCTTCTCTAACGTTAGTATTCCGCCATTTATTCCTTTTATAATCTATACGAGCACAAAAATTGGCGAGAAAATTTTAGGGGTACAAAACACCTATAAACTAGACGAAATTACACAGAATTTCGAATTTGTAAAACATTTAAAAACCTACATTGTTGGCAGTTTTACTTTAGCTACTATTTCGGCTTGTATTTTTGGCGTAATTAGTTATCTTTTCTTTTTGATGTTCAATAAAAAGAATACAGCAAAAAACCATGGTTAATTTCTTTTATAGACTCTTTAAAAAAATCCAATCTAATAAGCTATTAGGCATACTAGGGTTTTTTATCATTTTATTGACATTAGGATATTTTAGTTCGAAAATTACGTTTGAAGAGGATATTACAAAACTTATTCCCACCAACGATAAAAATGCCGAAGCTCAAAAGGTTTTAAAAACGGTAAATTTTGCCGATAAAATTATCGTTCATATTACCGCAACACCTAAAGGTAATATAAACGACTTAACACAATATGCCGAGGTTTTTATAGATAGTTTAAACCAAAACGCAGCAAATTATATTACATCTATTCAAGGCAAGGTTGAGGACAAAGCTATTGGTAATACCATGACCTTTGTTTACAACAACTTACCGCTTTTTATTGATGCTTCAGATTATAAAAACATTGCACAAAAACTAAATAAAGACAGCCTAGACACGGTTACTAAAAGCAATTATAAAACCTTGGTATCGCCTTCTGGAATTGTGGCTAAAAAAACCATTTTGAAAGATCCATTAGGATTGTCGTTTATCGGACTTAAAAAGCTTCAAAATTTAAGTATTGGTGATGGGTTTAGTGTTCAAAATGGATTTATTGTTAGTAAAGACAAAAAACATGTACTGTTATTTATTTCACCTAAACACGCCGCTAGTGAAACTGCCGAGAATACCGAGCTTTCAAACATTTTATATCGTTTAAACAATGAACTTAATACTGTTTATGGCAAAAAAGTAACCGCCGAATATTTTGGAGGCGCTTTAATTGCAGTTGAAAACGCCAAACAAATAAAACACGACATACAATTTACTGTAGGTATTGCTATGACGGTGTTACTTATTATTCTTATCGTATTTTACAAAAAATTGCTGCTCCCTATTATTTTATTTATTCCTACAGTAGTTGGAGCTTTATTAGCCATTACTGTGCTGTATTTTATTCGCGATAAAATTTCGGCCATATCGTTAGGAATTGGATCAGTGCTTTTGGGGGTAACTCTAGATTATGCGTTACATATTCTCACTCACATAAGAAGCAACAACAATATTAAATCATTATACACAGAGATTTCGAAACCTGTTTTAATGAGTAGTTTAACTACTGCTTTGGCCTTTTTATGCTTACTGTTTTTAAACTCTCAAGCTCTACAAGATTTAGGTATTTTTGCCGCTATTAGCGTTATTGGAGCTTCTGTTTTTGCCCTTATTTTTATCCCACAAGTATACCGTCAGCAACAAGAAAAAGGACTAACTACAACCTTAATCGATAAATTTTCGGCCATTCCGTTGCATAAAAAAACGGGTGTATTTATAGGTTTAAGTATTTTACTAATTATATCGTGTTTTACATATAATAACGTCTCCTTTAATAACGATATTACCAAATTAAATTACGAGCCACCTAAACTTATGGCTGCTCAAAAACGATTGGACACACTCACTAACATCGCATCAAAATCGGTTTATATAGCGGCTTACGGAACAACTCTAGAAGACGCTTTAGCGGCTAACGATGTTGTTTATAAAAAACTATCGGCCTTAAAAGAAAACGGTAGCATCCTTAATTTTAGTTCTATCGGGGCTTTAGTTCAGTCTCATGCTTTGCAAGAAAAAAAACTTATTGAGTGGAATGCGTTTTGGAACGATTCTATTAAAAAGTTCACAAAAAATCAACTGATTGAAAGTGGTTCTAAACTAGGGTTTAAGCCTAAAACATATCAACCGTTTTATAATTTATTACAACGTGATTTCACGACATTAAGTAGTAACGATTACAATACCTTAAACACTATAAATGTATCCGATTATATTTCTACAAAACAGCAATTTACAACCGTAACTTCGTTAGTAAAATTAGATCACGATCAGTTAGGTCAACTCAACAAAACTTTTCAATCGCTACCCAACACACTTGTTATTGATAGGCAAGGAATGAACGAAACCTTTTTAGGCAATTTAAAAAACGACTTTAATCGCTTAGTAGGTTATTCTTTAATTGTGGTATTGCTTGTTTTATTAGTGTTCTACCGAAGTTTTTCATTAACTCTAGTAACGAGTATCCCTATTGCCTTAACATGGTTTACAACCATTGGTTTAATGGGATTATTAGGTATTGAATTTAATATTTTTAATATTATTATTTCCACCTTTATTTTTGGCTTAGGTGTGGATTATAGTATTTTTATTACGAATGGTTTGCTTCATGAACACAGAACTGACGAAAACAAATTACCCACACATAAAACCTCGGTAATTTTATCGGTTATTACAACTATTTTAGGCGTTGGCATCATGATATTTGCCAAACACCCTGCGTTATATACCATTTCTTTAGTTTCTATTATTGGTATTCTTTCTGCATTGCTTATATCGTTTACAATACAACCTATATTATTCAAGTTATTTATTGGTAGTAAAACTAAACGCCCCATAAGTTTTAGGGTTTTAATACACTCTATGTTATCGTTTCTATATTATGGCTTAGGCACGTTTTTATTACCGCTTTTAGGAATGCTCTTGTTTAAAATTATTCCTGTTAGTAAGAAAGTAAAAATGCCTTGGTTTCATAAAATAGCTGGTAAGTTCTTAACATCGGTTTTATATTCTAACCCATTTGTGAAGAAAAAAATTATTAACTCCACTGGAGAAACATTTGAAAAACCTGCTGTTATTATTGCCAATCACACGTCGTTTTTAGACACTTTGGCTATTGAAATGTTGCATCATAAAGTTATTTTCCTAGTTAACGATTGGGTCTATAACTCACCCGTGTTTGGCCAAGTGATGAAATTTGTAGGATACTATCCCGTTTCCGAAGGTATTGAAGGTGGTTTAGATCATCTTCAAACTAAAATAGATCAAGGATATTCTTTAGTCGTCTTCCCAGAAGGCACACGTTCATACACCAATAAAATGAAACGCTTTCATAAAGGCGCCTTCTTTTTAGCCGATAAATTTAATTTAGATATTTTACCTGTTTTTATTCATGGTAATTCCGAAGTTATCCCTAAAGGGAGTTTTCCTATTAGAAACGGAAGTATTACACTAAATATATTACCTAGAATAACACCAGATGATGTAAATTTTGGTAAAATACCTAGAGAACGCACCAAAAAGATAAGTGCTTATTTTAAGCAAGCTTTTATCGATTTTAGAAAAACATTTGAAAGCGACACGTATTTTCATAGCTTGGTTTTAGAAGAATATCGCTACAAAGGCGATGTGTTATATCATACCGTAAAAAAGGACTTAAAATCTTACAGCAAAACATATAAAAGCATTTTAGATACTGTGGATAAGAAAGCCACCATTATTCATGCCTCAAAAGACTCTGGAGAACTAGATATACTTTTAGCTTTAGATGGTCCAGGAAGAAACATCACATCAATAATTAAAACCTCATCAACAAGGCAAATTTTAAACAACAGCTATATCGCTAACACACATTATAACATTCAATTTGTAGATGATATTACGCTTTCTAATATTAACAAACCGCTTACGTTAATTATCAGTACGTCTCAACTTTCTAACACGATAAAAGACTTATTAAAAACATCGTTGCCTGCTTCTTGTATTTTATTAAAAGATGGCAAAACAGTTAAAAACACTTTAATAGAAGAATTTAAATATCACGTACAAACCGAAGATAACAACGTTATAACCTTAAAAAAATGAAAACATACGATGTTGTTATAATAGGAAGTGGTTTAGGCGGATTGGTTTCTGCACTTATTTTAGCCAAAGAAGGCTATCGTGTTTGCGTTTTAGAAAAAAACCAACAATTTGGGGGTAACCTACAAACGTTTTCTAGAAACAAAACCATTTTCGATACTGGTGTGCATTACATAGGCGGCTTGGAAAAAGGGCAAAACCTACATCAACTTTTTCATTTTTTAGGCATCATGCAAGACCTCAACCTTAAAAAAATGGACGAAGATGGCTTTGATATTATTACTTTTGACGACGACCCAAACGAATATCCACAAGCGCAAGGGTATTCCAATTTTAAGGCACAGCTTTTAAACTATTTTCCTGAAGAAGCACAAGCTATAGAGGCTTATTGTGATAAAATGGCTTCGGTTTGCGACAAATTTCCTCTTTACAATCTAAAAAAAGGCGCTCCGTACGATTTATCAGTTTTCCAAGAATCGGCAAAAGAGGTTATCGATAAGTTAACTAAAAACGAGACCTTAAAAGCTGTTTTAGCAGGATCTAACTATTTATACGCTGGAGAAAGCAACAAAACTCCGTTTTATGTTCATGCACTTTCTATTAATTCCTACATAAAAAGTGCTTACAGGTGTGTTAATGGCGGTAGCCAAATAACAAAACTTCTTATTAAGCAAATTAAAGCCTATGGTTGCGACGTATTTAAACGTCATGAAGTTTTAAAAATTACTACTAAAAACAAAACAGCTCATAAAGTTGTTTGTACTAATGGGAGTGAATTTTCGGGCAACACATTTATATCTAATATAGAGCCTAAACTCACGCTAAAAATGATAGGCGATAGCCCTTTAAAAAAGGCTTACATAAATAGAATTAACACCATAGAAAACACCATTGCTGCATTTAGCGTTTATATCGTTTTTAAACCCAATACCTTTAAATATTTCAATAAAAATTATTACCATTTTAAACATAAAGAATATGTTTGGAAGTCACATGATTACACTCAAGAAACTTGGCCAGAAGGTTATATGATATCGTTGGGCGTTAAAAAAAATGCTTCGGAATTTGCCGAAAACATGACCGTAATGACTTATATGCGATACGATGAAGTAAAACCATGGGAACATATCACAAATACCGTTGCTAAAAAAAATAATCGTGGTGAAACCTACGAAGCTTTCAAGCAGCAAAAAATAGAAAAAGTACTTGATGAAATAGAAAAAAAATTCCCAAATATAAGATCATGCATTCAAGAGGTCTATGCCTCAACACCACTTTCTTATCGCGACTATATTGGTTCGCATAATGGCGGCATGTATGGGTATGCTAAGGATGTTAATAAACCTATGCAAGCTATAGTTTCTCCCAAAACTAAAATAGATAATTTACTGTTTACAGGACAAAGCTTAAATATGCATGGTATTTTGGGCGTTACTATTGGTGCCGTTATTACGTGTTCGCACTTACTTGGTATGGACTATTTAGTCGATAAAATTGTTGCGGCCAATCAAAAAACATAGTTCACAGTAAATATAAATTCGGTAATGGTTAACTTGCGCCTATATTTTAAAAATTGATTTTTGAGTTCTAAAATATGAATCTATTCAAAAAAATATCTCATTACAATATCGTTGTTATAGTACTTTTGCTATTCGTACTATCTTCTTGTGGTGTCTCAAAATCACTTCACGATGTTCCTAATGTTAGTCAGTATGATAATCATATCCCTAGCAGAACACAATTATCTGATTCTTCTTATATTTTAAAAACAAATTACATTACCAAAAACAAGCAAGGCCAATGGGAATTGTTTGTAGATGGCAACCCACTACAAATAGGCCTAAAAACAGGCTATTTAACCAAAGAACTGTTTGTAAAACAAGAAGACGCTTTTTTAAGTAAAGTTGATGACATTGTACCTTCTAAAACCAAGCAATATTTACTACGAAAAATGCTCGCTTGGTACAATCGTAAAATGTATTTACACGTTCCAGAAGAATATAAAACAGAAATTTATGGCCTCTCTAAATACGCTGGCGATAAATACGACTATGTTGCCGATGATTATCTTCGCGTGTTATATTTACATGGCGCACACGATATTGGTCACGCCTTTCAGGACTTGGCTTTAGTAGGATGTTCGTCGTTTGCTGCCTGGGGTGATAAAACAGAGGATGGAGACTTAATTATAGGAAGGAACTTCGATTTTTATGCTGGCGATGCCTTCTCCAAAGAAAAAATAATCGCTTTTGTAAATCCCACCAAAGGTCATAAATTTATGTCGGTAACGTGGCCTGGAATGATTGGCGTAGTATCGGGTATGAACGATGCCGGACTGACTGTTACTATAAATGCGGGAAAATCTAAAATTCCGTTAGTAGCCAAAACCCCAATATCTATTGTGACACGGGAAATATTACAGTATGCGGCAAATATCGACGAAGCCATTGCTATTGCTAAAAAACGACAAGTGTTTGTCTCCGAATCGATTTTTATAGGAAGTGCTCAAGATAATCGTGCTATCACCATAGAAATGGCACCTCATAATTTTGGTATTTATGAGATTGAAAACACCTCGCAGTTAATTTGTTCTAATCACTTTCAAAGTGAGGCTTTTAAAAATGATGAAAGAAACCTAAAACACATGGCCGAAAGTCATTCTATGTATCGTTACCAACGCATGGAAGAATTATTAAGCGACACTAAAAAATTAACACCACGAAAGGCGGTCGATATCCTTCGTAATAAAAAAGGATTAAACGATAAAACTATTGGTTACGGTAACGAAAAAGCTCTCAATCAACTTTTAGCGCATCATGGCATTGTGTTTAAACCTAAGCAAGGGTTAGTTTGGGTATCATCAAATCCGTATCAATTAGGAGAATTTGTCGCCTATAACTTAAATGAGGTGTTTAAAAATGCACCTAAAAATAATAACGCAAAGTCCTTACAAAAGGCACAACTAAATATTGAAGAAGACCCGTTTCTTTATACAAAAGCCTATCAAGATTACGAACGTTATCGCGTGTTAAGTCGTGACATAGCTTTAGCTATAAAAAATGATGATCATATAGCTCCTGATATGATTAATGAATTTAAACGCACAAACCCAGAATTTTGGGAAGTTCATTATTTAATAGGACGCTATTATTACGAAAAAAAATACTATACTGCTGCATTAAACAGCTTTAAAGAAGCCTTAACAAAAGAAATTACAACCGTTCCAAATCGTCTTGAGGTTGAAGACTATATAAAAAAATTAAACAGGAAAGTAAACTAGATGATTCCAGAGATAGAAAAAGCATCATTACAAGAAATACAAACGTTTCAGGAAGGTAAACTTCAGGAACTACTGTCGTATGTTAATACAAACTCTAAATACTACAAACGTGTTTTTAATGAAAATAATATTGATCTAAACACGATAAAGTCACTGGACGATTTAACCAAACTTCCCATTACTACAAAAGACGATTTACAACAATTCAACGACGATTTTTTATGTGTTCCTAAATCCAAAATCATCGATTACGTAACCACCTCGGGAACGCTTGGCGACCCCGTAACATTTGCCTTAACCGATAAAGATTTAGACCGTTTAGCTTATAACGAAGCCATTTCTTTTGCTTGCGCTGGCATTACAGCTAACGATGTGTTACAACTAACAACCACTATAGACAGAAGGTTTATGGCTGGATTAGCCTATTTTTTAGGCGTTAGAAAATTAGGAGCAGGAATTATTCGTGTTGGTGCAGGTGTTCCAGAATTACAATGGGATTCCATCTTAAAATTTAAACCAAGCTACCTAATTGTCGTGCCATCGTTTTTATTAAAACTTATAGAATACGCCAAACAACATAATATCGATGTAAACACTTCTGGTATAAAAGGTGCTATTTGTATTGGCGAATCGTTGAGGGATCAAGATTTCACACTAAACACATTAGCACAAAAAATCACTTCGCAGTGGGATATCGAATTATTTTCTACCTACGCCTCTACCGAAATGAATACTGCTTTTACCGAGTGCGAAGCGCAACAAGGTGGGCATCATCATCCTGAATTAATTATTGTTGAAATTTTAGACGACAACAACCAACCTGTGCCAAAAAATCATGTTGGCGAACTTACCATAACCACTTTAGGTGTTGAAGGTATGCCACTGTTACGATTTAAAACTGGCGATATGGTAAAAGCACATACCAATCCTTGTACTTGCGGACGAAACACCTTACGTTTAGGACCTGTTATTGGTAGAAAAAAACAAATGATAAAGTACAAAGGAACGACCTTGTATCCGCCAGCCATGGACAATATTTTAAACGATTTTAACGACGTGGAAAGCTACGTTATAGAAATCTCCCATAACAACATTGGTACCGACGAAATTTGTATTAAAATAGCTTCCAAAAACACCTCAGAAGAGGTGCAACACCGTATAAAAGATCATTTTAGAGCTAAGCTTCGTGTAAGTCCAAAAATCGAATTTCACGATATTAAAACCATACAAAAACTACAATTTCCTAAAATGAGTAGAAAACCCATTTTAGTCATCGATAAAAGAAAATAAACACCACTTTTTTTTCAACCCTAAGCCTTACAAGTGTTTGTAAGGTTTTTTTATGATTTGAGGTGTAAGAAAAGAACGTAATGTTGATAAATTGTTAAGAAGAAATTTCACGACATCTCATTTCATTTAGAATAATTTATGACTTTTATATCATAGTTAATCCTATTAATCCTAACCCATTTTTTCATGGAAATTTTACACATCACTAAAAGAAATTTTAGCCGTAAACCCTTCGAATTAAGCAAAATAACAAATGCTATTTTAAAAGCTATGAAGGCTGTAAATAACGGTGAAGCTGCAGATGCTCAGCTTATAGCTAACAACGTTCACGACGTTTTACTAGGACGCAAAAAACAAGATGCCGACTATGTGCCAACGGTAGAAGAAGTACAAGATGTTGTAGAAGAAAAACTCATGGAAAGTGCCTTTCATGATGTTGCCAAAGCATACATTCTTTACAGAAATAAACAAGCCCTTAGTCGTAAGAGTAACATCTTTGAAAAGCGTGTTAATTTAAAACCTTACGAGTACCCACAATTATACGATTATGTACCAGCAATAAGACACTCGTATTGGATTCACACCGAATTTAACTTTACTAGCGATATTCAAGATTTTAAATCGAATCTTAGCGAAGTAGAAAAAACAGCCATCAAAAACACCATGTTAGCTATTTCTCAAATAGAAGTAGCAGTAAAAACATTCTGGGGCGATATTTATCACAGAATGCCAAAACCAGAAATTGGATCGGTTGGCGCTACATTTGCCGAAAGTGAAGTAAGACACCACGATGCTTACTCACACTTATTAGAAATTTTAGGATTAAATAAAGAGTTTGAAGAGTTAAAGAAAAAACCTGTTATCATGAAACGGGTACAATACTTAGAAACTGCTCTTAAAAACGCCAAAAGCGAAAATAATCAAGAATACGCCGAGTCTATTTTATTATTCTCATTGTTTATCGAGCATGTATCGTTATTCTCGCAATTCTTAATCATTATGGCATTCAATAAGCATAAAAATATGCTTAAAGGAATTTCCAATGTGGTGGAAGCCACTTCTAAAGAAGAGCAAATTCATGGCGATTTCGGAATCGATATCATCAACATTATAAAAGACGAACACCCAGAATGGTTCGACGATAACTACAACACCATGATTCAAGATCTATGTAAAGAGGCGTTTATTGCCGAAAGTAAAATTATAGACTGGATTTTTGAAGATGGTGAACTAGATTTCTTACCAAAAAATGTAGTAAACGAGTTTATTAAAAACCGTTTTAACAAATCTCTGGAAAGTATTGGTATAGATAAAGTATTTGATATTGATGAAAACCTATTAGCGCAAACCGAATGGTTTGACGACGAAATTATTGGCACCAAACACGGCGACTTTTTCGTAAAAAGGTCTATTAACTATAGTAAAAGAACACAAAGTATAACTAGCGACGATTTATTCTAAAAATTAACCCTCAACCACAAACTTATGGAGAACAAAACTATCAACCATCAGCCGCAATCACAAGAACAAAACAGTACAACCAATCCCCTAGTAAATGCCAGAAAAGAGTATTTAGCCAATACCAATACAGAAGGTGGATTTGAATGGTTAAATGAATTTAGCCAGAAATTTTTAGAATCAGGATACCTTACCGAAGGGGTCTCGCCTAAACAACGTATCCGAGAAATTGCCGATAGAGCCGAGCAAATTCTTCAAATACCAGGATATTCCGATAAGTTTTACAACTACATGTCTGAAGGCTTTTTCTCGTTAGCATCGCCAGTATGGTCAAACTTTGGAAAAGAACGCGGATTACCTATTAGTTGTTTTGGATCGCATATAGACGATGATATGGGAAACATTCTCTACACACAATCCGAAGTAGGCATGATGTCTAAACTTGGTGGTGGTACATCGGGGTTTTTTGGTAAAATTCGTCATCGTGGAGCGCCAGTAAAAAACAATGGGCAAGCTTCTGGAGCGGTTCATATTATGCAGTTATTTGAATCTATGGTCGATGTGGTTAGCCAAGGTTCTGTACGTCGTGGACGCTTTTCTCCATACTTACCTATAGAGCATCCAGATGTTAAAGAATTTTTAGAAATTGGTACCGAAGGTAACCCTATACAACAATTAACACATGGCGTAACCGTAACCAGCAAGTGGATGCAAGAGATGATTGATGGCGATGTTGACAAACGTACCACTTGGGCAAAAGTACTACAAAGTCGTGGCGAAATGGGGTACCCATATGTGTTCTTTACCGATAACGCCAACAATGGTAAACCTGAGGTTTATAAGGACAAAAAACACGACATTTATGCGAGTAACTTATGTACAGAAATTATGTTACCATCAAACGATAACTGGTCGTTTGTATGTGTGCTATCTAGCGTAAACGTGTTACACTACGATAAATGGAAAAATACCGATGCTGTAGAAACCATGGTGTATTTCTTAGATGCCGTAATTACAGAATTTGTAGAAAAATTAGAAAGCTATCGTGACTCCTCTAATAGAGACGACCGTCAAACTTTCCTATTTATGGAGCGTGCCTATAATTTTGCTAAAGAAAACCGCGCCTTAGGGTTAGGTGTTTTAGGATGGCACTCCTTACTACAGTCTAAAATGCATGCGTTTAATAGTCAAGAAGCCTACAACTTAAACCGTGAGATCTTTAAAACCATAAAAGAGCGCTCTTACAAAGCTTCAGAAGAGCTAGCGCAAAAATTTGGAGAACCCGAAGTGTTAAAAGGTTACGGCCGTAGAAATGCCACCTTAAACGCTATTGCGCCAACAACCTCATCGGCATTTATTTTAGGACAAGTATCACAAGGCATCGAACCTATTTGGTCTAACATTTATGTTAAGGATATTGCTAAAATAAAAACCACGATAAAAAATCCATTCTTAGAAGCTTTATTAGAAGAAAAGGGGCAAAATACGACCGAAGTATGGCGTAGCATAAGAGATATGGATGGATCGGTGCAACATTTAGAGTTTTTAACCGAAAATGAAAAAGCGGTCTTTAAAACCTATTCCGAAATAGATCAACTTGATGTTATTTACCACGCTGCAGGAAGACAAGAGTTTATAGATCAAGGCCAATCGGTAAACATTATTGTGCACCCAGAAATGCCGGTTAAAGAAATTAATAACATTCATGTTACCGCTTGGAAACTAGGATTAAAATCGCTGTATTACCAACACAGTATGAATGCGGCACAAAAATTTAAGCAGAAAAAAGAATGCACAAGTTGCGAAGCGTAACGAGTAACTAAACCTATAAAAAAAAGCCATTTAGAACTATCTGTTTTAAATGGCTTTTATATTTAATTATTTTCTAATTTAAACCGCCGTATAACCACCATCTATAAGGTAGTAACCACCCGTCATAAAAGAAGAATCGTCCGAACTTAAAAATAGGACTAACTTTGCGACTTCATCGGCTTCACCTAAACGCCCAATAGGATGCTTATCTTTTAACATTGCTAGCATCTCTGGGCTCAAGTTATGTTCTAAAAGTGGAGTATTTATATAACCAGGACCTACGGCATTACAACGAATATTTTTGGGACCATACTCTACGCCTATGTTCTTGGTCAGACCAACAACACCATGCTTACTAGTTGTATAGGCCGCCGATTGTGGCGCTGCAACCATACCGTGTATAGAAGCCATATTAACAATCACGCCACCGCCATTGTTCTCCATAGCAGTTAATTGATGCTTACAACCATAAAACACGCCATTTAAATTAATATCCATCACTTTTTTCCAGCCTTCTAACGAATAGTCGCTCGCAAGGTTCATCTCACCACCAATACCCGCATTATTACACGCAATATCTAACTTACCATAGGTAGCAACAGCAAATGCAACCAACGCTGCATTCCCTTCTGATGTAGAAGCGTCTGCTTTAAAAAATGTAGCATCGCCACCAGCTTTTGTAATACTAGCAACCGTTTCTTTGCCGCCTGTTTCATCTATATCTGAAACAACAACTTTTGCGCCTGCTGTGGCATAAGCGATAGCTACAGCTTTTCCAATGCCAGAACCTGCTCCCGTTACTATAGCAACTTTATTATCTAGTTTTTTCATGATATTATTTTTTATATTAAACTGCTTGTTTGTGTCTCAATGTTTTAAAAAAGGATAACACTAATATAAGCTTAAAAATAAGGTGATTAGTTATTTTAAATTATGATTTTTATCAGTGAAGCCTTGAAATTGTCATGCTGAAGGAGGCTTTTGCCAGTAGAAGCATCTAGCGATATAGGAGACTCTTCACTGTGCTGGCACTTACATTGTATGACAGGGGTATGATTGAGAGATTCTTCTTTACACTGCATTCCATACGGAATGAACATTGTGCCTTTCTAAAAGAATTCATCATGTTGCAACCTAAGTCCTAAAAATCACAAGAAAGATTCGTGCGGTAGCGGAGTAATTTTATAATTACTCCTATTTTAAAACACTAGCTTTCTAGCGACTTGTTTTTTTACTCTTTTTTTCTAAATAAGAGCCTATCTTGTAAAAAATAAATGCAAGAAATAAAAAAAAACAAAATGTAAGTATAGTAAAAGCTATGTCTACATTTTCAATGTCTTCATTTAAAAGCAGGTTTTTTTAATATAGAAATCAGGCTAAATAAAAAACAAAAAAAAGAAAATACATAAAAAAAATATTTCATCATTTTAGTTCTTTAAAATAAAACTCATTAACTTTCCATGTACTAGAAACTTTAGTTAAAACTAAAACAATATTAGCTTTTCCTAACTTTCCGAACACCTTAGTTTCTATTTGCACCTCATTTTCTCCTACCTCATTTTTTCCTAAGTCTAGGCTGCCAGTAGGAAACATCCCAAATTTTTCTACATCACCTATACGACTTATCACTTTCTCATTAGTATTTATATATTGCTTGGCAAATGTATAAGCTTTAGAATTTGATATTTTAATCACTGAACCTATAAAAGCAATTGAAAAAAGCAATACAAGTCCAATCAAAGCATAAAGTGATGTTCTTAAAAATGTTTTATTCATATGTCTTTTTTTATTGAAGAGCCTATATCTAAAAATAATAGTTTATATTTTTCCATATCTTCTTTTAAAGATGTTGCTCCAAAAATAATAACATTACCTTCATACTCTAAATACATTATTAACCCTCCTATATTAATGGAATCTACATTAACAATGTATTTTAAGTAATAATTTTTTTCTACTAATTCATTTTTTAAAAAATCTAATAATATATAATTAGGTTCATTTTTAAAGCTATTTATTTCTTTTAAAAGATAATCTTTAAATGTTACTTCGCCTAACTTTTCATAAGAAACGACAAAAGTAGGGTAATAAACAGTACTTGAATCTATAATTTTAGAAGCGGATAATAAAACATTTTGACTTGTATGGTCATCAGTAACATCCCAATTTTTTGGCACTTTCATTGATAAATCAAGATTTTTTAATTTAACTTCTTTATAATAATAATCCGATTTGTCTAATTCATAATATAAAGTATCATTTTTAAATCTCTTTACACTACTTAATTTCCCATTTTTGAAATATTTCCAAATCCCTTGCTTTAACCCATTTTCTATCATGCCCTCTTTTAATAGGTTACTATCTACATCATACTCTTTAGATAAACCATTATAGTATTTATCATCTTTACTTGATTTTTTTGTTTGCTCTCTTTTACAAGAAACAAATAAGTAAATAGGCAACATTATTATAATAATGTATTTTAATTTTTCCATATTTTATTTAACCAAAACTTTTTGAGATATTAATGTCTTTTCGGAAATCAATCTTATTTTATCAGTATCACTAGTTTTCAAGTGTACAAAATCTTCTATAACCCCATTAATATAGTTTTCCCCTCTTTTATTAAAACCCGTTTCAAAAATAAACCCTCTATTATTCCTTGCCAATATTGTATCTAAAGAAAAATTGTTCATTATAAACTCTGTAGATTTTTCTTCTAGATATTTGTCACTAAACTGGTCTTTCATTTTATGAAAAAACAGAGCTCTTTCAGGATAACCTTCCGTGTATAAGTTTTTGGTAATAGTGTCAAAATTGCTCTTATATCTAATAACAACAATATATTCACTATCTTTTAGTATTTCATTGACCCTTTCTTGATTTTTATCATAAAATTCAAATGAAAAAACCTGACTTGACTTTTTTAAAACTTGGGGGGTTCCTTTTTCATTGCTTTCATTTTTACAATTAAATACAACTAATAAAAATGTAATAAAGACTATGAAATTATAATTAAATTTTGTCATATCTGGAATATTGTTTTTTTTCATACAACTAAACTTTATATAAATATAATAAAAGGAGCCAGAATACTGACTCCTATATTATTAAGTACTCAATGACATTTTCAGGTGTTTTTTAGTAAGGCTGAAACCGTCTCAAAAGCTTGGTTATCCAAAATACAGCATAATAGCCAATTTATTACAGAAGAATATCAAAATGAAAATAGTAGTAGGGCTCATTATTAATTATATAAACCGTTTGGAGTGTATATGAAATTTTAACCATATCTACCTCCTGTTGCTGTCCCTTCTTAAGAGCCCCTACATTGTGCTTTAGAGCCACTTTAAATGGACATCTCAACGTTACTAGGTCATTCTTCCAAGTGAGTTCTAAAATACTATAGGGCGAAGTATACTTAAGGAACCTCACCCATTCTTCATCATTCATTTACTGTAAGTTTATAGATAATTAATTATTTAAATACCTATTGGGTGTTTGATTTTTAATGCTATGACCTATTTCTTTCACAAACACAAACGCTGAAAGGGATCTATCCACAAAACTATCTATATAAGATGATTTGTTAGCTCCAGTAAACAGATTATACAATTGCCATAAACTAATCTTGCCTTCTGAATTAGATTTAAAGTTCTGGTCTTTATAAAATCCCTTAACTACTTTATTTATCTGTGAATCGTTAATTTCTAACGATTTATCCAAATCATTTTTAACCCTCCTATAGGGTTGCATTCTTAACTTACCTATTAGGTGAGCAAATACTTCCTCTGTGATTGTGTAATTATTAAAGTCTTGCAGAGTCATTAAATGCTCTTCTAAAGAATGTCCTTTAAATAAATCCATAACGGCTTTGCATAACCCCTCTACAGAACTAACTCTAATATCGCTTAAAAAGCCATCTGTTGATACACATAGATTAGTACAAACATTATTTCTAAATCCAATAAAAAGTTTAAATTTTTCAGGTGACTTTTTGCTATATAGGTTCTCTTGGTTATATGCTCTTACTCCTCCAATAGAGAGGTGCAACATATTACCGTTAATATTCCTTGAAATTGAAGGCACCAAAATATTAAAAGCCATTCGTTCGTAATATATTGTTTTCTCCTCTTCCAATAACTCTTTTGCCGGTTTACCTATTGCTGAGGGAACTCGTCCTTTAACAACATGACTAACACGAATTTCTGGTGTCTGTATTTGCTGTTCTGGCATTATTACCTCTAGTTGATTTCTAAGAGTATTGATAAACTCATGGTGAGCTATTGTAGTTTCATTGTCCTTACTAAATACAGGAATAATACAATCTCTTTCTAAATGGTTTAATGTTACTTCCTCTGTGTTTGCTACAATAAAAGGTTGACGCTCTGACTGAGTAACAACCTGATCGTCTACAACTACGTTTTGCGTTGTGATCGCTGTAATATCTTCCATAGTTTTAGGTGTTTTTTATATGATTATTTTTTTCTACTTGTAAAGATTCTTTTTTAGACAGTATTAAGTTATATATCTTGTCTCTTAGTTCTGGATATTTGTTATAAATGTGCTTTAACCCTTCTAGGGTTTCGCATGAATTTATTTCTGACTTTGCTATATCTACTACAGCATTTTGATTACACCAGGTTAATAACTTTCTGCCTGTGGCTTCATTTATTACAAACTCTGGTTTATCTATAAATAATCCTGTTCTATCTTTTGATGCTCTAGCTAAATGCTTATCATTTACTAATTCTAGGTTCACTGTTAGCTCATATTCAAAGCCTTCTCTCGTAATTTCTTTCGTACCGTGTTTAATTACTCGTGTTTTACCATTTTTATGAACATCCATTGAGTAATCTACTTTCCTTCTTACCGTTGTAATAACATGAGATGTAGACTCTAATATTTTATCTATAAAGGCTTGATGGCGTGGCGTTACTTTTGCCCAATCTTGGAAGCGTCCACCTAGTTGTTCTTGTATTTGTAAACAGCCACCTTTACCGTTCCATTCATGAGAGATAGAATCAATTATAATAACCTCTATATTTGCTTTTTCACAAGTTTCTATAGCTGTTATATAACGTTCTGGTGAGTATGGAGCATCAAGCTCTAATACATTAAAATCTCCTAAATCGGAGTATAGATTTGCACTACCATTTTCAGTATCTATAACGGCAACTTTTGACCAATCGCTTGTTATACCATGCGCTAATAGTAATGCTGAATACGTCTTTCCAAAACCAGAGGCTCCAGACAGTCCTATACGTAATTTAACGTTACTTTTTTTAACTTTTAATAATTTCATACCTATGTGTTTAAATTAAAAAAGAGCCCTTTAGAGCTCTTTAATTTGGTTACTTAATGTTTTCTGTTTCTTTAATGACTTGCTTCTCCATGACTTCTAGACTATCATCTACATACTCCCAACGATAGTTAAGCATAATGGTCTCTCCCGTATCTTTAATAGTATACTCGTAGGGATCACAAGGAACTTTTTTAATTGTTCCGTTAAAAGATGTTCCAATAGCTACTTTACAAGTTGCCTCATCAAAGGTTGTGGGCACTGTTGAAGTTCGTGTTGTAAAATAAATTCTGCCTGTTCTTTGGCTTCTTACTGTTTCTACACCTCCTTCTACTATTAAAGCATAGAAAGTGTCCCCATCATCTGTTTGAATGGGTTTAAAGTTTTTAATTGTTACCATGTTACGATATTTTAATATTAGACTTAAATTTGTAGGGGGAGTATCCCAAAAACCTAAGCCAGGGCGGTTGATCTATGGATTATATCGCTATCTTACTAGTGGTGAAAAATTCTTTTAATGTAGTAGGTAACATTTAATTTTTAGAATTGGTAAATGTTACAAAGTTTACACCACATCTTTCTTATTGTTAAACTCTTATGTTAAAAAATTATTACTTTTAAGCTAAAATTAGTAACATCATCATGAAATCAAAAGGTAAACTATTTAGCATATTAATAGTTATTTTTTTTCTGTGGTCATGCGCAACATCAATGACACCAAGTGAAGTTAATAACTTGCTTCCAACATTAACTAATACTACATTTTATAATAAACCCCAAGCTATTAAAGCTTTAAAAAACAATAAATGTAGCGTTTTAGTAAAAGGAAGAAGTTACGTAGCTCCTATAGGCACAACTGTAAAAAATGATTTAAAAAATGCAGCTTATGGTATTGATGAATGGGTGAAAATAGATGGTGGCAATGCCTATTCATTAGTAAACTACAAATGGGTAACGGTAGACCATAATGGCTCCACACAGCTACACGTTGATTTTGACACCATGTTATGTAAATAGTATTTATTTACTCTAATTCTACCTATGTAAAACTACAGCTTTACTATATTTGAAGTATGTATTTTAATTCATTTCAAAAAGGAGAAAGCTTTGAATCCTACGTTTTACAAACGTTGTTTCCTGAAGACCAGTATACTTTAATCCATCGCACAAATTCATTTGAACAAAACCAAGAACGTTTTTCTGAAAACACCTTACAACCAGATTTTAAATTTAGATGCAAACAATCTGGAAAGGAGTTTTTTGTTGAAGCTAAGTTTAGAAGTGATTTTAATAACCATAATAAACTTGAGGTTTTAACCCTAAAACAGTTTGAACGCTATAAAATGTTTCAGGAACAAGAGCAATGCCCTGTGTTTATTGCTGTTGGTTATGAAGGCTATGCTAATGACCCCGAAAACCTATCCTTATTTCCTTTAAATGAATTTGAATACTTAAATGTTTACAGAAGTAAACTTAATGAGTTTGCCATTAAACACGAACCTATATCCAGTAACAGACTAAAACTTGACGGGTTTTCTTATCAAGAAAAAACAGAGAAGAAAAAAGGCTCAAAACCGCCAAACACCAAAGTAATGGCTTATTTATTAGCTACAATAGTTTTATTAGCTATTGCTTTTTGGGGATATTCATCAATAAACAAACGTGAAAGCTCTAATAACATAGAAAATATAGAAACGCAATTACAGGGTGTTATTGGTAATTATTACTCTATTTTAGACCAAGGAGAGTTAAGTAAACTACCTGACTATATTAATCCTATAGTTGACAAATGGTATAGCAAAGAAAATTTAACGCTTGAAAGTATTATTAGCCAACAAAAAGACTACCAAAAAAAATACCCCACTAGAACCACAAAAGTATTATGGGACACGTTTTTAGTTGAACATGATGATAACGATTATATTACCACTTATCAGCTAGATTACAAGCTAAAACCTAGAGGGAGTCAACATTTTAAAAACTACAAGCTAAAGATTACGTCTGTTTGGGGAAGTAACTTTAAGCTTAAATCTATGTTTGAGGATAGGTTATAGTCTTAACTATGTTAGCCTTTACTTACCAATCTGCAATATGCATAGACGTTATGTTTTTTGTGATATTTTTGTATATTCGAAGGCAGGAGTTCTGATGGGGATCTAATGCTTTATTAGAACAACCGCCATATTAATGACAGGCTTGCTGTTTAATAATGGCTTAAATACACGCTCACAAGAAGTACAAAAGTCATTACAATCAACAAGTACAAGTACGCTTGAACTGATAAATTGTTTAATTATAAAACATTTACATTATCCAAACAACAATTTATGAAAGTGTGTATACTAGTACCCATATAACTAGTTGTACACAAGCTTAAAAAAACAAACTATATTGATTCTAAAGTCATTTTTTTGCTTAAAAAGCATAAAATATTATGTTGATAATTTTTAATAATCCATAGGTCAAATGTCCTTTAAAATGTTAATTTTGCTACAAAAATAAACCTACAGGTTGATTTTATGAAAATATTCCGTACATTTGACAAACAATATCAAGGTGTGTATCTAGCAAACTTTGTTAATTGTCCTTTTTATCAAACACCCGAGGAGTATGAAACAGAATTGGATAAAATACAAGATCAACTTCAAGATCCATTATTTGTACGAAATTTCATCAAATCTTCCAAGTCAGGATGGAAGAAAGGTGCATTTAAAAATCATAACTTAACATTTTTAGCAACCGATGTACTTCAAGAAGCTGCAGATTTGTTTGACAAATTAGATGAAATATGCGAAGATTCACAGAATGGTGATTGTTTCGAGCTTTTATTTGATGAATTTAAAGAACTATCAAAAACTGAAAAATACGATGACCCTGGAAGACGAAAAATGTACACTTATGAAAAAGGTTCCTTATTGCGACTATATGGAGTTCTTGTTGGTAATAATGCAATTATCATAACAGGAGCAGGTATCAAATTAGTTGACAAAATGCATGACACTAAAGTCTTAGAATTAGAATTAGATAAAATGAATTATTTGAAAGACTGGTTAAAACAAGAAAATATAACTGACGCTACAGAACTATAAAATGGGAGAAAACTTAAATAAAATAATTACCAAAACTGCTACGCAGTGGAAAACTAGAGCTAAACAAGATCGTAATAATAGAAGAAATATTACAAGAGCGCAGGCATTTGCATTAGAGTTAATGGATTATATGGATTTGCATAATATTAAACAAACAGATTTAGCAAATAAAATGGGAGTAAGTGCTCAACAGGTGAATAAAATATTACGAGCAAAAGCTAATCTAACTTTTGAAACATTAGATAAAATAGCTGATGCATTAGAAGTTAATATTCCGGCCCCAAAAATAAGAGAAATCAAAAGCTCTCATTCCTCAATCGTACATTATTCAATGCAAATTGTACATAAACGTAAACATAAAGTTATAGAAGAAAATATAACATCAAAAAGAATAAATAAACAGAACGCAGTTTTGAATACTAGTATGGAAAACTTGGATTTATATACCTATACAGCTAATCAAATATAACGAAAACAATGACTTACAATAAACTAGGTTTTGCTTTCACAGGTCTTCGAACTTTATCTTTTGCAATAATAGACAAAGCGTATAAAAAAACTGGGGAAACAAATCTAATGACAGGACTGGGATTTGGTTTGGACATTGACGACCATGTAGTGACTTGCAATACTCGTTTTTCGTTTGAAAAAAAGAAAGATCAACCTTTTTTAATACTTGAAGTACAGGCATTATTTGAAATTGAGAAAGATGATTTTTTAAATAAAGTGAAACAAGATGATGATACATATTTAGTAGCAAAAGGTCTTGCTATTCATTTCGCAGTTTTGACAATTGGTTCTGCAAGGGGAATTTTACATTCAAAAACAGAAGGAACACCATTTAACGAATTTCTTCTACCTACTATTGATGTAAATAACATGCTTGAAGAAGACGTAATTTTCAAATTCTAAAAATTTTAAAAGCCAGTGTACAAAAACGGCTATAATTCATTGCGGCTGAATTCCTAATTGGAATTCATTGCAATTTGCTATCTTTCTGCTACAGTGAAAAAAAATCCTCGCGGATTTTTCTCAACGAAACCATAGCCAAACCGTTATGCAACATTAAATCCCATCGAGAATTTGAAGAAAATAGGACTACTAATTATTGTTATTTTACTTATTGGATGTTCTTCTAGTAGAAAAATGAATAAAATCAAATCGCAAATAGATTGTAACAAAACTATCCATATTGTATGGGATGAATCTAGTAATTTGATTCGAATAGAATCAATAGGAACATATAAAAATGGTTATGCCTCGTTTACAAAAGGAAAAAAATTGGATTATAAGGAAACCTTCAAAAAATCATTAGAAGAACTAAACAAAAAGTATAAAACAAAATTCATTTTTAGAGAAAGTCATGGATTTCCATCTGATTCCGTTATTCAAGTTACAATCAAAATTGATCAAATTGTTTGGAATAAAGGTTTTAGAAACGCAACTATGGATAATTATTTAACATATCAAACAACTGAAAAAAACATTCAAATAACAGGAAGAAGTAAAGCTCAATCTTACGCAAGGGCTGGTAAAAGTCTCCTACAAAGTTTTGAGCATGGGAATTTATTATTCTTGCAAGCTTTTTGTGAAAATTAAAAACAAGTGTGTTTGGAAAATCTAAAATTCAGACAACTGAAAAATCCGCGCTAATTTATATGCTATAAGCTATACAAAACCCTTGAACAAATCCACTATTTTAGCTTATTCTTTAGCTTATTAAACTCATTACTTACTTGTTTATTTACAACCTGGGCATAACTGTCTTGTGTGACCTTAATACTAGAATGCCCTAATAGTTTTGATACTATTTCCATAGGCACATTATTAAACAATAATACTGTAGAGGCAAATGTACGTCTAGCTACGTGAGTTGTAAGCCTTTTATCTATTCCTACAATATCTGCTACTTCTTTAAGATAAGAGTTATATTTCTGGTTGCTAATACAACTAAACACTTCTTCTTTACTATTATTCTGGCGAGTTAACTTAATGATGGCTAACGCCTGTTCTAATAATGGTATAGATAGCTTTTTATTAGTTTTTTGTCTAGTCATTTCTATCCATAAATTACCATCAAATCCTAAAACTATATTCTTACGTTTTAGATTAACTACCTCTTTGTAAGCTAGTCCAGTATAACATGAGAATAAAAACATGTTTTTAACACGGTTTAATCTCTCCTGTGAAAACGTGTGGTTTTCTAAAGCTTGAAGCTCTTCATTATCTAAAAAAACAATGTCTTTTTTAATTCTCTTTGCCTTATATAACAAGAAAGGGTCTTTTTCTAGGTAATGTTCTGAAACAGCCACTTTAACTATTTTTCTAAAGCGCTGTAACTTTTTATTAATGGTGATTTGTTTAATCTCCTTAACTACTTTAAAGTAATACTCCAGTTCTGTTAAAAAGTTTGGTTCTAACTTTTTTAAGGGGATATCATTGGTCTTGTACTTCCATTTTATAAAAGATTTTATGTCCATTTTCACATAGCTATATTTATTCCAAGTTACCTGCTTTATATCCTTTCCTACAAGGGTTTTAAGCTTATTTAAGTACACTTCAAAGTATTCAACCACATTGTGTTCTTTTTCTAGTTTTTCACCTTTATAAAGCCTGTAAACGTCATCCACAGTAAAGCTATATTCTTGAACTTGAAGCATTAAAAAAGCCCTATTAATTTTGGTTTTAATAAGGCTTAATTGTGTATTTATTTCATCTCTATTAGGAGCTGGTGGTTTCACCTGTTGTTTCTTGCTATTCCAATAACTAGGATTTACAAATTGTCCTGTACTAAATACTTTTCTTTTTTTGTTATATGTCAGACGACATACAAGAGAAGCTTTGTTATCTTTTCTTATTCTACTCTTAGATATCACAAATAGAATATTTAATTTTATTGAATTCATTTTTCTTAAAATTTTAGTGATTTTGTCACAGTAGAAAAACTGCAACCTTTTAATTTTTAGACTGCAACCTTTTTTGTAGCCTTTTTTTAATAGAAATAAGAAATAATCTAACTTGTTGAAGAAAATGCAATCAATGCAGTTAGTGCAGTTAAACCTAAGTATTGCGTACAAAAAAAGCCTCTACATTGTTGTAAAGGCTTTTGTTATTTGCTCCTCAGGTTGGGCTCGAACCAACGACCCTCTGATTAACAGTCAGATGCTCTAACCAACTGAGCTACTGAGGAAGATTCTTTTTCGCTTTTGCGAGCGCAAATATATGTTATTTTTTACTTTCAACAAACTATTTTGAAAAAATATTTCTATTTAAAAATAGCTTTAAAAATATCGTTACCATTAGCAAACAATACCAAAGCAATAAGAATAATAAAACCAACTAATTGGGCATACTCCATAAACTTATCTCCTGGCTTTCTACCAGAAATCATTTCATACAATAAAAACATCACATGACCGCCGTCTAAGGCTGGAATAGGCAACAGGTTTAAAAACCCTAACATAATAGATAAAAAGGCGGTGATACCCCAAAAATATTGCCAACTCCAAACCGTTGGAAAAATATCGTAAATTGCCTTAAAACCACCAACACCTTTATACGCACCGGTACTTGGTGTAAAAATAGCTTTAACTTGTGTTACATAAGAAGTTAGTTTTTCTTTGGTTTTCACAAAGCCTACAGGAATGGCTTCAAAAAAGCCGTATGTCTTGGTTTCAAACGTATAGTACCCTAACTCTTGTAAGGTTTCTGGAGTGGCACCAGTAGCATAAACTAAGCCTAGTTTACCAGCGTTATTAATACTTAAAGGCACCGTTACGGTTTGCTTATCACGCAACACTTCTGCGGTAACTTGTTGGCCTTTAAAGTCATCTAAAGCCGCAACAACTTGATCGGCATATTTGGTGTCTTTCCCATTTATAGCAGCAATAATATCGCCTTTACGTAAGCCGCTAGAACTATTATGAGACGTATCGGGAACTTTAGAGACTACAAACGGCATTCTAAGATTTAAAAATGCTTTTTCGTTAGCATCGATTATTTGGGCTAAAAAGTCTTCAGGTAGTGTAATCGTTTCTTGGGTGCCATGACGATCTACAGTTATGTTTGTCCCAAAAAGCACTTTTTCAGAAACTTCAGAGAAGTTTTCTATCGGCTCCCCATCTACAGCAACAACATTATCACCTGTTTGTAAACCGGCTTTATTAGCGACGCTACTTTCTACCAATAACCCATCTTTTATATGGTCTACAGGTAAAAATTTATCGCCGTAAACATAACTCATCCCAATATAAATAATTATGGCTAGCAAAAAGTTAACCGTAACACCACCAAGCATTATAATTAAACGTTGCCAGGCTGGTTTAGAACGAAACTCCCAAGGTTTTGGCTCTTGTGCCATTTGTTCCTTATCCATACTTTCGTCTATCATACCAGAAATTTTCACATAACCGCCTAAAGGCAACCAACCTATACCGTAAACGGTGTCGCCTATTTTCTTTTTAAAGAGTGAAAACTTAACATCAAAAAATAAATAGAACTTTTCAACACGTGTTTTAAACGCCTTAGCAGGAATAAAATGTCCTAACTCATGAAGAACAATAAGCAACGAAAGGCTAAGTAAAAATTGGGATATCTTAATTACAAATTCCATGTAAATTGGTGTCTTATTTTAAATTAACGCACAAAAGTAGTGTTTTTATACCAGTACTAAAAACATTACGTAAAGTGTTCGGTGTCGTTTAACAATCATTTAGGATACTTTTAAATGACCAACATAAAATTTCATTGTAAATTTGTACTGAAAAAAATACAATATGCTCAATTTCTTCAAAGGGTATAAATACATAGGCATCACCTTAGCCATACTTTCAGTAATAATTATTACAACGTTTTATTTTATTTTAAAACCTGTTGAAGTCTTACCTATCTATCAACCAGCCATGGTCAATTACGAAATGGTGGATAGCACTATTCAACACCAAAAAAAATATCATAAAATTGCCGATTTCTCTCTAATCAATCAAAATGGAGAAACCATAACGCAAGACACGTACAAAGACAAGATTTATGTGGCCGATTTCTTTTTTACTACCTGCCAGACCATTTGTCCAATCATGACCGACCACATGTACCAAATTCAAAAAGACATTAAAAATGATGATGAAGTAATGCTATTGTCGCATACAGTAACGCCAGATATTGATACCGTGGCTCAACTAAAAAAATATGCGCTTAAAAAAGGCGTTATCGATAGTAAATGGAATTTAGTTACTGGCGATAAAAAACAAATTTACGAACTAGCACGTAAAAGCTACTTGGCGGTTAAAACTAATGGCGATGGTGGCCCGTTTGATATGATTCACACCGAAAACTTTATGCTCATTGACAAAAAGCGCCAAATTCGTGGGTTTTACGATGGGACCAAACTCGAAGACATTGAGCAACTACTTCACGATATAGAGGTCTTAAAACAAGAAAAACATTAGTTTTTTGTTAAGCATTTTTTTAGCCTAACTTTTTGACTTATTTTTGCTTTTTAAAATCAATCTAAATAAGCTTGGAAGTTACACTAGCACAACTAAAACGAGGACAAAAAGGCATTATAAAAGATGTCTCATCGTTTCATATTCCATTAAAACTTTTAGAAATGGGATGTCTCCCAGGTAACGATGTGGAGCTGGTTCAAGTAGCACCATTTGCCGATCCTATGTATTTAAACATTAACGGATCGCATTTGGCCATTCGCAAAGAAACTGCTACTCATATTTTAATCAATATTGTCGATGAGTAAGCAGATTAACGTTGCCCTAATAGGAAATCCTAACACTGGAAAAACCTCTGTTTTTAATGCCCTAACTGGCTTAAACCAGAAGGTTGGAAATTATCCTGGAATAACGGTTGAGAAAAAAGAAGGTATTTGCAAATTACCACGCGGCGTTAAAGCCCATATTATCGATTTGCCAGGAACTTACAGCTTAAATGCTTCATCACTAGATGAAAATGTGGTTATCGAACTCCTATTAAATAAAAACGATAAAGACTTTCCAGATGTTGCTGTTGTGGTTAGCGATGTAGAAAATCTTAAACGTAACCTATTACTTTTTACACAAATTAAAGATCTAGAAATTCCTACCATTTTAGTCATTAATATGGCCGATAGAATGGCATACAAAGGCATTTCTTTAGACATTGAGTTACTTGAAAAAGAACTAAACACAAAAATAGCTCTAGTAAGCACACGAAAAAATCAAGGCATCTCGCAGCTTAAAGAGCTTATTTCCGATTACAGAAAATTATCTACCGAGCCGTGTTTAAATGCTAGCGAGATAGACCCAGAATATTTTGGTAATTTAAAAGAAGCCTTTCCGAACCAATTACTGTATAAACTTTGGTTGGTTATTACACAAGATGTAAACTTTGGTGACATAGAACGCCAAGAGTCTGATGCGCTTGAAAACTTTAAAACCAAAAGCAAAGCTTACTTAAAAAGACTACAGCAAAAAGAAACCATAAAACGCTATCAGTTTATAAACAACGTCCTTAAAAAAGGACAAACCATAGACCTAAAAACAGCTAAGGATTTACGTATAAAATTCGATCGGATTTTAACCCACAAGGTTTGGGGATACCTTATATTCTTTGCTATTTTAATGCTTATTTTTCAAGCCATTTACGATTGGTCTGCCGTTCCTATGGACTTTATAGATAGTGCTTTTGCCTCTTTAAGCGAATGGACAAAAAACACACTACCCGCTGGACAATTTACCAACCTTATCGCCGAAGGCATCATTCCTGGTCTAGGAGGTATTGTTATTTTTATTCCTCAAATTGCTTTCTTATTTCTATTTATTGCTGTTTTAGAGGAAAGCGGTTATATGAGTCGTGTGGTGTTTTTAATGGATAAAATTATGCGTCGCTTTGGCCTTAGCGGAAAAAGTGTAGTACCACTTATTTCGGGTACTGCTTGCGCTATTCCTGCTGTTATGGCCACGCGTAATATAGAAAGTTGGAAAGAACGTCTAATTACCATTTTAGTAACACCATTTACAACCTGTTCGGCAAGGCTACCTGTATATCTTATTATTATTGCTTTGGTGATACCCGAAGGACGCTTTTTAGGGCTTATTAGTTATCAAGCCTTAACACTAATGTTGTTATATTTAATAGGATTTGGTGCAGCTATTGGCTCAGCTTATATATTACATAAAACGATGAAAATTAAAAGTCGCTCGTTTTTTGTAGTTGAAATGCCTAATTACAAAATGCCATTACTTAAAAATGTAGCCATTACGGTAGTTGAAAAAACCAAAGCCTTTGTGTTTGGAGCAGGTAAAATTATTCTAGCTATTTCCATTATTTTATGGTTTTTAGCGTCCTACGGCCCTGGAGACAATTTTAATAAAGCTGAAACTATTGTCACCGAACAATATGCTTCTGAAAATCTTTCGGATGAAGAACTACAACAACATATCGCATCTTATAAATTAGAACATAGTTTCATTGGATTAACAGGCCGTGCCATCGAACCGGTTATTCAACCTTTAGGCTACGATTGGAAAATAGGGATAGCCATTGTAAGTTCGTTTGCTGCACGTGAAGTATTTGTAGGAACATTAGCAACCATTTACAGTGTTGGTAGCGACGAAGAAGAAACCATAAAAAACCGAATGGCTGGCGAAGTAAATCCTGTTTTAGGAACACCGTTATTCAACTTAGCGTCTGGTATTTCTTTAATGTTATTTTACGCCTTCGCCATGCAATGCATGAGTACGTTAGCCATAGTAAAACGAGAAACCAATAGCTGGAAATGGCCCATGCTTCAATTAGTTACTATGAGTGTTTTTGCGTATCTTGTAGCTTTAGTGGCTTATCAAATTCTAAAATAATGAACGACCTTATTCAAAATATACTTGCTTTTACCACATTAGGGATTGCACTACTTTTCCTTGTTAGGAAGTTTATCTGGAATCCTAAGTCTGCTACTTCAAAAAAAGCTTGTGGCGACACCGATTGTGGCTGCCACTAACCTAAAGCAACATCTAAGGACATCATAATAATAAACCCGCCTATAAAACCAAGCGTGGCAATGTCGGTATAGTTGTCGCGTTGGGTTTCAGGAATCACTTCTTCTACCACAACAAAAATCATAGCACCTGCTGCAAATGCTAAGGCGTAAGGTAAAATGGGTGTAAAAAAAGTTACTGCTACGGCACCAATAACAGCCGAAATAGGCTCCACAATGGCACTCATTTGTCCATACCAAAAACTTTTAAACTTACTCACCCCTTGACGACGTAATGGCATAGAAACCGCTAATCCTTCAGGGAAATTTTGAATACCAATTCCCATAGCTAAGGCAACAGCGCCACCAATAGTGGCTTCAGGAATTCCTGCTGCAACACCGCCAAACAATACACCAACAGCCAAACCTTCTGGAATGTTGTGCAAGGCAATAGCTAATACCAAAAGTGTGGTTCTGTGCCAAGGTGTTTTTACGCCTTCTTTTTCACTTTCTTTAAAATTAATATGAAGGTGTGGTAACACTTTATCTAAACCATATAAAAACAAAGCGCCCAAGGCAAACCCAACTGCTGCGGGAATCACTTTTACAAACCCTTCGCCAGGACTCATTGCAATACCTGGCGCTAACAAACTCCAAAAACTGGCGGCCACCATAACACCACCTGTAAAGCCCAACATACCATCTAACAAGGCGCGATTCATACCTTTAAAAAAGAATACCAATGCTGCACCAGCTGCTGTTAAAATCCATGTAAATAATGAGGCGTACAACGCGCCCAACACGGGATCTATGCTTTCAAAATAGGAGATTATTTCTGTCATTTTATATTTAAATTACTTTTACAAATAGGTTGTTTGATACGGATTTAGAGATGCTTTTGGTCTCTTTGTTTATTAAAATAGTCATAGATTCGTCAAAATCTTCTTTGGAAACGACCTTAAAATGCGTCCCCAAAGCAATGCCATTTTTATCCAGATAGTTTAAAAACTCTTTTGAAGAATCTTTTACACCAACGCATAAACACTCATCACTTGGTTTCAAACTTGCCAATAATTCCTTATCGGTTTTCTTAATATGGCCATGCTTATCTGGAATAGGATCGCCGTGTGGATCGTGGGTTGGGAAATCTAAAAAAGCATCAAGTTGATTAATGAGTTTTTCCGATTTGATATGCTCCAATTGTTCGGCTACTTCGTGAACTTCGTCCCATTTAAAATTCAAGTTTTCTACTAAAAACACTTCCCACAAACGATGTTTTCTCACTACTGACGCAGCGGTTAGTTGACCTTTTTTAGTTAAAGTAGCTCCTTGATACTTTTTATAATTAACCAAGCTTTTTTCAGCCAGTTTTTTAATCATATCGGTAACAGACGAGGCTTTAGTTTGCATCTGCTCTGCAATAGCATTAGTGCTTACCGAATTGTTACCAAATTTCCCTAAATGATAAATGGCTTTTAAATAATTCTCTTCAGATAAGGTTAACATTCAAAAATTAGTTTACGCAAATATACAATTTACTTTTTAATAAATATATTTTTAGTCTTATCTAAATTTAATTTTATATTTGCATAAATATAAACTTTAAAGAATGTATTCATTTATATATTTCCTAATACCAATTATTTTATTTCCAGTTAGTGTAATGTCGCAAAGCTTTACTATACATGGGAAAGTCACTTCACAGGGTAAACCATTATCCTATGTTAATGTATATGTAAAAGGCACTACCAAAGGCGCTGTAACAAACGATAATGGTCGTTTTAAAATTTCGAATATCTCTCCAGGTGAATATACCATTATAGCGTCGTTTACAGGGTTTAAAACAGAAACAAAACACATCGTCATAACCAGCCAAAACCTAAACATAAACTTCAATTTAAAAATAACCGAAAGCCTAGATGAAGTCGTAGTTACTGGCACGCTAAAACCTGTTAATCGTCTGGAAAGCCCTGTTCCCGTTGAAGTTTATTCGCCAACATTCTTGAAGAAAAACCCAACGCCAAATATTTTTGAAGCCTTACAAAACGTAAATGGTGTTAGACCACAACTTAATTGCAACGTGTGTAATACGGGTGATATTCACATCAATGGATTAGAAGGACCGTATACCTTAGTCTTAATTGACGGAATGCCCATTGTTAGTGGCTTGTCTACTGTTTACGGACTTTCAGGGATTCCAAATTCGTTAATTGAACAAGTTGAAGTGGTAAAAGGCCCCGCGTCGTCTTTATATGGTAGTGAAGCTGTTGGTGGATTGATTAACATCATCACCAAACGTCCTGAACATGCTTCAAAGTTTTCGGCTGATGGCTTTGTTACAGGTTGGGGAGAAGCTAATTTGGATCTAGGCTACAAAGCCCAAATTGGGAAAAAAACAACAATGTTATTAGGTACCAATTATTACAACTATTCCAACCCCATAGACAACAACAACGATAACTTTACCGATGTCACGCTGCAAGATCGAGTTTCCATCTTTCAAAAATGGGATTTTAAACGTCGTGAAAACCGTAAGTTTTCTCTAGCTGGACGGTATTTTTACGAAGATCGTTGGGGTGGCGAAATGCAATGGAATACAAATTATCGCGGTGGAAACGAGGTATATGGTGAAAGTATTTACACCTCGCGATTTGAGTTTATTGGCAACTACCAACTACCATTAAAAGAGACCATTAATTTTCAGTTTTCATATTCCGATCACGACCAAAACTCGGTGTATGGCGATATGCCCTATTTAGCACAACAACGCATAGGGTTTGGACAATTGGTTTGGGACAAACCACTTAAAAATCACGATTTACTCGTTGGTGCTGCGGCACGTTATAACTATTACAACGACAACACCACTGCAACCCCAAAAGCAGATGAAGTCACTATTCCATCTCTATTTGTTCAAGATGAAATAAGCCTAACAACCAAACAAAAATTATTATTGGGTGCGCGATACGATTATGACAAACGTCACGGCTCTATTTTCACCCCTCGAATTGCCTATCGTTATAAACCTACTAAAGATGATATTTTTAGAGTAAATGCTGGAACAGGGTTTCGAGTGGTTAATCTTTTCACCGAAGAACACGCTGCTTTAACAGGGGCAAGAGATGTGGTGATAGAAGAAACTCTAAAACCAGAAAAATCATACAATATAAACATTAATTACCTTAAAAAACTCTATACAAAAAGTGGTATGATGTTCACTTTTGATGCCTCGGTTTGGTACACGCATTTCACCAATGCCATTTTACCTGATTATGATACCGATCCCAATAAAATTATTTATAACAATTTAGATGGTTATGCTACTTCCAAAGGTGCAAGTTTAAATATAGATGCCGTATTTGGAAGTGGTATAAAAGCCCTTCTGGGAGTCACCTATCAAGACGTATCGCAAACCGAAAATAATGTAACCATAGATCAAATTTTAACCGAAAAATTCTCTGGAACTTGGGCATTATCCTACAAACATTACAAAACCAATTTAACTTTGGATTATACAGGAAACATTTACGGCCCAATGCGATTGCCAACCCTAGGCGAATTAGACCCAAGAAGCGATATCTCGCCAACATGGAGCATTCAAAACATACAACTCACTTTTGATGGTTTAAACAATCTTGAATTTTACGCTGGTGTAAAAAACCTCTTAAACTGGACGCCAAATAAAGGTGAGCCATTTATAATTGCTCGTGCTCACGATCCGTTTGATGAACAAGTGCAATATAATAGCGATGGTAGTGTTATGGCAACACCAGAAAACCCTTATGCGTTAACATTCGACCCGTCGTATGTATATGCACCAAATCAAGGACGACGCTTGTTTTTTGGAATACGATTTAATTTGAATTAAAAACCACGCTCTTTCTGTAGTTGTTCGTAAGCTTCTTGTACCTGACGGAATTTTTCCTTAGCCCCTTCTTGATGTTCTTTCCCAAGGTGAATTACCTTGTCTGGATGATATTTCTTAGCCATCTTTCTGTAAGCTTTTTTAATCTCATCAACAGAAGCTGATTTATCAATTTCAAGAATTTTATAGGCATTATCACTACTGCTGTAAAACATCGCTTTAATGCTTTCAAAATCCCTATGACTAATTCCCAAATATCCTGAAATGGTTTGAATTTGTTTCACCTCAGCATCGCTAACGTGTCCATCGGCTTTGGCAATCCCAAATAAAAAATGAAGCAATTGCAAACGCGATGGATGATCCATCATTTGCCGAATCTGCATACACACTTGTCTCGCCGAAATATCTTGCTTATTAATACTTTTAAACAACTTAAACGCATGATTGGCACGGTCTTTACCATACATACCGGCAAATTGTTGGCGCACATAATCCAACTCACGCTGGTCTGGTTTGCCATCAGCTTTTATAACGATCGATGCCAAAACCAAAAGACTCACCTCAAAATCGCCCGACTGTGTTCTTCTGGTTTGATATTGTCTTTTAAACGTTTTTGCTTCACTGCTAGACATACCATCAATTACACCACCTAAGGCCATACCAACAATGGCACCAATAGGACCACCAAATGCCCAACCTAGTGCAGCACCAATCCATTTTGTAAAACTCATTAACTATCGATTTTATTTATGGGTAAATATACTATTTGTTTGTAGAACAGATATGGAGTTTGTTACACAATTGGTATCTTTGCACAAACAAATAAAAATTCTAAAACACATAATATATGTATCCAGCAGAATTAGTAAAACCAATGCGCGAAGACTTAACTCAGGTTGGTTTTGAAGAATTGCACACCGTAGAAGCTGTAGATGCCGCCATAGCCAAAGAAGGAACAACTTTAGTAGTTGTAAACTCGGTTTGTGGTTGCGCCGCAGCCAATGCTAGACCAGGGGCTAAAATGAGCTTAAACAATGCTAAAAAACCAGATCATTTAGTGACGGTTTTTGCTGGTGTTGATAAAGATGCCACCGATAAAGCAAGAGCTTATATGATACCTTTTCCTCCAAGTTCGCCAAGTATGGCCTTATTTAAAGATGGAGAATTGGTTCATATGTTAGAGCGTCATCATATTGAAGGTCGCCCAGCTGAAATGATTGCTGAAAACCTTGTTGATGCCTATAACGATCATTGTTAAGACAACACAAATAACATTTTAAAACCACGGCAATTGTGTCGTGGTTTTTTTGTGCGTTCTTTTTAATATTTTTGTGCTATGATAAAGTTACTCTCATATCCATTAACCATTTTATTTTTTATTTGCTTTGGGTTAACACTACTTATTTTTCACCCCATACAATGGATATGCTTGAATATTTTCGGCTATCAAGCGCATAAAAAAAGTGTTGATTGGTTACAATTTTTCTTAATGCGAAGCACCAATGTTTTAGGTACGAGATATTCGTTTGAAAACACTTATGCCATTAATACGAACCTACCTGTTATTATTGTCGCCAATCACCAAAGTATGTACGACATTCCTCCTATTATTTGGTATCTGCGAAAACACCATCCCAAATTTATTAGCAAAAAAGAATTAGGAAAAGGAATTCCTAGTGTCTCATTCAATCTAAAGTATGGCGGCTCAGCTTTAATCGATAGAAAAAAACCTAAAGAAGCTATTCAAGTCATTAAAGATTTTGCAGAATACATTAAAAGCAATAACCGTGCGGCGACCATCTTCCCAGAAGGCACACGAAGCAGAACGGGCCAACCAAAACCATTTCAGAAAAAAGGTTTGATTACCCTGTTTGAAGGTATCCCAAATGCTACAGTTGTTCCCATTACCATTAATAATTCCTGGAAAATGTTACGCTATGGAAAATTCCCTATGGGATTAGGAGCACATTTAAAGTTTAAAGTCCATCATCCCGTAAAAGTGAGCGATTTTGATTATGATACGCTTATAAAGCACTTAGAAAAAGAAATTACTAAAGACGTGATTGTATGACACAAACCGAAATCATCGATAAAACAAAAACCTTTGTAAAGCAACAACTTGAAAATGCCGAAGGCGGCCATGATTGGTTTCATACGCAACGCGTTTTAAACACTAGTTTACTTATCGCTAAAAATGAAAATGTAGATGACTTTGTGGTGTCTTTAGGTGCCTTACTACACGATATTGCAGACAGCAAGTTTCACGATGGCGACGAAAATGTTGGCCCTAGAATAGCCCGTGAATTTTTATTCAAATTGGATGTAGATTTAGATGTTATCGATCACGTGGTGAACATCATTAAAAACATTTCTTATAAAGGTGGTAATTTTGAACAAAACTTTACCTCGCAAGAATTAGACATCATTCAAGATGCCGACAGATTGGATGCCATCGGCGCTGTTGGTATTGCAAGGTGTTTTAATTATGGTGGATTTAAAAACCGAAAACTTTACGATCCAGATATTGCACCGAACCTTAATATGAACAAAGAGGAATACAAAGCTTCAACAGCACCAACCATAAATCATTTTTACGAAAAACTACTACTTTTAAAAGACCGTATGAACACCAAAACGGGAAAGCAATTGGCCGAGCAACGCCATCAATTTATGGAAACCTATCTAGAGCAATTTTATGCCGAATGGCGTGGCGAACGGTAGTTAAAACAATGTCAATTGACCATCCTTATACTGCTCGTGAAGCTGAGTATTTAATCTGGGTATCATTTTGTCTTTAAAGTATTTTTGTTTTGCCAATTGTATCAGCATATTTATTTGTTCGGCAATTTTACCTTCTCCTCGCATTCTAGTACCATAACGGCTATCGTTAAGTGTTCCGCCGTGGCAACTTTCAATTTGATGTAAAACTTTTTCAGCTCTGTCTGGCATTGTTTTTTTAATCCAATCGGAAAAAATCTCGCCAATGGCACCATTCAACCGTACAATCGTATACCCAATACTTAAGGCGCCAGCTTCTGAAACTGCTTTCGCCATTGGTAATATTTCGTGACTATTAATGGATGGAATGATAGGCGCCAACATCACATTGACAGGAATACCATTTTCTGAAAGTGTTTTTACGGTTTCCAAACGTTTTTTAATCGTGGCCGTTCTGGGCTCCAACACACGTCTAGTATCTTCAGATAAAGATGTGATGGAAACATTAACAGCCACCAAACCGTCTTTATGTAATGCTTTCAAAAGATCCAAATCACGCAATATCAAAGCATTTTTTGTAATAATAGCTACGGGATGCTTGTATTTTAAAAATACCTCTAAACATTGTCTTGTAAGTTGAAAGATTTTCTCTGCCGGTTGGTAGCAATCGGTATTACCAGACATAACAATAGTTTGGGCTTGCCAGCTTTTCTTTCTAAGAAGAGCTTCTAGTAACTTTGGTGCATTTTTCTTGACCAAAATGCGACGCTCAAAATCCAATCCAGCACTATAACCCCAATATTCGTGAGAGTTTCGTGCGTAACAATAAATACAACCGTGTTCGCAACCTTGATACATATTCATAGAATACGTCATCCCAACATCTGGGCTTTTCACTTTATTGACAATGGTTTTGGGAAAAGTCTCTAAGTATCGTGTTTTATTCTTGTCTGCTTCTTCACCTTCCTTAGCACAAAACTCCAAAAAATCGTCGCGCACCTCGTGGCTTAACTCAAAGAAATGATTGTGCACATTTTTTTGTGCACCACGACCTTTGATAATGGTTTTTTGTTGTTCCAAAGAAGACATAAAACGAGAATATTTCTTTAAAATTATAAAGAATAACCCACGAAAAATTGTTAAAATGAAACAAGTTTTCAACAAAAAAGGCAGCCTAAGGCTACCTTATATATTTAAAGACATTAAGACTATTTCCCAGGAAAATCGGCTTTACGTTTTTCTAAAAAAGCCGTGGTACCTTCTTTGAAATCTTCGGTACCGAAGCAACTCCCAAATTCTTCAACTTCAACATTAAAACCATTCACACCATCTTCGTAATTAGCATTAACCGCTTTAATAGCCGAACGAATGGCAACAGAAGAGTTTCGCATAATCTTATTCGCTAGTTTTTCGGCTAGAGGGATTAACTCATCTAAAGTTGCTACGTGGTTTACCAAACCATAATTTAGCGCCGTGTTGGCATCAATCATACCAGCTGTCATTACCAATTCCATTGCGCGACCCTTGCCAATAAGCTGTGGCAAACGTTGTGTACCACCATACCCAGGAATAACACCAAGCGAGGTTTCTGGCAAGCCCATTTTGGCATTGTCACTGGCGATTCTAAAATGTGCCGCCATCGCCAATTCTAATCCGCCACCAAGCGCAAAACCATTTACGGCTGCAATAACTGGCGTGCCTAAATTGGCCACAAAATCGAATAACAATTCTTGACCTTTGGCTGCTAATTCTTGACCTTGATTCACGTTAAAATCGGCAAACTCACTAATGTCTGCTCCCGCTACAAAAGCTTTTTCGCCACTTCCGGTAATAATAATCACTTTGGTATTGGCATCATTTTCGGCCGCTTCAAAAGCCTCGTGAAGCTCTTGGATGGTTGCTTTGTTTAACGCATTTAATTTTTTTGGTCTATTGATGGTAATAGTTGTAATACCATTATTTTGTTCTGAAAGAATATTGTTGTAACTCATTTTTATTGGTTTATTCGGTTGGAAAAACGACTTTAAATGTTGTTCCTTTATTTTTTTCTGTGGTAAAGGTAATACTTCCTTGGTAAGTTTCCACAATGTTCTTTACCATAGCCAAACCAAGTCCCATACCACTTGATTTTGTTGTGAATTTGGGTTCGAATATTTTGCCTTTGTTTTCTTCTAAAATACCTACGCCATTATCAGAAATGGTAATAATAACCTCTTGGTTACCTTCGGAAACATTAACCAAAATGGTCTTGTTGTCTTGCTCATCGGGAATGGCTTGCGTGCCATTTTTCACCAAATTTGTAACCACACGGATAAGTTGTGTGCGGTCTAATTTGGCCTCAATAAGTTCGTTTTCTGAAGTAAACTGAATGTAGTCTTCGCTAAAGATATCCAATGCTAATTTGGTAATCTCCACCACGTTTAAGGTTTCGTTTTTTTGTGCTGGCATTTTGGCAAAGTTTGAGAATGCCGAGGCTATCGAACTCATGGTGTCGATTTGCTGGATAAGTGTTTTGCTATATTCGTTTACTTTTTTATCAATATCCGGATCGTTGACATCAAACTTTCTTTGAAAACTCTGTACACTTAGTCGCATTGGCGTAAGTGGATTTTTAATCTCGTGAGCTACTTGTTTAGCCATTTCGCGCCATGCTTGTTCACGTTCACTTGTTGCCAATTTAACGGCACTTTCTTCAAGCTCGTCTATCATACTATTGTAAGCCTTTACCAGGTTTTCAATTTCTTCGCTAGACGATTCAACTTCTATTTTTTCGTTGCGTTTTTCAAGACGCGTGGCTTTCATTTTTTCGCTAATAGCTTTTAAAGACTTGGTAATGTATTTGGACAGCCAATAAGCCAAAGTTATGGCGAAAAATAACATAAATAAATATGCTAAGGCTAAGCGTTTTAAAAATTCATTAAGCTCGTTAGTAAAAAAGTCATCATCTTCTAAATATGGTAAATTTAAAATAGCTAGGGGTTTAAATTTTTGATCGGTGATGTATGAATACGAGGATTGAAAAACATGGCCTTCTTCAAAGTTCTTTTCAACATAACGCCGTTCTGAAGTTTGCGATAAATGATTTAAAATATTGGCATCCAAGCACGTTGTTGCTGTAGTATCTGGTGAAATAGATGCTTTTGAAGAAATAAGAAGTCCGCCATCTAAATCGTATAATTTAACCTGAAGGTTGTGAACATCAGCAATTTCGTAGATTTCTTCCTTAAAAATTAAGGGGATTTTTTCGGTGGTAACTTCGTAAGTAGTTTCACGTATAACAAAATCTATATTACGCTTTATGGCGCGTTCTTTTCTGTTTAGTCGCTCTTGATGATAGTCTTTTGTTTCTTCTCTATATTGATGAATTGTTACTACAGCAATTAAAATGGATGCGACAAGCACCAATAAAATCATGGCAATAAAAATTCTAAATCGTAGAGAGAGTTTTTTTAGCTGCATACGTTTATTCAGTTAGCTAAATATAGCAATAATCAAGCCACTTCGTTTTATGCATCGGGATTTTTTGACCTAATGTTTTTATAGATTTTAAACCCTAACATTAATAATACGCCTAAAACCACAATGCCAACAACGCCAAAAATCCAATTTATAGCATTTTTTAAAATAACTAAAAACACTACGGCAAACAAAATAAATGTGGCACCTTCGTTCCACAAGCGCATAAAATTTGATGTTTTTTTCACCTCATCACGCTGTAACTGCTTATAAAATTGATGCGTTTTTAGGTGATATACAACAAGCAATACAACGAATAATAATTTAACGTGCATCCATGGTTGTTGGAGCCAAACTGGTTGTAAAATTAATAACCACACAGCAAATATAGTTGCTAAAATAGCCGATGGCCACGTAATAATGTTCCATAAACGTTTGGCCATTAGTTTTAGCTGTTTGCCAAGAATGTCTTTCTCTGGCGATGGCTTATGAAAAGCTTCTATTTGGTATACAAAAAGTCTTGGAATGTAAAACAGTCCTGCAAACCAAGTCACGACAAAAATTAAATGTAACGCTTTTATATAATTGTAATATTCCACAAGCTAAAGGTAATTATTCTGAAATTGGTTTAATTAAAGTCTTTCGTATTTCCCTGTTTAAAAAATAGGCCGTAACAATAGTTGCCAACACATCGGCAATAGGGAACGACATCCACACGCCTAATTCACCATAAAAACTGGGTAAAATCAAGATTAACGGAATAAAGAAAAAGCCTTGGCGTGTTAGCGTTAACAGCAAAGCTGGCGTCGCTTTACCAATGGCCTGAAAATACGCAGCACCTATTAATTGAATGGCAATAATTGGTGTTGCAGCAAATACCCAGCGCATGGCACTTGGTGTTTCTTTAAGTACTTCGGCATCGTGTGTAAATAAACGCGTAATAACATCGGGAAACAGCATTAATAAAATAAAAATGACCGTTGCCAAAATAACCGCATATTTAATAGCCGTATTAATAGTTTCCCGAACGCGACTATATTTTGATGCGCCATAATTATAGCCTGCAATAGGCAAAAAGCCTTGGGTGATTCCGAAAACTGGAAATAAAGCAAACATTAACATTCGTCCAACAATAGCATAAGCCGTAACCGAAGTCTCACCCCCTAAATTGAATAGAATGTTGTTCATAAACAAATAGGTGATACTTACAACGGCTTGTCTAGCTAAAGTGACAAAACCTAAAGAGCCTATTTCTTTAACTATTAATTTATCTAAGCCTAAATGAGCAAAGCTTAATTTTAATTCGGAGTTTTTTGAGAAAAAGAACCACATAATAAACAACAAACACAACATATACGATCCTGTGGTTGCCCAAGCGGCACCATACATTCCTAAATCTAGAAGATTTATAAACACATAGTCTAAAATAAGGTTACCAACCGATGGAATCATCATAGCATACATCGCAAATTTTGGTTTGCCTTCAGCACGTATAACGGTATTTCCCATCATACAAAGCGCTAAAAATGGTACACCATAAAGCACAATGATGTAGTAAATTTTTGCGGGCTCGAAAATAGCACCTTTACCTCCAAAAGCAGGGATAATATCATCAACGTACAACAACCCAAAAACCACTAAAGTTACTGTAAACAAAAGGGTTAACGTAATTTGATTACCAAAAGTTTTTAACGCTTTGCTTTTATTATCTGCTCCTAAAGCACGTGAAATGATGGACGATCCACCAACGCCAATACTCATTCCAAGGGCTGCAATAAAAAACGACACAGGCAGCACGACATTAATGGCTGCAATGGCTGTAGAGCCTATCCAATTACCAACAAAAATAGTATCGACAAGTATATTTAGCGACATAACCAAAATACCTATCGATGCTGGAACAGCTTGTTTTACCAATAACTTACTTATGGGTTTGGTGCCTAAATCTTCCGAAGCTACTTTTGCCATTAAACGGTCACGGTTTCTGTGGCTATCCACGTATTAATCCACTTAGCTAATAAATCTACCCACTCTTGGTCGTCGTTTAAACAAGGTATTGTCGTGAAGTTTTCGCCTCCTACTTCGTGAAAAATCTCTTCACCTTCCATAGCAATTTCTTCTAAGGTTTCCAGACAATCACTTACAAAAGCAGGAGTCACAACCGCCATGTTTTTTATATCTTGACTTCCTAATCGCTCGATGGTTCTATCGGTATATGGTTGTAACCATGGATCGAACCCTAAGCGCGATTGAAATGATGTTGAATATTTTCCTTCTTCTAATTGAAGTTTTTCAGCAACCAAACGTGTCACCTCAAAACATTGATGGCGATAACAGAATTGATGTGCTTTTGATGCTGTTACACAACAGCTGCCATCTATTTTACAATGCGACTTCGTAATATCACTTTTTTTAATATGACGCTCTGGAACTCCGTGATAAGAAAATAGTAAGTGATCTATGTTCTTTCCTTTTAAATGTTTTGAAATGCTGTTAGACAGGACTTCTATATAATCCGGATTATTATAAAACGCCGGTAAATCGGTGATTTTTAAATTAGGAAAATCTGTTTTTCTTATGTCCTCGGCAAGTACCAAAATTGTTTCGGTTGTTGCCATAGCGAATTGTGGATACAATGGAATAAGCAACACCTCTTCTACACCTTTATCAACCAAATCTTGAAGGCCTTTTTTTATGGTCATACTACCATAACGCATGGCAAGACCAACAGGCATTTCTACTTGTTGTTGCACTTTCTCTTGAAGACGTTCTGAAATAACAATTAAGGGCGACCCTTCTTCCCACCAAATCTTTTGATAAGCAGCAGCCGATGCTTTTGGTCGTGTGTTTAAAACAATACCGCGCACAATAAAACTACGTAACCAAAATGGCACATCAATAACACGCGGATCCATTAAAAATTCGTCAAGATATGTTTTTACATCCTTTGGATTAGGACTGTCTGGCGAGCCCAGATTGACGAGTAAAATTCCTTTTTTCATTAATTTTTCTTAGTTAAGATATCGACATCACATATTTTTTTGGTGTCGTACCATATTTCTTTTTAAATGCTGCAATAAAATGACTTGCAGTACTGTAACCTACCTTTAATCCTACTTCATTTACATTGTGATCTCCCGATTCCAAAAGTTTTCTAGCGTATTCCATTTTGTAATCAAACAAAAAACTAAATACCGAATCGCCGTAAATTTCTTTAAAACCTTCTTTAAGCTTTTTAAGACTCAACCCAATTTCATCGGCTAATTCTTGCAAGGTTGGTGGTTCGGCCATTCTAGATATAATAATATCCTTAGCTTTTCGTATTTTAATGACATTAGTCTCATCAACTAAAAATGGGCATTGTTCTACATTGGCTTCTTCATTCCTATGAAAGTACAAACTTAATAGTTCATATGCTTTGCCATTGAAATAGAGATTTTTTATGGAGCTATTAAGGTTGTAATGTATTAATTGTGTTAACACAATAGCCATTGATGGCGTAATTTTTCCATCCTTATAATACTTTTTATCTTTATTATCGTCGCTTAAAAACGTAATGTAATCGGCTTCTTGAGAAAATAAGCTATGGAATTTTTTTATTGAAATTAATACCGAAACTAGCCAAGTATGCGGGTTACTATTAATATGAATAGGTAAATCGCGTTGTGGATTATACAACAACAACGATTTTTCGTCTTCAATATCTAAACCATAATTTCCTTGATTAAATACAAACTTACAAGACCCTTTTAAGCAAAAATGAAACTGTATAAAACTACTATCTATATCACGTTCTAAAACCTCAACAAGCTCATTTTCATTCTGATAGGTGAGCACAATAAAATCCTCATCTATTTTCACTTCTGAAAACGACCCTTTAGCGACATTTTTACTACGGTTAAAATCGGTCTTCATTATATATTTATTTAGATTTGTTCTAAATTATAAACATCAAAAGCATTGATATATCGGCAAAAATATGATATTTATCAATTTATATGAAAAAACAACGCTAAAAAACCACTATCGACATTAAAAGTTCTTTTAGCGTTACTTTTTGTTATATCGACCTTATATTTTTGTCACTTGTATTTTTATTTATTTATGCCGCAATCTAAAAAACACAAAACATTTTATGCTATTGGATTAAGCTACAAAAAAGCAGATGCCGTAACGCGCGGTCATTTTAGTTTAGATGAAAATGCTAAAACTGCTTTATTTAAACAAGCCAAAGCCGATAATATTTCTAGCCTGATTGTAACCTCAACGTGTAACCGTACCGAGTTGTATGGATTTGCAGAACACCCTTTTCAATTAATAAAATTACTTTGTGATAATACTAAAGGCACCGTTGAGGAGTTTCAAAAAGTGGCCTATATTCATAAAAGTAATGAAGCCGTTTCTCATATTTTTAAAGTTGGAGGTGGTTTAGATAGTCAAATTCTAGGCGATTTTGAGATTATAAGTCAATTAAAAGCAGCTGCAAGACAATCTAAAAAAGAAGGTTTGCTTAACAATTACCTAGAGCGTTTGGTAAACGCTGTAATTCAAGCTAGCAAGCGTATAAAAACCGAAACAAATATTTCATCTGGTGCTACGTCTGTTTCGTTTGCTTCTGTGCATTATATTCTCAACAATGTTTCGGATATCACCAATAAAAATATCCTATTATTTGGTACGGGGAAAATAGGTAGAAATACTTGTGAGAACTTAATAAAACATACCAAAAACGAACATATTACCTTAATAAACCGTACTAAAACGAAGGCTGAAGAAGTTGCTGGAAAATTTAATGTTGTAGTTAAGGATTATGCCAATTTACAAGAAGAAATCAACGCTTCAGATATTTTAATTGTTGCTACAGGTGCACAAAACCCAACGGTAGATAAATATTTAATTCAATCCAAAAAACCATTGTTAGTTTTGGATTTATCTATTCCTAAAAATGTAGACCATAATGTTTCAGAGTTAGAGAATGTAACGCTAGTTCATTTAGACCATTTATCGCAAATCACAGATAAAACTCTAGAAGACCGAAAAACGCATATTCCTGTTGCCGAAGCGATTATCGAAGAGGTTAAAACAGAGTTTAACGGCTGGCTAGAAACCCGAAAGTTTGCCCCAACAATAAAAGCCTTAAAGCTTAAATTGAATGATTTTAAAACAGCTGAGTTAGATACACAACGTAAAAAACTCAGTGATTTTAACGAAGAACAAGCCGAATTGATAAGTAACAACATCATTCAAAAAATCACCAATCACTTTGCCCATCATTTAAAAGATGATGACATCCCTACTGATGAAAGCCTGGAACTCATAAAAAAAGTGTTTCAATTAGAAGAAACGAAGTATGTCTAAAGTTATAAGAATTGGTACACGCGATAGTAAATTAGCACTTTGGCAAGCCAAAACCGTCCAACAAAAACTAGAGGATTTAGGATATAACACCAAACTGGTTCCTGTAAAATCGCAAGGCGATATTATTCTGGACAAACCCCTATACGAACTTGGTATAACAGGTGTTTTTACCAAAACCTTGGACATCGCCATGCTTAATGGCGACGTTGATATTGCCGTACATTCTATGAAAGATGTGCCAACGCAATTACCCAAAGGCATAATACAATCGGCTGTTTTAAAACGCGCCAACACCAAAGATATTTTGGTTTATAAAGATGTAGATTTTTTAAACACCGTTGGAACTATTGCAACAGGAAGTTTAAGACGTAAAGCACAATGGCTTAACAAATACCCTAATCATACCGTTGAAGGATTGCGCGGTAATGTTATAACACGTTTACAAAAGCTGAAAGACAATAACTGGAATGCTGCTGTTTTCGCCAAAGCTGGTTTAGAACGCATTGACATTCTCCCCGAAAACCACATCGAACTGGATTGGATGATTCCCGCACCCGCGCAAGGCGCTATGGTTGTTGTAACGTTACAAAACGATACATTTTCAACTGAAGCTATTTCAAAGTTAAACCATCAACCTACCGAAATTTGCACCCATATAGAACGTGAGTTTTTACGTGTTTTAGAAGGCGGTTGTACAGCGCCAATTGGAGCTTCGGCAATAATTAATGGCGATTCCATCCAATTTGAAGGCGTGTTACTTTCTATCGATGGAACTAAAAAATTAAGTGTACGTAAATCTGTGGCACTTTCCAATTACAAAGGTTTTGGAAAAGCTTGTGCTTTGGAAATCCTAGACAATGGTGGACGTGAATTAATGAAAGCCATAAAAGCTGCGCTATAAAATGACCATACTTTCCACCAAAATATTAAACCAAGAACAAAAAAATGTTCTCACAAAAGCTAATATCAATGTAATAGATTACAATGCCATTACTATTGATTTTTTAGATTTTGATGATGAAATTATTGCAGACAATGCCATTATTACTAGTAAAAATGCTGTAAAAGCGGTAATAGATAAAAAAGTAGTGATAAAAAATTGTTTTTGTGTTGGCGAAAAAACAAAAACCCGCTTAGAAGAAAATGGTCAAAATGTATCAAAAACGACTAATTATGGGGCAGATTTAGCTAAATTCATCGTAAAAAACCATAAAAACGAGCATTTTTGGTTTTTCTGTAATAATATTAGAAGAGATGAATTACCAAATATGTTAACCAAAAATAACATTAGCTTTAAAGAAGTTGAAGTTTACAAAACGTCTTTAAATAAACAGATTATATCGGAAGCATTTGACGCTGTTCTATTTTTTAGCCCAAGTGGCATTGAAAGCTTTACTGCAAACAATAACTTAAAAAACAAAACGGTATTTTGTATTGGCAAAACAACAGCTGAAGCAGCAAAACCGTATACCAAAAATATTCATATTGCAAACAAACCAACCATTGAAAGCGTTTTGCAATTAGCAGCAAAACACCTTACCAAATAACTTAACGCAATACAATTTAAGCCTTTATAAACAAGGTAAAATATAAAGACATTATGATAAAAAACGATTTATTCTTAAGAGCTTTAAAAGGAGAAACTGTGCAACGTCCACCTGTTTGGATGATGCGTCAAGCTGGTCGTTATCTTCCAGAATTTATGGAAATAAAAGCCAAGTACGATTTCTTTACGCGTTGTCGCACACCAGAATTGGCTAGCGAAATTACCGTGCAACCTATTAGACGTTACGGTATGGATGCCGCCATTTTGTTTAGCGATATTTTGGTCATTCCGCAGGCTATGAATATTGACGTAGAAATGAAACCCAACTTTGGACCGTATTTACCAAATCCTGTTCGTACGCAAAAAGACGTGGATAATGTTATTATTCCCGACGTAAAGGTGGAATTAGGCTATGTATATCAAGCCATAAAAGCCACCAAGGAATTACTTAATAACGAGATTCCGTTAATAGGATTTGCTGGTTCACCTTGGACTATTTTATGTTATTGTGTTCAAGGTCAAGGTAGCAAAACCTTTGATAAGGCCAAGGCCTTTTGTTTCACCAATCCAGTAGCGGCACATCAAATGCTTCAAAAAATAACCGATACCACTATTGCTTACCTTAAAGAAAAAGTGAAAGCAGGTTGCGATGTGGTTCAAATTTTCGATTCTTGGGGCGGTATGTTATCACCAACCGATTATCAAGAGTTTTCGTGGCAATACATCAACCAAATTATTGAGGCTTTAAAAGATATGGCACCTGTAATTGCTTTTGGAAAAGGATGTTGGTTTGCATTAAATGAAATGGCGCAAAGTAACGCTTCGGCATTGGGAATAGATTGGACGTGCTCACCAAGGAATGCACGATATTTAACGGGTGGAAACATTACGTTACAAGGTAATTTTGATCCTTCTAGATTGTTATCACCACCATCTGAAATTAAGAAAATGGTACATCAAATGATTGATGAATTTGGGAAAGATAAATATATCGTAAATTTAGGTCACGGAATTTTACCTAATATCCCATTGGAAAACGCCCAAGCATTTATCGATGCTGTTAAAGAATATAATGCTTAAAAACATTGTAAAAGGCATACAAGCATATTTAGGAGCTTTTGGAGTAATCTCCAAATTGAAGCTCTGGAAATACTTTGCCATTCCTATTTTAATAAGCATTATTACAGCACTTATTATTGGTGTTACGGCTTATGGGTTATCAGATAACATTGGTTTCTTCATCTCAAAACTATGGGTTTGGGATTGGGGCAAAGACACATTTACAACAATAGGTAATGTTATAGGCGGTTTATTTATTATTGCCATTGGGCTAATTTTATACAAACATATTGTTATGGCTTTGTCGGCACCATTTATGAGCCCAGTTTCCGAGAAAATCGAAGCCCATTTTTTAGGAACAACACATAAAACGCATCGCAATACTAGTTTTACACAACAACTTTGGCGAGGCGTTAGAATTAACCTTCGCAATTTAGGTTTAGAACTGTTTTGGACCATCCCAATTTTACTTTTTGGTTTTATTCCTGTTATTGGTATTATGTCATCTGTATTATTATTTTTAGTACAAGCGTATTATGCTGGTTTTGGTAATATGGATTACACCTTGGAACGACATTTTAATTACAAAGAAAGTATTCAATTTGTAAAACAGAATCGTGGCCGCGCCATTGGTAATGGTGTTGTGTTTATGCTGTGTTTATTAATTCCTGTTTTAGGATTTATCTTAGTATTACCGCTTTCGGTTACTGCTGCATCTAAAGAAACCGTTTCTTTACTACAATCAAATAACCATTACAAAATTGAGCGCTAATGGATTTGAGTAACGAGACCTTTTATTTAGATAATCTTAAACCAGAAGATGCGCCTAGCCTAAACCAATTGATGATTAGGAATGCAAGACATTTTCAACAGTATTTGCCCAAAACATTATCACAAAATCTTTCAGAAAATGCTTCAAAAAGTTATATTAAAAATAAATCTGAAGCATTTAAAAACAAAACCGAATTCACCTTCGCTATAAAAGAAAAAGACACCAACAATATTGCAGGTTTAGTTATTCTTAAAAACCTAGATTGGAACACCAAACAAGGGGAATTTGCCTATTGCCTTGGTAGTAAATATTCTGGAAATGGCTGGATGAGTAAAAGTGTAAAAGCTACCAAAGACTATGCGTTTAATGAATTAGGCTTAGAAAAACTTCAAGTCATCATACATCATAGTAATACAGATAGTATAAATGTAGCCAAACGTTCCGGCTTTACGTGGATTAAAACTTTAAAAAAGGAATTTGTTTCAGGAAAAGCCGTATTGGATATGGAACTATATGAAATCCAAAAAAATGATATTTAATTTACCATATATATGACAGAAAAATCTTTATTATCTCCATTTCAAAAATTCGTAAAAATTGAAAGTTTTAGTGGGCTCTTACTTCTAGCCGCTACTGTTTTAGCACTAATTTGGTCAAATTCGCCTTTTGCCGATAGCTATACGGCACTTTGGGACTATAAAGTGGGTATTACAACCGAAGCATTTGAGCTAAACAAACCTTTAATTTTATGGATAAATGATGGTTTAATGGCGATTTTTTTCTTCCTAATAGGTCTAGAAATTAAACGTGAATTTCTCATTGGCGAACTTAATTCACCAAAAAAAATTGGGTTTCCTCTAGTTGGGGCTTTTGGTGGTATGGCAATACCTGTACTTTGCTTCTTTTTAATTAACAACAACCCTGAAACTTTAAAAGGATGGGGAATTCCAATGGCTACCGATATTGCTTTCTCTCTTGCTATACTTACCGCATTAGGCAAACGTATCCCTTTAAGCTTAAAAGTATTTTTAACCGCTTTTGCCATTGTGGACGATTTAGGAGCCGTTTTGGTTATTGCTATATTCTATAGTAGTTCAATAAAGTTTGCTCTTTTAGGCGTAGCCATATTACTATTGGTATTTTTATACATATTATCTTATAAAGGTATTTATTCAAAATTCTTTACCATTGCTTTGGGTATTGTCATTTGGATTCTATTTTTAAAGTCGGGCATACACCCAACATTAGCAGGAGTATTATTAGCATTTTCGGTACCTATCAGACAAAAAATAAACACCCAAGAGTTTATAAACACCTTAGTAAGCATTACCGACAATATTAAACAAGCCTCCATTTTAAACAAACCCATTCTATCAAAAGAACAAATTCAACAAATAGACGATTTAGAAGATTGGACTTATAAATACCAATCGCCATTACAACAAATTGAACACAACCTTCACGACTGGGTGGCCTACTTTATAATTCCTGTTTTTGCATTTGCCAATGCTGGCGTTATTATTAATAGCTCGGCTCCATTAGCATTTAATCTCGTAACAGCCATCGTGGTTAGTTTGGTTTTAGGTAAAAGTATTGGAATAACACTATTTGTTGTTTTAGCACAAAAAATTAAACTTATTAATATTCCCAATGATATTACTATATGGCACATTATCGGGGTGTCGTTTTTAGCTGGTATCGGATTCACCATGTCCATATTTATAGCAGGTTTAGCATTTGCTGGCAATCCCATAAATATCGATTCGGCTAAAATAGGCATCTTAATAGGATCCTTAATTTCGGCTGTTATTGGTTTTCTTATATTAAAATTCAAAAAATAAGCATGAAAGATTCGTTCTATCAATACATACAAGATTTACAAGACACCATTACTTCAAAATTAGAAAGTATTGATGGTAAAGCGCGATTTGAAGAAGACCTTTGGGAACGCCCAGAAGGCGGTGGCGGACGTACTCGTGTAATTCAAAACGGTAATGTCTTTGAAAAAGGCGGTGTAAATATCTCAGCCGTTCACGGGAAATTACCAGAAAGTATGCAAACCTATTTTGGTGTAAAAGATGCCGATTTTTTTGCCTGCGGATTAAGCCTAGTTCTTCATCCAAAAAACCCTTTTGTACCAACAGTTCATGCCAATTGGCGCTATTTTGAGATGTATAACCAACAAGGCGAGATTGTTGATCAGTGGTTTGGTGGCGGACAAGACTTAACACCTTATTATCTTTTTGAAGAAGACGCCAAACACTTTCATAAAGTTTGTAAAACGGCTTGCGACAAGCACCACACAGAATTTTATAACACTTACAAAAAACGTTGCGACGAGTATTTTTGGAACACGCACCGAAATGAAGCCCGTGGTATTGGTGGATTGTTTTTCGATTACTGTAAAGCCAAAGACGATTTTTCAATGAAAGATTGGTACAACTTTGTTACCGAAGTAGGCGATAGCTTTTTAGAAGCCTACACACCTATCGTTGAAAAACGTAAAGACTTACCATATACTGAGGCCAACAGAAATTGGCAAGAAATTCGTCGTGGTCGCTATGTAGAATTTAATCTAGTACACGACAAAGGCACCTTATTTGGGTTAAAAACTAACGGACGAATAGAAAGCATTTTAATGAGTTTGCCGCCTTACGTGCAATGGAAATACGATCACCAACCAGAAACAGGCAGTGACGAAGAAAAATTAATTAAAGTTTTAAAAAAACCTAAAGATTGGGTTTAACTTTGTAATTCAGAAGGTAATAAGGAATCTCTTAATTTAAAGATTCTTTGTTTCTCTCAGAATGACATTTAAAAAAATAGAAAATGTATCCACTACAACGACATAGACGATTAAGACAAAACAGCGTCATAAGAAGTCTGGTAAGAGAAACCATCATTTCACCTAACGACTTTTTAGTACCACTTTTTGTGGTTGAAGGCAAAGGCGTAAAAGAAGAAATTGCCTCCATGCCTAATTACTTTAGATATAGTTTAGATTTATTAGAAAAAGAAGTAAAAGAACTCTGGCAGCTAGGTTTAAAATCGGTGCTATTATTTGTAAAAGTCCCCGACAATCTTAAAGACAATGCTGGCACCGAAGCCTTAAATCCTAACGGATTAATGCAACGCGCCATAAAAACCGTAAAAAATGTTTGCCCAGAAATGTTGGTAATGACTGATGTTGCCATGGATCCATACTCCAGTTTTGGGCACGATGGCGTGGTGGCTAATGGACAAATTTTAAACGACGACACAACAGCAATTCTATCAGAAATGGCATTAAGTCACGCCAAAGCTGGCGCCGATTTTGTAGCGCCAAGCGATATGATGGACGGCCGCATTTTTGAAATGCGAAGCCTCCTTGAAGATGAAGGTTTTTATAACACAGGTATTATGAGTTATTCGGCTAAATATGCCTCAGCATTTTACGGCCCATTTCGTGATGCCTTGGATTCGGCGCCAGTAGATATACAAGACATTCCAAAAAACAAAAAAACCTATCAAATGGATCCTGCCAATCGCCTGGAGGCCATTAAGGAAACCCAAACCGATATTGCCGAAGGTGCCGATATTGTTATGGTAAAACCGGGGTTATGTTATCTAGATATTGTTCGCGATATTAAAAACGTTGTCGATATTCCTGTTGCTGTATATCAAGTTTCAGGCGAATATGCTATGCTTAAAGCGGCTGCCGAAAAAGGCTGGTTAGACCACGATGCTGTTATGATGGAACAAATTACGGCCATAAAACGTGCTGGAGCCAATATTATAGCAAGTTATTTTGCTAAAGACGTTGTAAAATTGATTTCGTAACTTCGCATTAATCAAACTAAAACACAATAATGGGTTTACTCATTTTTTACGCACTTATTTCTATTTTCTTTTCGTTTTTATGCTCCATTTTGGAGGCTGTTTTGCTAAGCATTACACCAACGTTTATTTCACTAAAAGAAAAAGAAGGCAAAGCTTATGCCGAAACACTTAAGCAATTAAAAACCGATGTCGACAAACCACTTATCGCCATATTAACACTTAATACCATTGCGCACACCGTTGGTGCTATTTTGGTTGGTGTGCAAGCTAAAGTTGCTTATGCCGAACTTTATGGAACCACAACACGCAAAATTTTTGGGGTAACGTTTACCGAAGATATTATGGTTGGTGTAGTTTCTACCATTATGACGATTTTAATATTAGTTGCATCAGAAATTATCCCAAAAACCATTGGTGCCACCTATTGGAAAAAATTATCCAATTTTACATCCAAAGCCCTAACTATAATGATTTGGCCTCTTCGTGTTACAGGTATTTTATGGCTACTACAACTTACCACAAAACTTATTGGTGGTAAAGGACATCACGGAAGTGTCTTAAGTCGTGAAGATTTTCACGCCATGACCGATTTGGCCGAGGAAAAAGGCGTATTCTTAGAGTCTGAAAGTAAGGTTATTAAAAACATGCTTACGTTTAAAGATGTACAAGCTAAAGATATCATGACGCCGCGAACGGTGATGAAAATTGAAGATGAAGAAATGACTATCGAGGCATTTTTCAAAAAAAATTCCAATATTAGGTTTTCGAGAATTCCTGTTTACAAAGACGATTCCGATAACATTTCTGGTTTAGTTTTAAAAGACGAGATTTTTAAAGAAATGGCTTTTGGAAATGGTGATAAAAAACTTACTGAAATAAAACGAAACATTATCATCATAAATCGCACAATGCCTATTCCAAGATTGTTTGAACAATTAGTAGAAAGCAAAAACCATATGGCTTTAGTTGTTGACGAATACGGCTCAGTAAGTGGTTTAGTAACGATGGAAGATGTTATTGAAACACTACTTGGGATGGAAATTATGGACGAAAGCGATAACATTCCCGATTTGCAGCTATTGGCTAGACGTAGTTGGGAAACACGTGCCAAGCGCTTAGGCTTAATAGACGATGAAAGTGAAACCCCAGAAAATTAATGGAATCGTGCATCATCAACACACCCTTGGGATATACCAAAATTAGTGGCGATAACAATGGCATCAATGCAATCACTGTTTTAAATACCGAAGAACAAGAAACCGATATTATTCCTGGGATATTGCAGGATTGTGTTTACCAACTACAAGAATATTTTGAAGGCAAACGACAAAACTTCAGTTTAAAACTCAATCCGCAAGGCACCAATTTTCAAAAAACAGTTTGGGATGCTTTAGCTGAAATTCCCTACGGAAAAACGACCTCTTATCTCAAATTGTCTCGAGAATTAGGTGATGAAAAAGCCATTCGCGCTGTTGCTAACGCTAATGGTAAAAACCCTATTTGGATTGTAATTCCTTGCCATCGTGTTATTGGAAGCGATGGCAGTTTAACAGGTTATGCTGGTGGACTTCACAGAAAAAAATGGTTGCTAGAGCACGAAAGTCCATACAAGCAACAAACATTATTTTAGTTTTTACTATCTTTAGTTTTTTCAAACTAAAAACCGAATGAAATACTTAAAAAAACTCGTAAAATGGGTGGCTATCCTATTGGCATTACTTATTGTTGTTCTTTATATTACTGATACAGATTATCTTATAAAAGCTGTTAGAACCATCTATTTAAATGGCCATACAACAGCTTACCTCGAAGACTATAAGCATTTTGACAACAAACCGCTTGAGGTTGGCACACCTCAACCTTGGCCAAATCATAAAGATTACAACACAGTAAAAGTTACCAAAAAACTACAGCAAACCAATACAAATTTAGGCACCATAGCCTACGTTATCATTAAAAATGATAGTGTTTGGTTTGAAAAATATTACGATGGTTTTGATGAAAACTCAAAATCCAACTCATTTTCTATGGCTAAGAGTTATGTCTCGGCCATGCTAGGAAAAGCCATAATGGAAGGCCATATAGAAAGTCTAGATCAACCTGTTTGTGATTTTATCCCTGAATTTTGCGAAGGAAAAGCCGCAAAGATGACTGTTGGCGATTTATCTAGCATGTCGTCAGGCACCAATTGGGACGAACGTTACTATTCGCCTTTTTCTATCACCACAAGAGCTTATTTTGACGATGACTTAACAAAAGTTATGACCGGATTAAAAGTGGTAAACGAACCTGGACAAGCCTTTAAATATGCCAGTGGCGACACCCAAATGTTGGCTATTGTTATAGAACGCGCCACTGGGAAAAACCTGTATGATTATCTTACCGAAAGTTTCTGGAAACCTATGGGTAGCGAAAATCAAGCTTTGTGGCAGCTAGATAGTGAAGATCATGATTTAGTGAAGGCCTACTGCTGTATTGCGAGTAACGCTAAAGATTTTGCGCGTATGGGAAAACTTTACAAAGACCATGGTAAATGGAATGGCAAGCAATTATTAGATTCTTCTTTTATAGCTAGGTCCATTACACCACGTTTTAAAGAAAGCCCACAGTATGGTTATGGCTGGTGGTTACGTAAAATGGGGGACAAATCTTTCTTTATGATGCGTGGTCATTTAGGGCAATATGTTATTGTAGAACCTAACGATAATGTTATTATAGTACGTTTAGGACACTCTAAAGGTGCTGGCGATGCCGTAGCAACTTTTACACCAGATATTACAACTTATATTGAAGAAGCCTATAAAATGCTAGGAGATGATTTCTAAACTTAACTTAGAAAACATATTATTTTTAGATATTGAAACCGTTCCTGAAACAGCACAATTTTCCGATTTAGACGAAACCAAACAACAACTTTGGGAAACCAAATCGCAATACCAACGTAAAGACGATTACACTGCCGAAGAGTTTTACGAACGAGCTGGTATTTGGGCCGAATTTGGAAAAATAGTCTGTATTTCGGTGGGCTACTTTAACATTACAAACGATGTAAGAGCCTTTAGAGTGACGTCGTTTTTTGGCGATGAAGTCAAAATTTTAAAGGATTTTAAAAATCTCCTAATTTCACATTTCAGCAAAGCCAAACACTTATTATGTGCTCATAATGGTAAGGAATTCGATTTTCCTTACATAGCCAGACGCATGGTTATTCATAACATAGAATTACCCTACAAACTAAACTTATTTGGCAAAAAACCTTGGGAAGTTCCCCATTTAGATACTTTAGAACTATGGAAGTTTGGCGACTATAAAAATTATACATCGCTAAAATTATTAACTAATGTTTTAGGCGTTCCATCACCAAAAGATGATATAGATGGGAGTGAAGTTTATCAAGTATATTACGAAGAACAAGATGTTGATAGAATTGTTCAATATTGTGAAAAAGACACCATAGCTGTAGCGCAAATTTTATTACGTTTACGCGGTGACGAATTGTTACATGACAATGAAATTATTCATATATAAATGAGTTCAAATCCTATTCTCACTGTAGAAAACCTAACCATTTCGTTTACTTCTCAAAAACAAGAAAACGAAGTTATTCATGGAATCTCATACCAACTTTTTTCTAATGAGATTTTAGGTATTGTTGGAGAATCCGGCTCGGGAAAATCTATTTCTTCATTGGCTATTATGGGATTGTTACCAAAAAAAGTTTCTAAAATTACCCATGGCCGTATTACCTTTCTTAACAAAGAACTTATTGGTTTAACTAATAAAGAATTACAACATGTAAGAGGGCATGAAATTGCTATGATTTTTCAAGAACCCATGAGTTCTTTAAACCCTACAATGACCTGTGGTAAACAGGTTGAAGAAATACTATTACAACATACAAACTTAAATAAACAAGAAGCCAAGGAGGAAACCTTAACGCTTTTTGATAAAGTTAAACTACCACAGTCCAATCGTGTTTATAAGGCCTATCCACACGAAATTTCTGGCGGACAAAAGCAACGCGTTATGATTGCTATGGCCATTGCCTGCAAACCTAAAATATTAATTGCAGACGAACCCACAACAGCTCTGGATGTTACAGTACAAAAAGATATTATTCAGTTATTAAAAAGTTTACAAGAAGACACTAAAATGAGTATCATTTTTATCTCTCACGACTTGTCTTTAGTATCTGAAATAGCTAACAGAGTGCTAGTAATGTATCAAGGCAATATTGTTGAACAAGGTGATAAAACAAGCATTTTTAAATCACCAAAACACAAATACACCAAAGCTTTAATCGCTTCTAAACCATCGTTAAGTGTACGGTTTAAGCGGTTACCCACCATTAAAGATGTGTTAAATAATACCGTAAACAAAGCTATTATTAGCAAAGAAGAACGCGAAAAAAAACAGGCTTCTTTATATAGTAAACAACCATTATTAGAAGTATTTAATCTTGAAAAAACCTATTTCTCAAAGTCGGGTTGGTTTTCAAAAAAGGAAGGGTTTAAGGCTGTTAACAATGTAAGCTTTAAGGTTTATGAAGGTGAAACGTTAGGTCTTGTAGGCGAATCTGGTTGTGGAAAATCTACATTATCCAATGCTATTCTATTATTAGACAAAGCCACCAAGGGTAATATTATATATAAAGGAAAAGATATTACCAACTTAACACCAAAAGATGAACGTAAACTACGTAAGGATATACAAATTATTTTTCAAGATCCATTTGCATCTTTAAACCCAAGAATTCCTGTAGGAAAAGCTATTATGGAACCCATGGAAGTTCATAAAATAGGGACCTCAACAAAAGACAGAAAACAACGTGTATTAGAACTATTAGAACGTGTTGGACTCTCTAAAGACGACTTTAATAAATACCCTCATGAATTTTCTGGTGGGCAACGCCAACGTATTGGTATTGCAAGAACAATTGCTTTACAACCCGAGCTAATTATTTGTGACGAATCGGTCTCTGCTTTAGATATTTCTGTTCAGGCACAAGTATTAAATTTGTTGAATGAATTAAAAGAAAATTATAACTTCACTTATATTTTCATTTCCCACGATTTATCGGTAGTAAAATATATGTCCGATCAATTACTTGTTATGAATCAGGGTAAGATTGAAGACATTGGTGATGCTGACGACATCTACAACAGCCCTAAAACAGTCTATACCAAAAAATTAATTCATGCTATTCCAAAAGGATTATAGCATAAATACTTTTCTAGTTAACTTAAAAACGTTTCTTAAAAATTTTAATGAATTTTGAATGCTCGTAAAAAATTTGCTTTCAAAAAAAGTAGGTTTTGGTAGATTTGGGGCAACATGGTTCATAAGTAAAAATTCATGGTGGATTTAGGGCAAAAATCATAAATTTAAGTTTATGATAGATTTGGTTTAATTAGTTTGATTTGGGATTACTAATATGACAAACTTTTTAAAATTATCAGCTAAAAAGCATTAAAAATCGATGAAACGCATGTTTTTTTAACATTTTAAATGTAATAATAAACTTTTTCCCACAAAAAAGCCACTTCAATGAAGTGGCTTTTTAATATGTTATAGGTCTTATTATAGTTTCATTTCAGGGATATCGCCATTTACAATAAGTGTGCCTTCGGTAGCCGCTTGTATCTCTTCAACAGAAACTCCTGGAGCACGTTCTAGTAAGTGGAATGCATTGTCTTTTATTTCTATAACCGCTAAGTTTGTTACAATTTTAGTGACGCAACCTACCCCTGTAAGAGGTAAACTACAGCTTTTAAGCAGTTTGGATTCGCCACGTTTATTAGTATGCATCATAGCAACAATAATGTTTTCGGCACTAGCTACAAGGTCCATAGCGCCGCCCATACCTTTCACCATTTTTCCAGGAATTTTCCAATTGGCGATATCACCATTTTCAGCGACTTCCATAGCTCCAAGAATAGTTAAATCTACATGTTTTCCTCTAATCATAGAGAAACTCATAGACGAATCGAAAAAACTCGCGCCTGGTAATGCTGTTATGGTTTGTTTTCCTGCGTTTATTAAATCGGCATCTTCGTCACCTTCAAAAGGAAATGGTCCCATACCAAGAACGCCATTTTCGCTTTGAAACTCTACTTCTATATCATCGCGCACAAAATTGGCTACCAAAGTTGGTATACCTATTCCAAGATTAACATAAAAGCCATCTTTTACTTCTTTAGCAATACGTTTTGCTATTCCGTTTTTATCTAGTGCCATAATTATTGTCTTTGTCTTACCGTTAATTGTTCTATACGCTTTTCATAGTCTTGTCCTTGGAAAATGCGTTGCACGAAAATTCCAGGGATATGTATTTGGTTAGGGTCAAGTTCGCCTACTGGAACCAATTCTTCAACCTCGGCAACTGTTATGGTTGCAGCACCACACATACAAGGGTTAAAATTTCGTGCTGTGCCTTTAAAAATAAGATTTCCAGCTTCATCTCCTTTCCAAGCTTTTACAAAAGCAAAATCGGCTTTGAAAGCTTCTTCAAGAACATACATTTTGCCATTAAATTCACGTGTTTCTTTACCTTCGGCTACTTCGGTACCATAACCTGCTGGTGTGTAAAATGCCGGAAAACCAGATTGAGCGGCTTTGCATCTTTCGGCTAAAGTGCCTTGCGGAACAAGCTCTACATCTAACTCACCTGATAACATTTGACGTTCAAATTCATCATTTTCACCCACATAAGAGGAAATCATTTTATTAATTTGATGCTTTTGAAGTAATAACCCTAAGCCAAAATCGTCTACACCAGCATTGTTTGATATACAGGTAAGACCTGTTATATTACGTTTTACTAGCTCTGATATGGCGTTTTCAGGTATGCCACAAAGTCCAAAACCACCAAGCATAAAAGTCATGTCGTTAGAGACGCCTTCTAGAGCTTCTGCAACGTTGGATACTGTTTTATTTATCATTTTAATCGTATTTTTTCAATTCGTAAAATACAAAAATACGAGGAGATTTAATATGATCTAAGAAAACTTATCTGTATGACTTTTGTTCTTTTTACAAGGACCTTTGCAAAGAAGTAAGAAACATCTTAAAAATGAAGATTGTGACTTTTATTAAAATTATTAGTTGTTTCTAATATAAACGTAAAATACAACTACCAAAAAAATTACAAATTAAAAATCTAACTCGTCTGGTATGTTTTCTTCAGGTAATGTATTTTCTTCTTCTTCCTGGTAAGTCTCACAATCAACATTAATAGTTAACTCTTTTGGTTTTTCAAATTCTGCTTTAGAGACATTAAGTTGGTCGTCTTCATAACAGCTTTTCATAAACATTCCCCAAATAGGTAATGCCATAGAAGCTCCTTGCCCGTAAGTAATCGTTCTAAAGTGAGCTGCACGGTCTTCGGCACCAACCCAAACACCAGTTACCAAATTAGGTACCATACCCATAAACCAACCATCACTTTGGTTTTGTGTGGTTCCTGTTTTTCCTGCAATTGGATTGGAAAGTTCGTAAGGATATCCCGTGATAATTTCTTTGTAAACGGGCACTTTAGAAGCCCAAGTGTGTCTTAATCGTTGTCCAGAACCACTTTGGGTAACACCTTCCATTAGGTTTACAGTTACATAAGCGGTTTCGGCACTTAATACATCGCGCGATTCTGGTTTAAATTGGTATAATACGGTACCGTTTTTATCTTCAATATGTGTTACCATAACAGGTTCGTTATATACTCCTGCATTAGCAAATGTGGCATAAGCTGCTACCATTTCGTAAACACTCAAGTCTGCTGCACCCAATGCTATAGATGGTACAACAGGTATTTCGGCTTCTACACCTAGTTTTTTTACAAGATCGATAACAGGTTGTGGCCCTACTTTGTTCATTAAACGAGCCGTAATTGTATTTACCGAGTTTGCCAGAGCGTTTTTTAATGTTAAGTTACCACCGTATTTACCTCCCGCATTTTTTGGTGTCCATGGTTTTGTATTCCCATATTTACCGGCTTCTATGGTAATTTGTGTGTTAGGCAATTCGTCGCATGGCGATAAATGTAATTGGTCTATGGCTGTAGCGTAAACAAATGGTTTAAATGTAGATCCTACTTGGCGTCTTCCTTGCTTGACATGGTCGTATTGAAAATGCTTATAATTCATACCACCAACCCAAACTTTAACATGTCCTGTTTGTGGGTTCATACTCATCATTCCTGGATGTAAGAATGATTTGTAATAACGCATAGAATCTAGTGGCTTCATAATGGTATCTATTTCACCTTTCCAAGAAAACACCGTCATTTGTGTTGGTTTGTTAAACGATGCTTCAATCTCTTTATCCGATTTTCCTAAATCGTATTTCATGTGTCTCCAGCGCTCAGATTGTTTCATAGAACGCTTCATTAGTCCACTTATTTCAGACTCTGTAAGTCCTAAAAACGGTGCTGTTGCATTACGTTTAGGTGTGTTTTGATGATCAAACTCTGCTTGAAGCCTTGGCATGTGTTTTTGTATGGCCTCTTCGGCGTGTTGTTGCATACGAGAATCTATTGTGGTATACACTTTTAATCCATCGCCATAAAGATCGTATTTAGAGCCGTCTGGCTTACGGTTGTTTTCAATCCATTGCTTCATAAAATCGCGTAAATATTCTCTAAAATAAGTGGCCATTCCTTCACGGTGCGATTCTGGTGAATAGTTTAAATCTAATTCTGTTTTTTGGAGTGAATCTTTTAATTTTTCATCGATAAACTCATATTTTTCCATTTGGCTTAACACCACATTACGTCTGTTTTTTGTACCAACAGGATTTCTATGTGGTCTAGGATTATATAACGACGAATTTTTAAACATACCTACCAACATGGCAGATTCTTTAATATCTAAATCTCGTGGTTCTTTGTTGAAATAAATACGCGATGCTGAACGAATGCCATCGGCATTATTACCAAAATCATAAATATTAAAATACATGGCAATAATTTCTTCTTTGGTATATTGGCGTTCTAAACGAATAGCAATTATCCACTCTTTAATTTTCTGGGTAATTCTTTCGGCTATATTGGTTGAGCCTTCGCCATGAAATAATTGTTTTGCTAATTGTTGTGAGATAGTACTAGCACCTCCGCCACTTCCCATTTTTACGACTGCTCGTAAAGTCCCCCAAGCGTCAATTCCTGAGTGACTGTAGTAACGGGCGTCTTCGGTAGCGATTAAAGCATTTACTAAATGCTGTGGCAAATCGTCGTAACCTACAGGTGTTCTGTTGTCGTTAAAGTAAAATTTACCTAGTGTTTTTCCATCTGCCGATATAATTTCGGTAGCTAAGCTTGTTTTAGGGTTTTCTAAAACGGTGTGATCTGGCATTTCGCCAAAAACTTCAAATCGTGCCAAAACAAATAATAAGGCAACAAATAAAAGTCCGCCTAAAAAAAGCATCCAAAACCATCTTACGTATTTTGAAAAACCTTGCTCCTGTTTAACTTGTTTTTTCTTTGCCATACCTGATTTTTATTTACTTGCTGGTGTTTCAACACTAAACCCAACATCTGTAACGCCTTCTAAGTTTAACACACCATTTACCTTACCGTTTTCTCTCATAGCGTGTTGAATATTTACTTGATATTCGCCATTCTCTTTAAACACAACGTGTTCTTTATACCAAAGCTTGTTTTCTTTAATACTTGAAAAACCTGTACCTAACAACTCACCATTGGGTTTTGCCATTTTATACTCTAATGTATCTTTTATTATTTTTCCATGCGGAAAATTCATTTCAACAATAAGAAATAGGTTGTTGTACTTGTACTTATGGGTATTTCTTAAGTTGACATATAAGTTATACGGTTGTAAGGTGTCTGGCGGATGTATTTTAAAAGAAACTATAGAGTCTTTATGCCATTTTTGGTTTTGCAAAGACTTATATTCACTATAAACCATATTGTTATTACAAGACATTATGGCACAGCAAATAAGAAATAGAAAGAGGCTATTTCTCATTGTTTTTTTTGTTTTGAGGTTTTCGGCGTTTGTTTCTACTTTTTCTGCGTTTATTATTTCGACGTTTTTTTGGTTTTTTACTATCAAACCGCGTTAAACTGTCTTGTCCTACAACGTTCTCAAAGTTAGTTTTAGTATCTTCTTCTGCAGGAACCTCAGCAGAAAATTCTTCTAAACTAGCGACTTTTTTATTCTTCTTGTTTTGCGCTATAATTTCCTTTGCTTGGTCTTTGGTTATTTTAAACCAGTTTGCCCACTCGCCTTCGTAAGCATACCACATAATACCTTTAAAAATATCGGTTTTCTGGCAAACAGCAAGCCCCTTTTGGGTTTCTAATTTAATATCGGTTTTAGGAAACTCGTTAATAGCTTCTAGGTAAGTATCTAGCTCATAATTTAAGCAGCATTTAAGTTTTCCGCATTGCCCAGCAAGTTTTTGTGGGTTTAAGGACAATTGCTGGTATCTTGCTGCCGAAGTACTTACCGAACGAAAATCGGTTAACCAAGTTGAGCAACAAAGCTCTCTACCACAAGAACCAATACCTCCTAAGCGTGCGGCTTCTTGACGGAAGCCTACTTGTTTCATTTCAATTCTTGTTTTAAATTCTCTGGCAAAAATCTTGATAAGTTCTCTAAAATCTACCCGTTCTTCGGCGGTGTAATAAAACGTAGCTTTACTAGCATCTCCTTGATATTCAATATCGGAGATTTTCATTTTTAGGTTTAAGTCTATCGCAAATTGGCGTGCCTTAACCTTCATTTTTTCTTCTTTTTCTCGTGCAGATACCCAAATATCGATATCTTTTTGTGAGGCTTTTCTGTAAACTTTAAAGACCTCATCGCCATTAAAAGGAATTTTTTTTCGTTTCATTTGAACACGAACCAACTCTCCTGTTAAAGTTACTGTACCCACATCGTGGCCATATTGTGCCTGAGTTGCTACAACATCGCCTATATTTAATGTTAAGTTTTCGGTGTTTTTATAGTAGTGTTTTCTACCGTTTTTATAACGAACTTCTACCCAATTAAATGGCTCTTCGCCATTTGGTAAGTTCATATTAGAAAGCCAATCAAAAACGGTTAGTTTATTGCAACTATCCGTTCCACAAGTTCCGTTGTTCTTGCATCCTTTCGGCTGACCATCCTTTCCAGTTGAACAACTGTTACAACCCATAAAATGTGTATATATTGATTCTGAAAAGTGTGCGAAACACCTTCAGAAGAAAATTAATAATTCTATTTAATTTAATATGTAAAGATAAGATTATTCCAGCGACTATAAAACTTTGTTGTTTTAATTAAACTCAACTTCGTAATTAAGCCTGTTACTACGTGACTTTAATGCTGTTTTTGATTTAAAGATATTTGAAAATAAGGTTTTACTCCAACCTATTTTTTTAGAGTATTGGTTAAATGTCTCTGTTTGCCAATTAAAGCCTTCTTTCCAAAATTTTTGTGGGGACACATAACAAAATGTATAGTCGAATATTAAGCTAGAGTCGTTAGTTGAATTTTTATTTGGAATGGTATCTGATGCTAATAACGTAACATTGTTTTTCTTACAATTATATCGTATTTGTTTTATAAGTTTTGGATAATCTTCGCGTAAAGACTGCAAATCGAAGTCGTTATATTCGGTATTTCCTATTTTTTGTATAGGTCTTACTTGAAGGATATCGAAACTCTTACCATCAAAATGCTTAAAAAATTCTTGAAGCTCGTAAAAATTATCTTTGTTAAAGGTGTAATTAATACGTACTTTAAAATTATAATGCGCTTTTAGCTTGGCAAACGCTTTAAAAGCCTTATGAAATTTTTCGTAGTTCGCTTTTTTCATAAACCCCTCATAGCTTGCTTTTGTAACACCATGGAGCGAAATGGTAAACTCGTTTAAACCAGCTTTTAAAAGGGTTTCTATTTTTTCTTCGGTTAACAAATTAGCATTGGTAGTTAACGAAATATAAGGCACGTTATAACGTTTTCCTAAAGCCACCAATTCTGGTAATTTTTTATATAGTGTGGGTTCTGTCCCGCAACCTATTTGCAATTTTAGCGCCCGATTAAAAATGGTTTTAGCTACGCGTTGCAGTTCCTCTTCTTTAAATTGCCCTTTTAAGGTTTTTACATAATCGGCATCGGTAAAATAGCACATTTTACAACGTAAGTTACAAGCCATTACAGGATCTAAATTTACCGCTAAATAGCGTTTGTTAAATTTATGTAACAGATAAAGCCCCAGAAACTTAATTCTGTGGCTTTTTATTTTCCTGTTTAGCTGTAAAAGCTTGTATATATTCATTTAAGCATTTTTGCCCAAGGTATCAAAAATATTCCTCAAGTCTTTTTTATATGGTAAATAGTCTGCGCGTCCTTTTTTAAAGATGTCGTTGCTGTTACCTTGACCTCTTCTTAAGGCTTTTTGCTCTTCGTAAGGCAATTGTATAATCTCTTGACAGGTTGAAGAACAACAGTTTTCCATTTTCTCTTTACAGTCATCGCATTGAATAAATAATAAATGGCAGGCTTCGTTAGCACAGTTTGTGTGGGTGTCGGCTGGTTTTCCGCATTGGTGACATTGTGCGATAATATCGTCTGAAATACGTTCGGCACGACGATCGTCAAACACAAAGTTTTTACCAATAAACTTGTTATCTAGACCTTCCTCATTTACTTGGTGTACATAGTTTATAATGCCTCCTTCTAACTGAAATACATTTTTAAATCCACGATGCTTGTAATAGGCACTGGCTTTTTCACAACGAATGCCTCCCGTACAATACATCACCAAGTTTTTATCTTCTTTATGCTCTTTTAAATCATCTTCTATAATAGGCAGAGACTCTCTAAAAGTGTCTACATCTGGTGTTATAGCGTTTTTAAAATGACCTATTTCGGTCTCGTAGTGATTACGCATATCTACTAAAACCGTGTTGGGGTCTTCAATTAGCTCGTTAAATCTTTCTGCATTAACATGTTCGCCTTTATTGGTTACATCAAAGGTAGCATCGTTTAAACCATCGGCTAAAATCTTTGAGCGCACTTTTACCTTTAATTTTAAAAATGAAAAATTATCTTGCTCTACAGCAATATTTAATCTTACGTTTTCTAAAAAAGTAATAGTGTCTAAATGGTTTTTAAACGCATTAAAATTTTCGGCTGGCACAGATAATTGTGCATTAATACCTTCGTTAGCAACATAAATTCTTCCTAGGACTTCAAATTCATCCCAAGCCAAGAACATATGATTTCTAAAAATTTCTGGATTTCCAATTTTGGCGTACTTGTAGAAAGAGATTGTTAAGCGGTCTTTACCAGCTTCTTCAATAAGTTTTGCTCTTTCTTTAGCGCTTAAGTTATTGTACAGTTGCATGCTATACTAATGTTTTAAGGTTAAAGGTTTTATTTTATTTGGGGCAAAGGTACGTATTTTTTGTTGTTGCAAACAAAAAGCACTTTGTAGACTGTACAAAGTGCTTTAAGTAGACTAACTCGTTATTAATTTTTTAATTTCTTTTCTTAAATCAAAAAAGTTAACGAGTTAACCCCCATCGGCTTTACAACTGCTATTTATAAGTATAACAGCTGAAACGCCTAATATCGAATTTCTAATAATTTTTCTAAAAAATCGCATCCGATTAAAATATTTTAAACGTTAATCAGAGGAAAAATATGGTGCGAGCCTTAAAAAGGAATCACACCATACCGTTTTCATAGCAAATCTTCCCCATTTTATATAGTAGATGCATAAAGTAGAAAAAGGTTGCGTTGTAAAATTGAAAAGATGAAAACTTATCGTATTTTAGCATGAATAATTTAACGCAAAAGACGAGTAATGAGTAACGAAAAAGATGCCAAATTAAAAGCCTTAAAACTTACCTTAGATAAATTAGACAAAGCTTACGGAAAAGGTACCGTAATGAAAATGAGCGACCAAGCTATTGTAGATGTTGATGCGATTTCTACAGGATCTTTAGGTTTGGATTTAGCCTTAGGCGTAGGCGGCTACCCTAGAGGTCGTGTTATAGAAATATATGGTCCAGAATCTTCTGGTAAAACCACGTTAACGCTTCATGCTATTGCCGAGGCACAAAAAGCCGGAGGTATTGCTGCGTTTATTGATGCCGAACATGCTTTTGATAGATTTTATGCCGAAAAACTAGGGGTGGATATTGACAATTTAATTATTTCGCAACCAGACCATGGTGAACAAGCCCTTGAAATTGCCGATAATTTAGTACGCTCTGGCGCTATTGATATCATTGTAGTAGACTCTGTAGCAGCTTTAACACCAAAAAGCGAAATTGAAGGCGAAATGGGAGACTCTAAAATGGGATTACATGCCCGCTTAATGTCTCAAGCTTTAAGAAAGCTTACAGCTTCTATTAGCAAAACCAATTGTACTATGGTGTTTATTAATCAGCTGCGTGAAAAAATTGGTGTTATGTTTGGTAACCCAGAAACAACTACGGGTGGTAACGCCTTAAAATTTTATGCTTCGGTACGTTTAGATATTAGACGCTCTACACAAATAAAAGACAGCAATGGTGAAGTTTCTGGTAATAAAACTAGAGTTAAAGTTGTTAAAAATAAAGTAGCACCACCATTTAAAACCGCCGAGTTTGATATTATGTATGGCGAAGGCGTTTCTAAAGTTGGTGAAATATTAGACATTGCTGTAGATTATAATGTTGTTAAAAAAAGTGGCTCATGGTTTAGTTATGGCGACACCAAATTAGGGCAAGGCCGAGATGCTGTTAAAGCATTAATAAAAGACAACCCCGAGCTTATGGAAGAGCTTGAAGAAAAAATTAAAGAAGAAATAAAAGCTTCTAAAGAATAATTTTAAAAATCCCGTTAATTCGGGATTTTTTATTTTACTACGCAACCTTTTTCTACTTTCTGCATCTACCAATTAAAGGAAGAATTGTATTTATTTTTTTATAATGAAGAAAACCCTAGCAATATTACTTATTTTACTTACTTTTTCATGTTCTGTAGAAGATGATTCTCCAGAAACATATCATGAGATTTTACCTGTAGAATCAGCTATTGTGCCGGATGAATTTGAACTTAACGAAGTTTATGACATTCAACTAACTTATATTCGTCCTACAAATTGCCATGCGTTTTACGATATTTATTACGCCAAATCTGAAAACGAAAGAACAGTGGCTATAATTTCAACAGTATTTCCAAACGATGCTTGCGAAACTATTGATGCCGAACTTGAAATCTCTTTCAACTTTAAACCAACAGAAACAGGATCGTATATATTTAAGTTTTGGCAAGGAGAAGATGATAATGGCGAAGACGAATATATGATTGTTGAAGTACCTGTTGTAGAATGAATTTAAAAATTAATACACTTTCATTTGGGTTTAAAAAAACTCATACAAAAATGTAGTAACAATGATACTAAAGCGCAAGGCGAACTTTACCATCTCTTTTCGAGAACACTGTTTTCTATTTGCTTAAAGTATTCTAGAAACTACGCTGAGGCAGAAGATAATCTGCAAGATACCTTTGTGACTATTTTTAAAAAAATATCACAATATAAAGGTAAAGGTTCTTTTGAAGGTTGGATGAAACGCATTGCTATAAACACAGCGTTGCAACGGTATAGAAAACAAGATGTTTTTGAAATTATCGATGAAGAAAATATTGAAAGTAATCAAGTTGATATAAATGATGACATTGATATTCCTTTAGACTATTTATTAGAATGTGTGCAAGAATTACCCGACAGATACAGACTGGTTTTTAACCTTTATGTGTTAGACGGGTTTTCACATAAAGACATTTCAGAAATGCTTTCCATTTCAACAGGAACATCAAAATCTAACCTTTCCAGAGCAAGAGCTATTTTAAAAGAAAAGGTGACGCATTATTTAGAAAAAACAAACTCACAATCATTATAATAAATGAGTGATAAAAAACATATAGACAGAATTTTTCAAGAAAAATTCAAAGATTTTGAAGCCTCACCAAGCAAACAAGTTTGGGAAGGCATTCAAAATGAGCTTCATCAATCTGAGAATAATAAAACGCCAAAAGCTATTCCTTTTTGGGTTAAACTTTCTAGCGTGGCAGCTATTTTAATTTTTATACTCGCTATAAGTGGTTTACTACAAATGGATTTTAACGAGAATGAAGAAAAAAAACCTACTGTTGTTAACACGAATACTAATAATATAAAAACAGCAGAAAACGACTCTCCTTCTAGTACAAAAACGCTTAATACAAACGCTTCCAAAAATGCATCAATAGAAGAAAGTGATAAGCAAGAGGTTTTGTTAAAACAAAAGCAAAACATAAAAACAAAGCAATATGTTTCTACGCCTTCAAAAACAGTTTCTAATAAAGCATTAACCGAAAGCGGCAAGACAGCTTCTAACACAAGTACTGTGACAAAAAACACAGGGCGTAAAAATATGGCAAGTGCCAATAAAACTCAAAACACAACACAATTAGCTAATACAAACCAAACACCTGTTAATACAAAAAATCGTACTAACTCTTTAAAACAAAAGAATATTTATCAAGCTTCTAATGATGAAAGTAGTATTTATTCTTATTCTTCAACAGCAAAAAATAGCATTACAGAAATAGAAAGCTATTTAAGCCCTAACTTAAAAACAACTATACCTAAAAATGGAATAACCGCAGATACCTTAATAACAATTCATACAGAAAATGCTATAGAAAAAGCAATAGCCACAGCTAAAGAAGCCGAACAAAATAATGAAGAAGAAAACGTAACAAACAGGTGGCAAGTTAGTGCTAACATTGCCCCTGTTTATTACAACTCTTTTGGCGATGGCTCACATATTGATGAGCAATTTGTAGGAAACTCTAAAACTGGAGAAGTTAACACAAGTTATGGTGTTAATGTAAGTTATGCTTTAAATAAAAAATGGGCGCTTAGAACAGGTATAAATTCATTAAATTTAAGTTACGATACTAATGGTGTCATCTTATACGAAAGCGCAGGAAATCAGCAAATTTCTCCTTTAAAGAATGTCTCTTTATCGTCCAGTAGTCAAAATATTGCTGCTATTAGCTCTAATACTATTCAGGCCTCTAATGTTCCTGAAATATTCTCTCAAAACTACAATGCAGCTATTAGTCAACGATTGAGCTATTTTGAAATTCCTATAGAAATAGAATACAATTTATTGGAAAGTAGATTTGGAATACAAGTTATTGGTGGTGTTAGCACCTTTTTCCTAGACGACAATCAGATTTATTCTGAATTTGATGGCTATAAAAATCATATTGGCGAAGCAAACAATATTAACGATTTAAGTTTTAGTGGTAACCTTGGGCTTGGTTTTAACTATAAATTTACCGATACGTTTAAATTTAATTTAGAACCAACATTTAAGTATCAATTTAACGCATACGAAAACACGTCTGGTAATTTTAACCCATATATTATTGGCGTGTATTCAGGATTTAGTTTTAGGTTTTAGTTGGTTAAGCTAGAATTATTATTGAAAGTAACCATAAGTGCCTTCAATAATATAAAAAAGTCACTTAGTGCCATAGGTGGCTTTTTTTAATTAAATACCTTTAATTGCTTTAATATAACCTCTCTTGCTTCCAGATTAAGAGTTCTCGTATCTTTAATAGTTAATTCCTCAGTGCTTAAAAACTTATGAATTTTCACGCGCATCTTTCCAGGACTTCCACTAAAAAATGTGTAAGAAAATCGCTTTTTATTATCGGCAAAAGTTAAAGGCACAACAGGAATTTGGTGCTTTATGGCCAACCTAAACGCACCATCTTTAAAATCGTCTAACATAATGCTTTCCTCTGGCACACCACCTTCAGGGAAAATACATATACTTAAGCCTTGCTTTAATCGTCTTTGTGCACTTAAAAACACCGCTTTTCGGCTTTTTTCAGAACTTCTATCTACCAAAATACAGGTGCGCTTATAGAAAAAACCAAACAACGGAATTTTTGCCAACTCTTGTTTGCCAACAAAGACAAACGGATTTTTAACCGATACCAACATTAACATTATATCTGTCATCGATGTATGGTTTGCTATAAACATATAACTTTTCTTAGGCTCTGGTACTTGCTCACGTACAATTTGATATCTAAATCCCATACCTATTAAAATAAACTTAGCCCAAAATCTTGCCAACTTAAAAAAGAAGGGATACCACGCTTCTTTTGATATAGAAATTAATAAAATAGGAAACAATACTATAATTGGTAAAGCTACCAAAATATAAAACCAGATACGGTATAACGCCCACAAAGGATACTTTAACACTTTCATCGCGAACAAAAATAGTATTTATAAATTGATTATATTTAAAACATACTAACATTAAAAAAACACTATTATGAGTTTACTTTATGCATTATTAATTGGTGCCATTGCTGGTTGGTTAGCTGGAAAATTAATGAAAGGTGGTGGTTTTGGAGTCTTAATGAATATCATTTTAGGTATCATTGGTGGTATTGTAGGTAATTGGGCTTTTGGCGCTTTAGGAATTTCTATTTCCGATGGTATAATTGGAGATGTAATTACTGGAGCCATTGGTGCCATCATCATTTTATTCATCGCCGGGATTTTTAAAAAGTAATTTACTCTTTAAAACTAAAACATAAAGCGGTTCTTAGGAATCGCTTTTTTTATTAATAACATATAACTACTTTTGCTACTTATTTACAATCAAGTTTAACGTAACAAGATTCCCGCTTATCGGGAAGTACTATGGCAAGAATACTTACAGGAATACAAAGTACAGGAATACCACATTTAGGCAATATTTTAGGCGCTGTTTTACCAGCAATAGAATTAGCAAACGACGACGCTAACGAATCGTTTTTATTTATTGCCAATATGCATACCCTAACCCAAATTAAAAATGCTGAAGAATTAAGACAAAACACCTATGCTGTAGCAGCAACGTGGCTAGCTTTTGGATTAGATATTGAAAAAACAGTATTCTACAGACAAAGCGATATTCCTCAAGTTACCGAACTCTCTTGGTACTTAAGCTGTTTCTTTCCATATCAACGTTTAACTCTGGCACATAGTTTTAAAGATAAAGCTGATAGATTAGCCGATGTAAACACAGGACTTTTCACCTATCCAATGCTTATGGCTGCAGATATATTAGCTTACGATGCCGAGTTTGTTCCCGTTGGAAAAGACCAACTACAACACCTTGAAATGACACGCGATGTAGCCGCTCGTTTTCATGCTAAAATGGGCGACACTTTTGTTATGCCAGAAGCCAAAATTCAAGAAAACACCAAATTGGTACCTGGAACCGATGGCGAAAAAATGAGTAAAAGCCGAAACAACTTTATCAATATCTTTTTGAATGACAAAAAACTACGTAAGCAGATTATGTCTATTCAAACTGATAGTACACCTCTTGAAGATCCCAAAGATTGGAATACCTGCAACTGTTTTGCTATTTACAGTTTATTAGCTTCGGAAGAACAAACCGCAGACATGAAAGCTAATTACGAAAATGGCGGCTATGGTTATGGGCATGCCAAACAAGCTCTTTTTGAATTGATTATTGAAAAATTTGCCGAGCCTCGTGAGAAGTTTCATTATTACATGAACAACCTTGAAGAAATTGACAAAGCACTTGCTGTTGGTGCCGAAAAAGCTAAAGTTGTTGCTAATAATGTGATTGGAAGAGTACGTGAAAAAGTGGGGTATTAAATTAATTCAAACTGTTTTCCTGGTAGTGGTCTAATAACACCTTTTAGCTCCATATTTAATAGAATGCTGGCCATTTTATAAATAGGAATTTTACATTCGAGAGCGATCACATCTAAAAGCTGTTTATTGTGTTGTTTTAGGTAATTGTAGACCTTTTTTTCATCATCTCCCAACTCAACAAACAATTGCTTTTGTATAGGTTGTTGTTTGGCGTCGTCTTCCAATTTCCAATTCAGCATTAAAGGAATATCCAACGGATTAGATAACAAATGTGCTTTTTGAAATTTAATTAAGTTATTACAACCTTCACTCATTTTATCTGTAACTCGTCCTGGTGCAGCAAATACGTCACGATTGTAAGAATTGGCAATATCTGCTGTAACAAGGCTGCCACCTTTTTCAGCCGATTCTATAACAACGGTTGCCTCACTTAATCCAGCTATAATTCGGTTCCGTTTTAAAAAGTTCTTTCTGTCAAAAACAGCTGTACTCCAAAAATCGGTAAAAAATCCTCCGTGTTTTTCAACATCGGCCACATACTTTTTATGAGTTTTAGGATAAATTTGATTAAGTCCATGCGCCAAACATCCAATGGTTTGCAAATTGTGTTTTAGAGCTGCTTTTTGCGCCGTAATATCCGTGCCATAAGCAAACCCTGATACAATAATAGGATTATAAATTGCCATTTCTTCAATTAGTTTTTCGCAAAAAGCCATTCCATTAACCGTTATTTTTCTGGCACCCACAACACTTAATATCGGTTGGTTTTTTATGTTTATTTGCCCTCTTTGGAATAGTAAAATTGGACCATCAATACAGTGTTTTAAACGTTCGGGGTAATCTGAGTCTAAAAAATAAAGACACGTAATGTTATTATTCTTTATATACTTTAGCTCCTCTTCGGCAGCTTTTAAATGATGTTTGCCAAAAACATCTCTAATCGTACTTGTGCCAATACCATCTATCTTTAATAGATTTTGCTTCTTTTCGGTTAAAACAGCTTCAGGAGAACCACAATATTGAATTAATTTTTTTGCCGTAATATCACCAATATTTGGTATATGCTGTAAGGCTAACGTATAGATAAGCTGCTGTTCTGTCATAGTATCTTTCTCATTTACAACCTACAAGAAACTAAATTTTAAGATGTTAATAAATAGTTAAGCCGGATTTTTATTCAACAACAAAAATTTATACATTTGTTTTATGCACATAGACTCTTACATAAGTGATTTATTATATCGTTACGATTGCGTGACAATTCCTGGGTTTGGAGCGTTTTTAACCACTCGTGTTTCTGCTAAGGTTCACGAAACAACTAACTCCTTTTATCCACCAAAAAAAGTGTTATCATTTAACGAGCAATTACAACATAACGATGGATTGCTAAGCAGTTATATTGCCGAAGTTGAAAAAATCCCTTATGAGTCTGCTGTAAAAAAGCTTAACAAGCACGTTAAAGCTATTAAAGCCTATTTAGTAGAAGGGGAAACCATTACTTTTGAAAACATTGGCGATTTAACATTAAATGAAGAAGGTAATATTATTTTCGATCCTTCATATCATATTAATTATCTAACCGATGCGTTTGGCTTATCGCAATTTGTATCTCAAAACGTTACTCGCGAAGCTTACAAACAAGAGGTTGAAGCTATTGAGGAAACGGTACCTTTAACAATTACTCCCGAAAAACGCCAAGCAAGACCCTATTTAAAATATGCTGCTATTGCTGTAATAGCTTTAGGTTTGGGTGGCTTTTTAGGGGCTAATTATTACGTTAACCAAATAGAAACCCAAAATCAAATAGCCCAAGAAGAAGCCAACAAGCAACTAGAAAACAAAATACAAGAAGCCACATTTGTTATTGACAACCCGTTGCCTGCTGTTACCCTAAACGTGAAAAAGCAAACAGGTAATTATCATATTATTGCTGGAGCATTTCGTGTAGAAGAAAATAGCGATAAAAAAGTATCGCAATTAAAAGCGCTTGGATATCCTGCAAGAAAAATTGGTCAAAACCGTTATGGTTTACACGAAGTGGTTTATGCTAGCTACGAGAATCGTTTGGAAGCCTTAGACGCCTTACGTGAGGTTAAAAATAACCATAATACTGCTGCTTGGTTATTGGTTAAAGCCTTAGACTAAACGTCCTTTTTAATTTTAATTAAAATTTAATACGGTGTCTTTTTTATTCGCCTTACCTTTGCATTTTCAATGTTACAATGTTATGGCACCTAAAACACCGGAACAATCTAAAACCACAATGACCGACTTGGTTTTACCAAGCGAAACCAACCCCTTAAACAACTTATTTGGTGGTGAATTATTAGCGCGTATGGATCGTGCTGCAAGTATTGCTGCCAGACGTCATTCCAGACGTATTGTAGTAACCGCATCGGTAAACCATGTGGCGTTTAATCGTGCTGTGCCTTTAGGAAGTGTGGTTACTGTTGAAGCTAAAGTATCGCGTGCGTTTAAAACCTCTATGGAAGTGTTTTTAGATGTTTGGATTGAAGATCGCGAGTCTGGTGTACGCACCAAAGCTAACGAAGCTATTTATACCTTTGTTGCCGTTGATGAAACGGGACGTCCTGTGGATATTCCAGAAATCACTCCTGAAAGTGAACTTGAAAAAGCCCGTTACGATGCTGCTTTACGCCGTAAGCAACTTAGTTTAGTGCTTGCTGGTAAAATGAAAGCTCACGATGCTACAGAGCTTAAAGCCTTGTTTGAATAGGGTTTAGTTTACATCCTATAAATCCAATGAGCTGGATCTTGGGTTTTGGTTTCTTTAAACACACTAAATCTTAAAATGGTTTTTCCATCGGAAGGGTTAGTAAACACCTCGCCTATATCTTGCTTTGTAGATAGGTTATCGCCCGTTTTCACAAAAACTTTAGATAAATTGGTATACGATGTAATATAGTTACCGTGTTGTACCATAACCGTTAAATTACCGTGCTTTATGGCTTGTACACGCATAACACGACCTTTGTAAACAGCACGTACTTTGGCATGTTCCTCGGTGGCTATACGTACGCCGTTACTTTGTATCATAACCGTTGGCACAATAGGCGATGGTTGCCTACCGTAACGCAATTTAACCACACCTTTTTCTACTGGCCAAGGTAGTTTTCCTTTATTAGACACAAAACTACTGGCCAAGGCTTTGTCTTCTGGTGTTAACGAAAATGTACTTGTAGATTTAGTCGTCTTTCCAGCAGCTTTATTAGATTTTGCAATAGCCTCACGAATAATTTTTTCAATCTCACGATCTATAGCTCTTGCTTCACGCTCTTTTTGCTTAATTTGTTGGCTATACTTGCTTAAATTTTGGTTAATAGATGCCATTAACGTTTTGTGCTGCGATAACTCTTGCTCTAGTTGGCGTTGGGCAACTCTATTTTCTTCAATTAACTTTTGTTTGTCTTGCTTTTGACGCAACAAATCTTTATTAATCTCTTGAAGTTCGGTTGTTTTTGTTTTTATGGCTTGACCTTGTTCTCGTTGATATTTAGTATATTGATTAAGGTATTGTAACCGTTTATAAGCTTGTTTAAAGTTATTAGAAGACAATAAAAACATAATTCTGCTTTGTTCACTTTTACTTTTGTAAGAATGTACAATCATTTTAGCATAATTGTCTTTTAGTGTTTCAAGTTCGGCGCGTAACTCGGTTATTTTGTTTTGGTTTGTATTAATCTCACGTGTTAATAAATTAGCTTGCTGATTGGTAACACTAATCAAGTTTTTACGAACATTAATCTTGTAGTTAACATCTTCTATTAACGTGATTTGCGACTTTTTCTTGGTTTTATTTTTAAACAACAAGTTGTTTATCTGCTGAATTTCTTTACGGAGTTCTTGACGACGTGTTTCTAACTCTTGCTGTTTTTTACTTTGAGAGAACGATAATGTGCTGCAAAAAAGCAGCAACAATGTTAAAATAAAGTATGTTTTTTTATTGGTAATAATCATTAGTCTAGTGTAATTTCGTCGTATCCTTTCGGGATTTTAAACGGGTACCTTAAATCTTGGTTCAAAGATACCGATTTGAAGTCTAGTTCTATTATAGTTTCTTGATCTCCTTCTAAAGAAATTACTTTTATGTTTTTAGGAAACGTTTGTTTCTCTATGGTTTGATATTCCAAATAGTCTATTTGTAAAAACCGTTGTGTACTAGCTTGTGCTAACTGCTGCGATTCCATATTTAAAGTGGCATTAATTAAATAGAACAACTCAAAAAGCGAAGATTGTTCATTGGGCTGAAACATATAATTATTATTATGTATGGACATCTTATGTGTCTCATTATCTAACCCAAATAATGGCTGACCAAGCAATAGGTTTTGTACCTTTTCAAAATTAACGTCTGTACCCAGCATATCACTAATATAGCTAAAGTCGCCTTCAAAATAAGTATTGTCTAATTTGTTATAAAACCCAACCGATTCTGGTGTTATTTTAGCCCTAACGATATTTAATGGCGCTGTTAACCAAATAATGCCATCTTTTAACATTCTAAATGTTACGGTATGCGATTGCGTACTGTTATCCTCGGTATAACTTATACGTACTTTTGCTTGTAATGTTTTAAAACTTGGTGCTGTTTTAAGATGCTCTTTAATAACGTATTTTTCCGAAAGGTCTGGGTTAACGTTCCCATCGGTAACAACGTGCTTTGTTTTACACCCAAAACATGTAATAAGTAACACCAGTAAAAAACCTGTAATTATTTTGTTAGGGGTTTTCTTCATTTAATTTGTAGGTTTCAGTTTTTGGGCCCTTTCACGGTACATCTTTCCTTTTGAAGCATGATTTAATTTGGTATGTGCAATGCTTAACTGTACGTAAAAATCGGACAACATTTTATCGTCTTCTATAATATAATCTAGCCCCATAGTTAACACATCTATGGCTTGGTGCGATTTATCTTGTTTATTTAATGCCACACCATTTATTAAATAGAAAATAGGTTGTGATGGATACATAATTAAAGCGTTTTCACTTTTGCTTACTACATCATCATATTGCTCTAAATCTAATTGCAGAAGCAAAATATTACGCAACACCCCAAAATTATTGCCTTCTAGATTTAAGGCTTTTTGAAAATACTCTAGGGCTTTTTCTTTATTTCCTTTTTGTAAGAAATATTGCGCCACCTCTTGATAACTTTTAGGGTCGTCTTCTTGTGCTAAGGTTGTTGCTTCTACTAAATCGGTTTCATATTCTGGGTGGTCTTTAACAAACTTTACAAAATCGGTTAAAACCATGGCTTTTGCTTGCGGTTTTATTTGTAGGCTTTTTAAAACGACTTTCATCGATGTTATAGCCTTTTCGGCCTCGCCATCTTCTAAATAAAATTTATATAGTGCTAAATGAACTAACTCGGAATTAGGCTTAATTTCTAAAAGTTTCTTGGCCGTTTCGAAAGCTTCTTCCTTTTGATTGTTCTCGCTATAACGAAATATTAATGCCAAATAATTAGATTCTTCATCTGGATTATCCTCAACACGTTCTTCCAAGTTTTCAATTTGATCTTTTTTCTTCCCTGTAGCCTTATAAACCTGATTACGCAAAATATCTCGACTTGGTGAAACACCATAAGTTTCATCTAGCTCATCCAACAGTTTTAAAGCATCTTTATAGTTTTCTGTTCTCACATAAAGCGCTGCTAAATCTTCTTTGTAATCTGGATGATATTCTACCAACTGTTCTACGGTTTTAATAGCGCGTTTAAAGTCCTCTTGCTGAATGTAAACATCGTAAAGCTCATCTAAGTACCATTCATTATCTTCATCCATGGAAACTGCCTCTTTTAAAGCGTCTTCTGCGGCACCAAAATTTTTAAGCTTGTTGTAGTTTTTACCTAATTCGTAATAAACAACAGCGACGTCACTTTTAATGTTTAGACATTTTTTTAAAGCTTCAACTGCACGGTCGTAATTTTCGATACCTTTTTGTTTTAGGGCTTCGAAAAAATGTTGCTGAAACTCGTCTTCAACATTACCAAGATCATCGTCTGGTGTTTTGTTGAAATCTACTTGCGCACTTACTGTTATAGGAAAAAATATTCCTAAAACTAGTAATAGTATGTAGATGTGTTGTTTCATTAGTTTTTTAGGAGATTGAATTCAATTATTATTCCAAAACCGAATAATCGCCAATACTTATTGATGTGAATTTGCCATTATAAGTAACATGGTTACCTATCATAGCGTTATCTAAATTAGCGTTTTTAATGCTTGTTTGGTTTTGAATTAAGCTATTTTTAACGGTTGAATTTTCGATAATAGTGTTGTTACCTATAGAAACGTTTGGTCCTACGGTTGTATTGTTTAGCACCACATTTTCACCAATAAAACAAGGTGGAATAACTTTAGAGTTGTTTAACGTCACCGAATCGCTAACCAGTTTCTCTCCATCCTGAGTTAAAAACTGAAGCATTTTTGAATTGGTTTCAACCGTTACGGTTTTATTACCACAGTCCATCCATTCATCCACAGTTCCGGTTTTAAAAACTTTTCCTTCGGCCATCATACGTTTAATACCATCGTTAATTTGGTATTCGCCGCCATGCATAATATTTTCATCTAACACCTCTTGAAGCTTGCTTTTTAGAATACTAATATCTTTAAAATAGTAAATACCAATAACCGCTTGATCGCTTACAAATTGTTCTGGTTTCTCAACCAATTCGGTAATTTCGTTATTGTAATTTAAATTAACAACACCATAAGCTTCAGGGTTTTCAACACGTTTGGTCCAAATTACAGCATCGGCTTGAGGATCTAAATCGAAATCGGCGCGAATTAGTGTATCGGCATACGCAACAACAGCCGGGCCTGACAACGACTCTTTAGCACTCATAATAGCGTGACCTGTTCCTAAAGGTTTATCTTGACGATAAATTGACGTTTTTGCATCCAGACTTTTCCCTAATTCCTGAAGACTACTCACGATATCGTCTCCAAAAAAGGCAGGATCGCCAAGCACAAAAGCAACTTCTTCTATGGGTTGCTTTAATATTTTGGCAATATCTTTTACTAAGCGATGCACAATAGGTTCGCCAGCAACCGGAATTAATGGTTTTGGAACTGTTAAGGTATGAGGGCGAAGTCGTGAACCACGACCTGCCATTGGAACAATTATTTTCATATCATTGCCCGCAAAAGCGGATATCTTTTTTAATTAAACTTGATCTCTATTGATTATAAAATTCCTGTCTGCGCAGAAATTTACTTCACGCCCGTGCTTCCAAAACCACCTTCACCTCTATCGGTTTCGGTAAGCTCGGTGACTTCTTGCCATTCGGCGCGTTCGTGTTTAGCTATAACCATTTGCGCTATACGTTCGCCATTGTTAATGGTAAATTCCTCGTTGGATAAATTCACTAAAATCACGCCTACTTCACCACGATAATCGGCATCGATAGTTCCTGGTGCATTTAATACGGTAATGCCTTTTTTTGCAGCCAACCCGCTACGTGGTCGTACTTGAGCTTCGTAACCAACTGGCAACTCCATAAACAGTCCTGTTCCGACAATCGTACGTTCTAAGGGTTTTAATGTTCTAGGTTCTGACAGACTTGCACGCAAATCCATTCCTGCCGATGCTATGGTTTCGTAATGTGGTAATTCGTGATTGGATGTATTGATGATTTTTATGGTCATTTTTTTCTATTTAATAGTTGTTTGATATCATTCTTTTCCAATAGGAAAACAACACCCAAAAATACAAAAACACAAACGGTACTAATATAATAATTGGGTTTAAATAATAGATTGGTATATGCGATTGTTGCCAAAACTACAGCTACAAATAAGTAAGTAAAAATACTAGATATATTATAAGGTACTGGATAATGTTTTCTTCCCAAGAAATATGATGTTATCATCATTACACCGTAAGCAGCCAATGTTGCCCAAGCTGAAGCCATAAAGCCAATTTTTGGAATCATATAATAATTAAAAGCAATTGTAATTAAAGCCCCAAAAACCGAAATATACATGCCATAACGTGTTTTGTCGGTTAGCTTGTACCATATGGCCAAATTAAAATACATTCCTAAAAACAGATTGGCTAGTAACACAATAGGCACAATATCTATCGCTATCCAATAGGCTTCATCCCTAACAATAAGTTCTTTAAAAACATCTAGATAAGCAACTATAAATACCAACATAAAACTTCCGAAGATCACAAAATACTTCATAATGGCAGCGTAAGTTTGTTTGGCATTTTGTTCTTTGGCGTGATTAAAGAAAAAAGGCTCGGCCCCCAAACGAAATCCTTGAATAAAAATGGTCATAAAAACTGCAATTTTGTAACAGCCACTATAGGCGCCATTTATATTTTTACCCAATAGTTCTGGCAATAGCCATTTATCAAAATTTTCATTGATAACATAGGCTAGACCCGCTACCATAATTGGCCAACCATAGTTGAGTAATTGCTTAAATATTGTTGTGTTAAACTCTAATTTGGTCTTAAAGAAGTAGGGCGATAACAATAGTAGTGTTAATACACTAGCTGCAAGATTAGCAACGAATATGTATTGTACTAAATCGGTTTTATCATAAAATGAAAACTGCCAACCAAACTTGGGAATAGCCCATAAAAAAAAGAAGTTCAACAGCACATAAACAACAATATTAGACAACTTGATTGCTGTAAATTTAATAGGCCTTCCCGTTGCTCTTAAATAAGCAAAAGGCACTACAACCAAAGTATCTAAGGCCAAAACACCAACCAATAAATTGAAATAGGATTGTTTTAAGTTTACCCAATTTGCCAAACTTTCAGCATTAAAAAACACTATAGCAAAAAAGAGAATCGTGGTAATAGTTAAGCTTATGAATGCCGTTGAAAACACTTTGCTTTTTTCATCACTTCTGCTAAAAAACCTAAAAAAGGCCGTTTCCATTCCATAAGTTAACAAGACATTGAAAAAAGCCGCATACACATAAAACAATGTATTATCAGAATAGCTAGTGGTTGGCAATGTGTCTGTATGAAGCGGCACCAAAACAAAGTTCATAAGTCTTGGTAATACGGTTGCCAGGCCATAAATAGCCGTATCCTTAAAAAACGATTTTAATGCGCCCAAAAAGTTGATTTTAACTCCGCTAAAGATAGGGCTTTAAAAAAGGAATTGCAATGCGAATTATTCCTTATTTGGTGGTGCAGAAGGATAATGCAATGGCTGTTTTTCAACAAGATCTTGTATTTTGTAGTATTTGGTTTTGCCTTTATCCTGATAACTTACAATACATTCATTTTTAGTTAATGGAAAAGGTGGCTTAACGGTCTTTGGCAAGGTATTGCCATACTCCGCTTTTGGGTTGCTGCTCATTATCAAATCTTGCTTATTTTTCGACTGAAACCGACCTATGTAAATGGTCTTATCTACAATTTGCTTTTTAAGTTTAACCGCTTGATTTCTAAAATAGATACTATCTAAAACTATGCTCTTGGGATTATCTTTAATGGGTATATATACATTTACTCCCGAACCTCCATCTTCAATTCCAGCTACCCAATCTTGGTAATAGGCCTTGCCCAAAGTAAACGGTGGTCTTGTTTCAAGTTGCTTGGAACTTGAACATCCTAAAATTACTATGAAATAGAATATCGATGCTAATATTCTCATTTTAAACTTTATTTATAGTTTAAAGGTAATCATTCAAAATAAATGCCATAAAAAAACCTCACCAAAACGGTGAGGTTTTTTATTATAAGATACTGAAACAAGTTCAGTAAGCATACTTTATTAGTTGTTCAAAGCTTCTGCTCCACCTACAATCTCCAAGATTTCGTTGGTAATGGCTGCTTGACGCGCTTTGTTGTAAGTCAGTTTTAACTGATCTCTTAATTCGGTAGCGTTGTCTGTTGCTTTGTGCATAGCTGTCATACGTGCGCCATGTTCAGAAGCAAACGAATCTCTAATCGCTTTAAACAATTGTGTTTTTAACGATTTAGGAATTAATGTTTCTACAATTTCAATTTTTGATGGTTCAAAAATGTAATCTAAGTTTACGTTTTTATCGCTTTCAACTGATACAATTGGTAAAAATTGTTCTGTCTTTACGATTTGTGTTGCAGCATTTTTAAAGCTATTGTAAACAATCTCTACTTTATCAAACTCACCAGCTACGAACTTGTCCATAATCATTTGAGCGATGTTGGCAACATTATCAAACGTTAAATCATCAAAAACATCACTATCATTAGATATAACATTTTGCTTTTTTTCTAAAGCGTCGTTAGCCTTTTTACCTATAGTTACAAACGATACGTTTTTACCCGTGTAAGTTTCGTTGGTTAATCGTGTAACTTCTTTAATGATGTTTGCGTTAAATGCACCACAAAGTCCTCTATTCGAGGTAATAGCTACAATTAAAACCTTGTTTACTTCACGTTGCTCTGCAAAATCACTTCCTGAATCGCCTTCTAGAGTGGCACTCAAGCTTTGTAAAAGCTCGGTTAATTTGTCGGCATAAGGACGCATAGCAGTAATAGCATCTTGGGCTTTCTTTAACTTTGCAGCCGATACCATTTTCATGGCACTAGTAATCTGCATCGTAGAAGATACCGATGATATTCTGTTACGTATTTCTTTTAAGTTTGCCATATTTCAGTTATTAGTATTGAGTATTCAGTAGTGAGCAAAAACACTCACTACTCAATACTAAAATCTTTGTTATGCTTTATATTTAGCCGATAAGTCTTTCGCTACATTGGTTAATGTATCTGTAACTTCATCGGTTAATTTTCCTGCTTTAAGCGTATCTAAAACATCTCTGTGTTTAGCGTTTAAGAATTCTAAGAAATCTCTTTCAAATTCTTTTACTTTATCTACAGGAACGTCTTTCAGTAAGTTTTTAGAACCTGCATAGATGATAGCAACCTGATCTTCTACAGTAAATGGATCGTTTTGTGCTTGCTTTAATATCTCTACGTTACGTTTTCCTTTTTCAATTACGTTAAGCGTAGCAGCATCTAAATCTGAACCAAACTTAGCGAACGCTTCTAGTTCACGGAACTGCGCTTGGTCTAATTTTAACGTACCTGCTACTTTTTTCATGGATTTAATCTGAGCAGATCCACCTACACGAGATACCGAGATACCTACGTTAATCGCTGGACGAACACCAGAGTTAAATAAATCTGACTCTAAGAAAATCTGGCCATCGGTAATCGAAATTACGTTGGTTGGAATATAAGCCGAAACGTCTCCTGCTTGTGTTTCAATAATTGGTAACGCTGTTAGCGATCCACCACCTTTAACAATTGGTTTTAACGATTCTGGTAAGTCGTTCATTTCTTTTGCAATAGCATCATCAGCAATAACTTTTGCCGAACGCTCTAATAAACGTGAGTGTAAGTAAAAAACGTCTCCAGGATACGCTTCACGTCCTGGTGGACGACGTAATAATAACGATACCTCACGATACGCTACCGCTTGTTTAGATAAATCATCATAAATGATTAATGCTGGACGACCAGTATCTCTAAAGTACTCACCAATTGCAGCTCCTGCGAAAGGTGCATATACTTGCATAGGTGCTGGATCTGATGCGTTTGCAGCAACAATAGTTGTGTAAGCTAAAGCGCCTTTATCTTCTAAGGTTTTAGCAATGTTTGCTACCGTAGAGGCTTTTTGACCTACAGCAACATATATACAGTATACAGGCTCGCCTGCATCGTAAAATTCTTTTTGATTTAAGATGGTATCGATACAAACGGTTGTTTTACCAGTTTGACGGTCACCAATTACCAACTCACGTTGTCCACGACCTACAGGAATCATGGCATCGATAGATTTAATACCTGTTTGTAATGGCTCGTTTACGGGTTGACGGTAAATTACACCTGGTGCTTTACGCTCTAATGGCATTTCGTAAGTTTCACCTTCAATAGGCCCTTTACCATCTATTGGGTTTCCTAATGAATCAACAACACGTCCAACAATACCTTCACCTACATTAATAGAGGCAATACGCGTGGTACGTTTTACTGTTGCGCCTTCTTTAATTTCTTTTGAAGGCCCTAATAATACAACACCTACGTTATCTTCTTCTAGGTTTAAAACGATTCCTTCAAGGCCGCTTTCAAACTCTACCAACTCGCCGTATTGTGCATTTGATAGTCCGTAAACACGTGCAATACCATCACCTACGGTTAGTACTGTTCCTACTTCGTCTAATGAAGCACCTGCTTCAAAACCTGATAGTTGTTGTTTTAAGATTGCTGATATTTCAGCTGGTTTAACTTCTGCCATCTTTATTTAGATATTAGATGTTAGATATTAGATGTTAGATCTAATTCTAACCGTTTTTAATTTAATGTAAATTCTCTTTTTAATCTGTTTAATTTGTTGGCGATACTTGCGTTATATTGAATGTCGCCTACACGTAAAATGAAACCACCTAAAATACTTTCATCTACAATATTTTCTATTTGAGCGTCTTTACCTGTAAGTTCTTTTACTTTTTCTAGAACTTTACTTTCTAAGTCGCTGGTTAATGGAACCGCAGTCGTTACTTTAGCCGTTTGACTACCTTGGTATTCTGCAAAAAGTTGGGTATAACTTTTAGCTACATCGCCTAATAAGGCAATGCGCTTGTTTTCCATTAAGATTTCAACTAATTTTCCTGTAAGATCTTGAGTCCCTTTAAAAACTTCTGCTAAAGCAGCTTGTTTTACTGAAGAACGTACCACAGGATTTTGAAGAAAATCGTTTAATTCTTGACTTTCTGATATAGCTTGAGATATGGTTAGCATATCTGTATTAATAGCTTCAGCAGCGTTTTGACTTTTTGCCAAATCTAATACTGCTTTTGCGTAACGTATTGCTGCTCTTGCTCCTGCCATAATTAGTTTAATTTAGCGTCACCTAACATAGATTCTACCAACTCCATTTGCTTGTCTTTGCTAGACAATTCGTCTTTTACAACTTTTTCTGCAATTTCTAGAGATAGGCTTGCTACTTGACCTTTAAGCTCGGCCATAGCAGATTTCTTCTCACTTTCGATAGCTGCTTGTGCTTGCTCGATCATTTTGTTGGCTTTAGCTTGTGCATCGCCTTCTGCATCGGCAATCATTTTTGCTTTTAGCTCTCTAGCTTCTTTAAGCATTGTTTCACGCTCGGCACGTGCTTCGTTTAAAAGCTTTTCGTTGTCTGCTTGAAGATTTTGCATTTCTAGCTTAGCATTTTCTGCTGCTTGCAACGCATCTTCAATACCGCTTTCTCTTTTCTCTACAGAATCAAGAATTGGTTTCCAAGCAAATTTTCTTAACAATAGTACTAGCCCAACAAAAAGGAGTAATTGCCAAAAAAACAATCCAAACGAAAATTCATTAATTAACTTGTCCATTTATATCTAGTTATAATCTTAATTAATCTTTTTAAACAACAGCTATAACCAACCGTTATAGCTGTTGTTAATTGTTTTACGCTGCAAATAAAGCAGCAAATCCAATACCTTCAATAAGTGCAGCTGCAATAAGCATAGCTGTTTGGATTTTTCCAGAAGCTTCTGGTTGGCGAGCGATAGCTTCCATAGCTTGTCCACCAATTCTACCGATACCTAAACCAGCACCGATTACAATTAAACCAGCTCCTACAATGTTTGGAATAGTCATAATATATATATTAAAAATTAAACATTCAATTTTAGTGGTCGTCGTGTTCCTCTACAGCTTGACCAAAATACAGTGCTGATAGCATTGTAAAGATATAAGCTTGTAAAGCTGCTACTAACAACTCTAATAAGGCTAGCGCAAAAGCTAAACCAAAGGATAGCGAACTTCCTATCCAGTTTTTAAATATGAACATTAAACCAATGATACTCATTAATACAATGTGACCTGCTGTAATGTTAGCGTACAGACGTATTAATAATGAAAATGGCTTAATAAAAATCCCCAACAACTCTATTGGTGCTAATACGATACGCATTAGTTTTGGCACACCTGGCATCCAGAAAATATGCCCCCAATAACTTTTGTTGGCTGTAAAATTTGTAATTAAAAACGTTAACAAAGCTAATGCAAATGTTACCGCTATGTTGTTTGTTACGTTAACACCTAATGGTGTTAATCCTAATAAGTTGATAATCCAAATAAAGAAGAAAATGGTTAACAAGAAACTCATGTAACGTTTGTAATGTTTCTTTCCTATATTTGGAATAGCAATATCGTCACGAATATAAAGCACAATAGGCTCTAAGAAACGACCCATACCTTTTGGTAACGCACCTTTTTTGTAAGATTTTGCCATAGAACTAAACATCCAAAGCATTAATAATCCTACAATTAATATAGTAAATACGTTTTTAGTAATTGAAAAATCTAATGGCTTTACATTAGTTGGATGGTGATGATCATCTAAATTAATATCGCCTTCGGCATTGGTTCTGTAAATCTTATTGTGGTAGCTTTTGTAGTAATTTCCACCAGCTTCAGCAACAGCTTCGCCATGATGTAATTTTGAAGAAGAGAATACTTTTAAGCCATCATCCCATAAAATTACAGGCAATGGAAAACCTACATAAACATGCTCTCCATTATCTTTTGTATAAGAAAATAAACTGAAATCGTGAGAATCTAAAAGGTGATGATCTATATACTCCTTGATCTCTTCCTTAACACCTTGTTCACCCTCTACACCAGGGGCGATTTCTTCTAGATGCATATCTTCTTGAGCTAATACACTAAGTGGTAAAAAAGCTATTAATAAAAAGAATAGCAAACTAACAACTGGTTTTCTTTGCATGTTAAATGAAAATTGTATCCTTAAAAATCGGTGCAAAGGTATGCTTTTCTCTTAAAATCAAAAAACAAAAATTCACATTATTTTTTTAAGCTGTTTTCCCTATTTAAAATTTAGCTAATCTAAACTGTTCAAGAGTTTTATTCCGCCTAAAGTTTCTGTGAATAAACATGTTGCGTAGGGCACGAAAAATGAAGCAAATTCTAAATTAGAAATATCGCCATCTGCTCTAAACGACGGGTAAAAAAAAATGAAGAAACAAGTAAATTTTAAAAAGCTACCCACCATAAATAAAAACCCTAATTGCTGTTTAAATTTATGCCTAAAAAAGTAGAGTGCTAACAAAATACCAATAGCTAATATGGTGTTTAAAATATAGGATAATATTATTTTATTACCATAAGCTGGTAACTCCAACTGTTTTAAAACGTATGTATGTATAAAAAAAGCAATTACAGCTGTAATTGCTATTATAAAAATATATTTAAGTAATTGTAAGTTATTCATTTAACTTATTAACTTGCTTTAAAACAACATATAATGATATAGCAACCCCAAGTAACGTACAAATAATTAAGAATAACTTGCCTTGGGTAAATTTAGCATCTAACCACTTACCCAATAATACAAATAGGTAGATTGTTACCCCCATTTGAATAGCTATTCCAGATAAGGTTGCTAAGTTTTTAAGCTGATTGTTCTTGTTTGGTTTTTTGTTTCCCACTTTGGTTAAATTCCTTTACAGCACCTTTCATAGCACATGTTACATTAAACGTGGCGCCAGGTTCTACGGCTAATTTACCAACTACAACTTCGCCTTCCACATAAGCCGATGTTTTTAACGTTAAGGTTCCTTGCAGCGATAGTTTTCCTGAAAACTTTCCTTCAAAATGCGCATCGGTTCCTTCTAGTGTTCCTTTTACAAATCCTGTTTTTCCTACAACAACTTTTCCGGGTGTTTTTACATTTCCCTCAATAGTGCCGTCTATTCGTAAATCGCCTTCACTCACAAAATCGCCTATCAGTTTTGTGCCTTTTGCAATAATATTTTGACTTGATGTTGTTGATTGGTTGTTTTTATCTTTTTGTTTTTCAGAAAACATGGTTAAGTTTTTTAATTATTATTTATTTGGAGCTCTAAATAGGTTTCTAAGTTCTTATGTATTTGAATGGTTCTATAGTTTGTTGACGAGGTAATAAAATATTGATGTATAATTTTATTCTCTTTTTGTTCTTGCAATGATAACGCATAGCCATTGGCACCATCAAAACTGGTTAAACCATGAACAACAACAAACGTGGTATTGCTATTATAAACATCTAACGACGTTTTTAAATTAAACACCTTAACCTCTTTTATTTGTTCGTTTAAAGCTGTTTTAAAGTTTGCAACAACCTCCTCGTCTTTAGTCTTGTTAAAGTAGTAAACCACTTTAAAACTATTCTCGTCTTCTGCATCTGTAAACGTATCATCTTTAAGTGCTGGCAACACTTCGTCTACAATGTTCTGCGCCTCTATTCCCTCGGGTGTGTTGGCATAATTTAATGCCACATAGTTAATTGCCTTGGAGTATTCTTGAAATCCGTTTAACCTTCCAATAGCTAAAGCTTTTAGTAATTCGAACTTTGGCACCATAGGATCGCCTTGAAACAGAGTAATTTTATCGTCGCATTCATCAATTATAAATTGATAATTTTGGTTGCTTAATTCTTTATACAGATTTTGATAAATACTTTCTGGGCTGTTTTCATCTTTTAAATTTGCTTGTTCAGGGTTTAGAAGAATTTTAGCGTAGCGTGATTCTGGATAATTAGTAATAATATCGTTTTTTGCTATTGATGCTTCGTCTTGCTGATTTAAAACCTCATATATTTTGTACAAATTATATTTTGAAGGTAAGATTAACTTCTCCTCTGGATTGTTATCTAAAAGGCTTAAAAACTTATCTTTTGATAATTGATATTCTTTAAACTTCTCTTTATAAATAACACCTAATTGATAGTAGGCAAAGTTTCTTTCTTTAGCGATACTATCTATCACCTTATCATCTTGAGGTAATTGCTCGATATAGTAATTAGGATCGAAAGTTTCCGAATCTGTATCTGCTGTTGCTAATTGGCCTAAATTTGTATTATTGTTTTTGGTAGATCTTTTAGAGGACCAACGCCAATCATCTTCTAGAGGGCGATCGCCCCATATTCTAACAAACTCATTTTTCCCGTAAGCTACTGTAGTTGAATTGTAAAAATAAAAACTAGATTCTTTACCTGAAGGCGTCATGCCTCGAGAGGATTTCCCTTTAATGTCATTATTTACTGTAGCTAAACCCTGTTGCCTTTCTACACTTTTTTGTTTTTCTTTTTCTTCTTCGGCTTGCGCTTTAAGTTCGGTCGTAAAGGCTTCAAAATACGCTAACCTCTCATCGTCGCTCATGGCAACCAATGTTAAAATACTATCTGTAGCTTTTGCAACATCTTCGTAATAAATAACATCTTCTAAGTTATCTCTTTTACGCTTTATGATTCGATAGGGCTTTTTGTTTTTCTCCATGTTTAGCATGGTACTATCGTAATAAGCACCTGCTATTTTATAATTGGCATAATCAAACTCGTAATCTCCTAAAATTTCATAATTTCTTGCTTTAAGCTTTTTATCTCTGGAGTTGGTTCTTAACGATTTGTTATAATTGGCTAATGCTAAAGAATCTGATCCATTAATCATATGGTATTCGCCAATTTGATGATAAATTTTATCTAAAAACGGTCTATTCTCTCTGTTTTTTTCTAAGTCTGTTAGTAGCTCTAAAAATTCTAATTTATTACCATCGTCATAATTAAAGTTTTTTGCTTTTTGAATATGTGCATTAATGAGGTAAACACGTGGTGTTCGCCTGTTTAACTCTATAATTTTATCAAACGCATAGTTGGCGCTGTCTTTTTTTCCTAATTCGTTATACAGTTGCCCTTGTATAAAACGATATCTTCCACGCTCGTCATGACTCTTGGTGTTTTGAGCAGCAATTTCTAATTGCGTTATGGCACTATCTAAAGATTTTGTGTTAATATAAGCTTGCGCTAACATAGATGTTGCATCGGCTAAATCTTGTCCTTCTATGGCGTCTGCTTCTTCTAAAAGTTCTTTTAAATTTTCTATAGCTAGTTCGTCATTTTCTAAACGAATGTTTGTTTTTTCACGCCATACTTTGGCTTGGTTAATTTTATCGCTTGAAGGATATCTGTAAAGGATGTAGTTAAATGCTTCTAGAGCTGGAATAAAGCGTTGATCGAAATATCGTGCTTCCCCCAATAGTAAATAAGCCTCGTCTATTTGTGGATTTTTTTCTTTACCATTAATATTCATACCGTGCATTTGTACGGCTTTGATGGCTTTTTCTTCTGCTCTTGAGAAGTTTTCGTTTTTATTTTGACCTGGAAGCATGACTTCTTCCATAATCTGCATACGTTCTATAGGAAGAATTTCCCAATAGTCGTCTTCGTAACTCTCGTTTAACGATTGACGCCCTAGCTCTAACGCATTATACCCATTAAAAAGGGTGTTGTATTCTGCTGTGACAGCATGATAATTTCGGCTTAAAAAACGATCTTTTTTTCGTGAACAAGAACTCACGACTAATATGATGCTAAACAGAACTACTATAAGTCTAAAAGATGTCTTCAACGTTGATTGTATTTGGTTCATACATAACTAAAAACAGCTACATATATTATGTGTAGCTGTAAAAATAAGCATCTTTTTGGATTAAGCTAAAAATAGGGACGGTTTTTAAACCGCTTCCGAACCAGAGAAATGCGCTTCCAATTCTTTTAAAGTAGCTTCACTAGTAGTAATGTCTTTAATAACTTCGCCTTTTTCCAAAACCACAATGCGCTCACAAACTTCGGTAACGTGCATTAAATCGTGACTAGAAACAAGCACGGTTACACCTTTGGTTTCGGCCAAATCCTTTATAAGGCCTTTTAAGCGGATTTGCGTAGTTGGATCGAGATTAGCAAAGGGTTCATCCAGAATAACAACTTCTGGATTACCAATTAAGGCTGCCACAATACCGGCTTTCTTTTGGTTTCCTTTACTTAAATCGCGTAAATATTTTTTCTGATTTAAAATTTCACCATTGAAGAGCTCCTCAAACTGTGTTAAAAAGGCATCGACATCGGCTTTGTTTTGTCCTCGTAACTCGCCAATAAAGTAGAAATACTCTTCGGGTGTCAAGTAACCTATCAAAAAACTTTCGTCTATAAATGCAGAGGTATGTGGTTTCCAGTCTTCGCTTTCATTAACTTTTATGTTGTTATTCTTCACATAACCTGTTGTAGGCTTTATTAAATCCAGCAACAAGCTAAAATACGTAGTTTTACCAGCGCCATTGTTGCCCACCAAACCAAAACTTTGTCCTTTTGGAATATCTAGGTTTTCTATATTCAATACGGTTTTGCTACCGTAGGTTTTTGAAAGATTAGAAGTTGTTATCATTGTTTTGCGTTATTTTAAGAATCTTGACTAAAAGCGTCTATCATTTTATATTTTGAAGCCAGATATTTACCGACTATGCTTTTCATTAGTTTTTGGTGAAGCACAATGCCCACAACACCAATTAAAGCCAAGGCTAAACAGGCTATTTCAAAATTAACCAACCAATTTACCACACCAAAAATGGCCAATGGCACTAACATAAGTGGAATACCAATTAGCCATTGCACAGCTCCCGTACCTTGATAGTTGAATGCAGCACGTTGGTTTAAATCTATTTTTTTTCTGTTGAAGGAACCGCCCCATAATATTACGTGTGTATTAACACCTATGTTGTAAATGGCGGCTGCCAAATGTGCCAGGAGAATGTTCCACCCAAAATACACATAAGGAATGCTCAACACGAACATCACGACCACACTAAAAGCCATTAAGTTGAATTTTGACTTTAAATACTGCTTGTACTGAATATTTTGGCTCATCAACATTTTGTAATATCCACTATCCCAAGCAGGCACAAATTGCCCAAAATTAATAAGGAAAATTCCCGTCACAAAAATACCTACAAAACCAAACATAAAAGGCTTATCGGCGTAAATGGGGTTGGGGTAGAAAAACAAGCCGTACAACAACCCAATAACTAAAATAAACACTGATGAACGCGGTCGTTTGTTGCGCCAAATTAACCGCAAATCCAATTGCATAAACGGTGCCGAATCGCCAAACTTTCTGGTCCATTCCAGATTGGAAGAATTTACTTCCTTCACATGCGATTTTAAAGAGCTATCCAAGAACAGTTTCTGGCGAAGCATTTTGAAATTCATCATATACAACCCAATTAATACCAAAATTGGAATGCCGATTAATAAAGGATTGTTATAAATACTATTTATGCCGTTTGACACCAAATCGGTAAACGAAATAATATTGAAGTAATCCAAGGCAAACAATCCGCCAGCCAATACGATAACGGGAAGAAAGGATAATTCGGTTTCAGACGAAAAGCTTTCCAGAATAAAATTCAGAAAATTAATAATAAGCGTGATGCACAATAAGGTGAGCATCCAAACCAATACCGAAACCGTTGGGTAATCGTTAATCAACAACATCACACCAAACGGAATAATTGCAAACATTGGTAAGAAGTTAAAAAACGACAACGCTGATTTTCCCAAGACATAATTAACCACCTTGCTACGTTTTACAGGTAAGGTTAGCAAAGGTTTTACACTCATTACGGGTAACTTCTGAAAGAAAAACCGCATCAACACATCGGCAATAATCCAGTAAAACAGGTAACTGTTTACGATTACTAGCGGATCTTGATCTGGAAATTGATCTTTTAACAAAGGATATAGAGCCACACCCAAAGCCAAAAACATCACAACAAAATACAGGGCAAAAAACACCAAAAGGATATTGAGTGCCATACTTTTTTGCCAATACGATGACCTAAAATATTGTTTCCATTCGAGGTTGAGAAAGTGCTTTAATGTCATTTTTTAAGGATGGTTTATTGCATTAGTACACATTTGTAGTGATTTGTTACATATTATATTCAGGATAGGTTTCTTTTAAGTGTTTTTGCGCGTTTTTAGGGATGACAACCGTACTGATATAAACATAGATAATGGTTAGTACATTAAGCAGTGAGAACAAAAAAGCCATTAACATTGAAAAATGTTCAGCCTCAAATACGTTAAGAACGTTATATATCTGCGGAAAGAACAGAATGGGCATCGCCAAGGCATTGCTTAAAATAACTTGCTCCAATAACCATAATTTCTTGCCTTCCTTTTTTTGACGTTTTCGTTTTAAAGAAAATTTAGTTCCCATTACAATGCTGTAAACCGAAACAATAAATAACATTACTCCCAAAATTATGCCCCCCCAATTCAGTTCTAAACAAGGTGTAAAACCCAAGCAACAAACTGATGGTCAATAAAACCTGTGGTAGCCTAAACCAATCCTTGGCATAGCTTAATAGCAGCTTAAAATACTTTTTGTGCATGGCTTTTTCACGGGCTTCCACCACGTCCATAAAACCAAATACACCAAATTTTTTAAAAGATTTATCCCGGGCTTCTTCAAAACTTAGATGTGGATTTTCCTCCCAAATGGCTTCAATATCGTTTGCCATATGGTCTACCAATTCAGTTTGTAAATCGTAGTACTCCACATAATGTTGCCTAGTGAATTTGTATAACTGCTCGATATGTTGCTCGGTAATGGTCACGATACGTTTTGGTATTTGTTTTTGTAATAAATGATGTGTCCTCTTAAGACTTTTATAAAGTTTATGAATAGCATTACATAAATTACTGAAAGCACTAAAGCTGTAATATTTTTGTAACTCTCAGGAATAAACCCAATGATAATATCCAAGACAAAACTAGCACCATAATGAAGAAAAATTAAAACCCACATCAACTGTTCAATCGCAATGTAAGAATCCTTAACAATAAACTGTTTTGACACATACCAAACCAAAACCAATAGAATAACGACAACCAATGATATGGCTTTCCAGTGTGTATATAAATTTCCTAAAGCGTTATATATTAATTCCTGCGAATAAAAGAACACCATAAAAACAAGCAAACCCAGCAATAGCGATACAGGTTTTACCATGGCTTTGCCCAACTCCAAAAACAGACGTTTGGTGGTTTTCTTTCTAAAAACTTTAAAGTCATCCAACAACTGTTTTTTGTTTGCAACCATATAGCTTTTAAACACCTCACGAAAAGATTCGTTTGGGTGTTTTGCCCATTCTTGTTCAATGCCAGAAGCCACGTGATCTATCATTTCCAAACGTACGTCTTTGTATATTACCTCAGAATTTTGCAAATAGGTATCAATAAAATGGATTTGATCTTGATTCAGCTTCATATTAAGTCGTCCATTTTGGATTCAACAAGACTTGCATCGTCTCAATATAACGCTCCAATTCATTGAGCTTGCTTACGGTTTCCTTGGCGCCTTTTTCGGTGAGTTTATAATATTTTCGCAATCTATTATCCACACGTCGCACCTCAACTTCTAGCAAACCGTCAGCCTCCAATTTATGCAAGGCTGGATATAGGGCGCCTTCAGTAATTTTTAATTCGCCATCGGTAAGCGCCTTTACCTTTTGGGTGATTTCGTAACCATACATTTTAGGATGCTCCGACAAAAGCCTTAAAATAATGGTCGTTAAACTACCTTTATACAATTTTGAATTTGACATAAAACAAATATACCTAAAATTCTTATGTATAAAATACTTAGGTATTATTTTTTTCTTAATTTCAACGGTATAAGTCAACGCTTCCTTATTTTTGCCAAAAATTTATTCTATGGCAACGTTTCATAAACTCACTATAAAACATATTATTAGAGAAACTTCTAAAGCAGTAAGTATTGCTTTTGAAGTTCCCGACGAATTAAAATCTGAATTTCTATTTAAAGCGGGACAATACATTACCTTAAAAACCACTTTAAACGGTGAAGAAATCCGCCGTGATTATTCCATTTGTTCAACACCGCAAAGTGGCGACCTAAAAGTAGCCGTAAAAGCTGTTGAAAATGGGACGTTTTCGCAATATGCCAATACACAATTACAAGAAGGCGATACGCTAGATGTTGCGCCACCAAATGGTCGTTTTACGTTTGAGCCTGATACATCGGCCAACAGAACCATTATGGCTTTTGCTGCCGGTAGCGGAATTACACCTGTTATTGGCATTATAAAAACCCTTTTAACTGAAGAGCCTAATAGCAAAGCGGTTTTAGTTTATGGCAACAAAACCCCCGAAGAAGCCATTTTCTTGCAAGAATTAATCGCATTGCAATCGCAATACAGTGATCGGTTTTCCTTGCAATTGGTGTTTAGTCAAACGCAAGAAGACGATGCACTTTTTGGACGTATTGAAAAAAGCTCTATCAATTTCAGCATAAAGAGACATATAAAAGACGCTGATGTTGACGCCTACTATTTATGTGGTCCAGAAGGTATGATTACCACAGTAAGCGACGTCCTAACAGAAAGTGGTATTGCCAAGGACAAGATTAAGTTTGAACTGTTCCAAGCCTCAACTCCAGAGCCTTCTAACGGAACTGATATTTCTGAAGGGCAAACCCAAGTCACGGTTATTTTAGATGATGAGGAAACCACCTTTGTGATGGACAACAAAAAATCGGTTTTGGAAGCAGCGTTAGCCGAAGATCTCGATGCACCATATTCTTGCCAAGGCGGCATTTGTAGTAGTTGTTTGGCACGACTTAAAGAAGGTGAAGTAGATATGCGCCAGAACAATATTTTAACCGATAATGAGGTTGCTGAAGGCTTGGTACTAACCTGTCAATCACACCCAAAAACACCTAAGATTATCGTAGATTATGATGATATTTAGAATTCCTGAAAAGCAGGAATCTCTTAAAAAGAGACACTGAAATCGAAAAGTCGATGAGTCTATCTCGCTTCACTTGAAATGACAACCTGTACTTTATCTACAACCCTTTCAACTGGAATACTTCCGGCTGCATTTTCATAACCTTCAGGAAGTTTATCACCATAAACCGAGGTTGGTATTTTTGGATATTGGTTCCTATCGGCTAGTAAACAATAATCTTCTGGTTGGTTAAATGGTGCAAAACCAGCATACGGATGCGTCACGCCCCAAATGGTAACCGTTTTTATACCTAACATAGCTGCTAAATGTGCGTTACCCGAATCCATAGAGAGCATCACATCAAGATTGGAAATCACATCTAATTCTTCTTTGAACAGTAATCGACCGGCAAGGTTAACTAGATTTTTATTATCGCACCAAGACTCTAAAATTTCGGCTTCGGCTTGGCTACCAAAAAGAATGACTTTATACGTTTTTGAAAGTGTTTTAACGACTTGTTGCATCATTCCCAACGGATACATTTTACTCTCGTGAGCCGCAAATGGCGCCACGCCAATCCATTGTAAATGATCTTGTCCGAGCAATTTTTTGGAAGCTTCAGAAAGTTGCCTGCGTTCTGGAAATTCTGGATTTGATAAATCAACAGGAAACCCTAAGTTTTTAAATACATCGGCATACCGCTGATAGGTTGTTTTAAGTTGCTGAAAACTTTCCCCTAAAACCAAGGCTTTCTTCTCGGCGCGACCTTTATCTATTTGAGTGGTTTTTATTCCGAATAGAAACGTTTTTAAGATTTTTGATCGTAAGACATTATGCAAATCTGCAATGGCGTCAATTTGTAGGGTTTTAAGTGCTTTGGATAGTTTCCAAAGACCTAAAACACCTTTATGTTTTCCTTTTACATCAGCGATATAAACCGTAACATTAGGAATGTCTTCAAAAAAAGGCGCAAAAAAACCGCGCGTAAGCACGGTTACTTTTATATTAGGGTATTGTTTAGTAAAAGCTCTCAACACAGGAACTGTCATCGCTACGTCACCCATTGCGGAAAGACGAATAACAATTATGTGACTGGGCTTTAACATCTATTCCTTAAAGAGATCCTGCTTCTGCAGGGCGTTTTTACTTTCTAGCACGAAGTACTGGGTTAAGCTCGTCGTCGTTGTACATTTTCATTTGCTTGTACACTTTCATATACTTATCGCCATTGGCAATATCGTTAAGCAAATCGTCGATAGCAGTCGATAAATCTACGCGTTGTTCAAGCAACACGTCTAATTTTTTCTGGCAAGCGTCTCGATGGTCTTGAGAAGCATCTTCACGAGTTGCCTCCACATTCATATGATAAATTTTCAAGGCTAAAATAGATAATCTATCGATGGCCCAAGCTGGGCTTTCGGAATTTATTTTAGCATCTGGCTTTACGGTAACGTCTTTATATTTATCTAAAAAATAACTATCAATAAACTCTACCGTATCGGTTCTATCTTGATTAGAAGCATCAATTTTTCGTTTCAGAGCCAAGGCATCAACGGGGTCGATATTTGGGTCTCTAATAATATCTTCGTAAGCCCATTGTACTGTGTCTATCCAACATTTTCTGTATAACAAATGTGCGATTAAATCCTCGTTTTTGTCATATTTATTATGGAAAGGTTGCTCTACGGTATTTTTGATTTTGTACGTGTTTATAGCCTCTTGAAAAATGCGATTGGCTTTGTCTGAAAACATATCTTTTTAATTTTGAAGTACAAATATAGGTGTATTTCTTAACTTTACTCGATAATCGAGATTTGAATATTACAAAACTGTTTGCTAAATAAATATATTACATATGCACCTACATAACCTTGCCGAAACCAATTCTATTTTAAACACATTTATTGCCGAAATGCGCGATGTAAATATCCAAAAAGACACGATGCGCTTTCGACGAAACATAGAACGTACTGGCGAAATTTTAGGGTATGAATTAAGCAAGTCTCTTAACTTTTCAAACAAGGAAATCACGACTCCTTTAGGCTCTGCAAACTCTAATCTTATTAGTGATGATATTGTGTTGTGTTCCATTTTGCGTGCTGGAGTCCCGCTTCATAATGGGTTGTTAAATTATTTTGACAATGCTGAAAATGCGTTTATTTCAGCCTATAGGCATCATAAAGACAATCCTGAAAGTTTTGAGATTATTGTAGAGTATTTGGCTTGCCCAGACTTGAACAACAAAACCTTAATTCTAGCCGACCCCATGTTGGCCACCGGCCAATCTATGGTTTCTACTTTCGAGGCTTTAAAACCTTTTGGCACACCTAAAAATATTCATTTGGTTAGCGTTATTGGAGCTCAAGAAGGGGTTGATTTTGTCTCAAAACATTTTGATACCAATACCCATTTATGGATTGCCACAGTTGATGAAGCATTAAATGAAAAAGGCTATATTGTTCCAGGTTTAGGTGATGCTGGCGATTTAGCTTTTGGGCAAAAATTACAGCACTAAACTAGCCAAAGGTGTTAAAATTAATAGCCAAAGAAGAACTTCTTTAAACCATTTTTCCGAAGCTATTTCAATATAATTTGTTAGAATAATGGATAATGGTGCAAACAAAAAAATGAATTCAGCACCAGACTTTTCGGGTGCAATCACTAAAATTCCCGCTGCTATTAATACAGCAATTAACACCAATATATAAGAAGGTTTGTAACTTTTAGATTTTGCTTTTAAATTTTTTAGGTAATAGAATAACGACCAAATAAAATAGGATAGAATAATGGTTGTTGAAATAATAATTTGCCTAGAGTTTAGGTTAGTAAAGTCAAGACTTATGCTGTAATTAAACTGTTTGAAATAAGAGTTTAAATCATTTCCTAAAACAATTTGAATACACACCGCAATAATGGCGACGGTTAAGATACCCAAAAAAGGAATAACCCAGTTTTTTACATCTACAATTTTAAAAAGTAAAAGTGCAGCAAAAATCAACACAAAAAACAAGCAAGACCAAAAGTACAGTAAAGTCGCCAAGCTTATCCAAAACGCGGCATCAAAGAGTTTTTTCTTTAACTCTTTTTTAGATCGTAGACTTATAATACGTCGCATAGCAAGTAACACAAAAAGATTTGCTATAAGAATTTTAGAGTTTAAAAATGATTGCGGAATCATTATTAAAAACAATGTAAAAAACAGAATACGATAGCTGTTTTTCTTGGTAAGATTGTTTTTTCCTGTTACAAAATCGAACACAAATACCGAAAACAAACACACCCCAAACAACCCCATTTGTTTTAAAATTGAAACGGTATTTAGCTCAACCGTAACTAACGTTGTTTTAGCCCATATAAAAGCCACCAATAGCATTAGGCTAACTACCAAAAAATGAATGGGCTTTGCTTTGCTAAAAAAACTTGAAATCATTGATATTGTTCGTATATTTGCTCTGTAAATATATAGATAAACCCTTTAAGCTCGTAAAGAGCACCTTAAATTATATACAATGAAAGATTTTTTCTACGCTATTCAAGACCTTTTTGTAAATGTATTATTTACACCACTTGACGCTTTAAGAGCATTAGAACTAGACAATTGGTTTGCCGCTAATGGCCTTAACTGGATTTTTATGGCAGTTGGTTTTGTAGCTTTTATTTATTGGATGGGTCAGTTGAAAAAATTCAACGACAACAACGAAGAAAATAAAAGTATTACAGCGCATAAATACTTATAAGTCGAAACCAATATCTTTACGATAATACATCTTATCAAAATGTAGTTTTTCTATATTTTGATAAGATTTTTTTAGTGCTTCTTTGTAAGTTTTACCATAACTAGTCATAGCTAAAACACGTCCACCAGAAGTTACAATTTTTCCATCTTTTACTACAGCTCCAGCATGAAATGGTATAGAACTTTCTATATCTTCTAATCCGGTGATTTCTTTACCTTTTTCGTAAGCTTCTGGATAGCCGCCTGAAACCATCATAACCGTAGTTGCAGCACGGTCGTCAATCTCAACATTAATTGTATTTAATGTTTGATTAGAAATAGCTTCAAAAATATCGACTAAATCATTTTTTAATCTTGGTAAGACCACTTCGGTTTCTGGGTCGCCCATTCTTACATTATATTCTATAACTTTTGGATCGTCTCCTACTTTTATTAAACCAATAAAAATAAACCCTTTATAAGGTAAGTTGTCTTTTTGAAGTCCTAAAACCGTTGGTTTTACTATGCGTTCTTCAATTTTATTAAGAAAGTCTTTAGTTGCAAACGGCACTGGGGAAACGGCTCCCATGCCACCAGTATTTAGGCCTGTGTCGCCTTCGCCAATACGTTTGTAATCTTTGGCTGTTGGCAGTACTTTATAATTCTTCCCATCGGTTAACACAAAACAACTCAACTCAATACCATCTAAAAATTCTTCTATAACAACTTTAGAACTTGCGTTTCCAAACTTCGCATCAACAAGCATATTTTTAAGTTCGGCTTTGGCGTCTTCCAAATCGTTTATAATTAAAACGCCTTTTCCTGCTGCTAATCCATCGGCTTTTAATACATAAGGAGGATTTAAAGTTTCTAAAAATTGATAACCTTCTTCTACAGTCTCCTTATTAAAGCTTTGGTATGCCGCCGTTGGTATATTATGACGACTCATAAATTCCTTGGCAAACTCCTTACTTCCTTCTAATTCTGCAGCGGCTTTTTGTGGACCAATTACAGCAACGTGTTTTAGCGCGTCATCATTTAAAAACATATCGTGAATACCTTGCACCAATGGGTCTTCTGGACCAACAACAACCATATCGATGTTCTTATCGAGAACCAGTTGTTTAATCGCTTTAAAATCGGTTACACCAATGTTTACATTTTCTGCAATTGCGGCAGTACCTGAATTTCCTGGTGCGACATAAAGCTTAGTACATTTTGAGCTTTGGGCCGTTTTCCAAGCAAATGTATGTTCTCTTCCTCCAGAACCTAAAATAAGAATTGTCATAGTTGTGTTGTTTGCCGCAAAAATAATTGCTTTTACGCTTAAAAAATAATTAGATTTGAAAAAAGATACGATGGCTATTTACAAATTGCTTCTTAAATACATGATTTTGCCTATTGGCAATGTGTTTTATGGTGGTCATTATCTTAATTTTTTGACGCAGTGGGATGATTATGATGCCATGTCGGAAGATGAATTGGAACACATTCAAAAGAAAAATCTTGACAGCATTTTAAGCCATGCCGCGAAAACGGTGCCTTATTATAAATCATTATCGTATTCCTCGCTTGCAGACTTTCCTATTTTAACAAAAGATATTTTAAGGAGTCATAAAAATGATTTGGTTTCAAGTGATTTTGATATTACATCGTTAGACAAACATCATAGTAGCGGTAGTACAGGTATACAATCGTTTACTTATATGACCCAAGAACACACCTTTTATTTAAGAGCCTTACAAACACACTGGTGGCGTTGGAGTGGTTATAATTTTGGAGATTATTTACTACAGTTTGGTATTTCACAAAAACGCCCATTGCTTAAAAAATTAAAAGACTTTTTTTATAGATGTTACTACAACAAGGCCTTTGGAATATCTGAAACAACTTTGAGACACATCCTAAAAAACATTAGCAAAAAAAAAGGCATTTACATTGCTGGTTATCCTTCGGTTATTAATCAATTGGCAATGGTTGAAAACAATCTTAAATTAACGCCTAATGTTTCTGGTATTATTTGTTTTGGCGATAAATTATTTAATCATTATACAACCAATATTAAGCAAGCTTTTGGTGACTCGGTTACTATAATAGACACTTATGGTTGTGCCGAAGGTTTGCTTATGGCCTGTAAATATGATTTAGAGCATTACTACATTATGTCGCCTCATGTTGTTTTAGAAGTTGTTGATGATAACGGAACCCCTGTAAAAGATGGTGAAATGGGACATGTTTTGGTGACTTGCTTAACTAACAAAGCAATGCCTTTAATACGATACAAACTTGGAGATTTAGCCATTAAATTACCTAAAGAGCATTATCCAAAAAACCGAAAACTAAACTATCCGTTATTACAAAAGGTTGTCGGTCGGGAAACCGATATTATAAAAACCACAAAAAACATCACCCTTAATATACATAGTTTTACAGGTGTTTTGGAATATTATCAAGAGATTAAACAGTATAAGGTTATTCAAAATAGTTTAGAGTCTATTACAATTCAATATATCGCCGACTCCAATTTTAATGAAGCTTGTTTAGATGAGATTAAAACAAAACTAAATACATTAACCCAACAATGTTTAAATATCTATTTTGAAAAAGTCCCTTATATTGCTCCAACCAAATCTGGTAAACCTCAAATTATTGAATCTAATTTAAATAAATCATAAACATTACTATAGTTGCTGGAGCTCGACCAAATTTTAGAAAAACAGTTTCTAATGTGCTTAAAAAATAGTGTGATATTATAAATGAAAACCATCTGTATTTTAACCAGTTATTTTCCACCAGAAACAGGTGCTGCATCAAACCGTATAGCTCATATGGCTCATGGTTTAACAAAACAAGGCTATAATGTTACAGTAATTACACCGTTGCCTAACTATCCTACTGGCAAAGTGTTTAAACCGTTTAAAGGACGGTTTAAACACACTTCTATAGAAAATAATATCACCATTCATAGACTTTGGATATATGCAAGTAATTCTAAAAATAAAATAAAACGTCTTATAGCCATGCTTTCTTATAGTTTTAGTCTAGTGTGGTTTTTTCTTTTTAATAAACTTCCGCATAAAATCATTATACAATCACCACCGCTTTTAGTGGCTTTTACTTGTATGTTGTTTTTAAGAAAAAGCAAACATAAACTTATATTAAATGTAAGTGATTTATGGCCTATAGCTGGTTTGGAATTAGGAACTTTTAAAAAGAATTTGAGCTATCATATTCTAGAGAAAATCGAACATTATAACTACAAAAAAGCTGATTTAATTTTAGGTCAAAGCAATGAGATTTTATCACATATAACATCTATTCAGGCCAAAAAGGAAACCATTTTATATAGAAATTATCCCGATTTTGAACCACCTAAAATTGATAAAAAACACGTATCAAAAGGGAAAATAAAAATAGTATATGCTGGCTTATTGGGTCACGCTCAAGGCATATATAAACTGTGTCAGAAACTAGATTATACTAACATTGAATTCCATATTTACGGTATGGGTGCTGAACAACAAAAGATTGAAGCTTATATTTCAAAGCATAAGGAGTTATCTATTTTTTATCACGGTGGCGTTTCTCGTGAAGAGCTTCATGTGGCTTTAAAGACATATGATCTCACTATTATTCCTCTATTAAATAGAATTTATGGTTCTGTGCCTTCAAAAATATTCGAGTATGCGAGACTTGGCTTACCTATGATTTATTTTGGTGGCGGCGAAGGTGAAACTGTTATTAAAAAATATGCTTTAGGCTGGATTGCAGAATCTGGTAATTACAACCATTTAAATCGTGTTATTAATTCAATATCCTTATCGCAAATAAACTCAAACGTTAAAAGTGATATCCAAAAACAGGCATTAACACATTTTGATTTTAAACAGCAGCTTAAAAAGCTCTCCAAAGCTCTTTAATAAGCTTTTTCTTCTCCTTTAATCGCGTTTATAAAGGTTTTGTAAATAATTTTTAAATCAAGGAAAATTGACCAGTTTTCTATGTAAAAAATATCAAACTTTACACGACCTATTATGTCTTTTTCAGTTTCAACCTCTCCTCGAAAACCACTTATCTGTGCTAAGCCTGTAATACCTGGTTTAACAAAATGGCGCACCATAAACTTATCTATTTTCTTGGCATACATATTTGTATGACTTACCATATGAGGTCTTGGCCCAACAACCGACATGTCGCCAAACAACACATTAAAAAATTGTGGTAATTCATCAATACTAGTTTTTCTAATAAAACGACCAACCTTAGTAACACGTTGATCCCCTCTAGTAGCTTGGTGTAAATGAGCATCTTTATTAGGTGTCATTGATCGAAATTTATAGCAATCGAACTCCTTATAATTAAACCCATTACGAGATTGCTTAAAAAACACAGGGCCTTTAGATTCTAATTTAATTAAAATAGCTATTATCGGTGTTAACCACGATAGAATAAAAATAATAACCATACTAGAAAATAGAATATCAAAGCCTCGTTTAATAACCAAATTGATAGAATCCTCTAGTGGTATATTCCTTAAAGACAATATTGGAATATAATCGTAATATTCATACTTAAGTTTTTTAGAATAAATCTCTTTATTATCAGGTAAAAACTTAAGAATTTTCAAGTTATTATCTGCAAAATCAACAACTTCGCTTATTTGGGAGTTTGACAATTCTGAAATAGAGCAATAAATTTCATCGATATCTTCCTCTTTAATATAATTAAAATAACCGCTTAAATCGACATTTTTTTTATCGCTAAAACTAAAGGTTTTTTTATGCACATACCCATATTCAGGGTTTTTATTAAAAAAATCTTGTAGTGCCAACGTTTTTTTATTCTCTCCAAAAATTACTGTACGTCTATAATTACCACCAAAAGCTGTTCGATACTTTTGGAGTAAATAATATAATGTGAATTTAAAAATTGTTATTAATAAAAATGAAGCAAAGACATATTTAAAAACCATATTGGGTTTAATCTCTAAATCGGTAAATAACCCAGAAAAAGCAAACACAATTAAGGTGAATAACACAAGCTGCCTAATAATTAAAGATAATATGGTAACCTCTCTCGTGTAACGATAAACTTCATAAAATTTAGAGGGAAAAGAAAGAACAATCCATGCTAAAGAAAAAAACAAAATAAACAACAAAGGGTTTATTTCTTTAAAAAAATACAATAACCCCAAACCATGAATAATACTTAAATCTATTAAGTATGATATAGGTCTTATATATCCTGAGTACCTTCCGTGTTTTAATCCTGGCATATAGACTACTTAATAATATGTTTGGTAAAGTCTTTGTGTTCGCTTCTAAACAATTCTTCTTCGTTTAGCTCTTTAAAATAATCAAACGTTTTTTTCATGCCCTCTTGACGCTGAACTTGTGGCTCCCAACCCAATAGGTTTTTGGCTAAATCTATATTGGGTTGACGTTGCATAGGATCATCTTTGGGCAACTCTTTGTATATAATTTTTTGATCTGTTCCAGTTAATTTAATAATCTCTTCGGCAAAATCTTTAATTGAAATTTCGTTAGGGTTACCAATATTAACAGGTGATGCATAATCGCTAAACAATAGTCTATAAATGCCTTCTACTTGATCATCGACATAACAAAAAGATCGTGTTTGAGAACCATCGCCAAAAACAGTTAAATCCTCGCCACGAAGTGCTTGCCCCATAAAAGCAGGTATAACACGACCGTCGTTTAATCGCATTCTTGGACCATAGGTATTAAAAATACGTACAATTCTAGTTTCCAAACCATGAAACCTATGATAAGCCATAGTAATAGACTCTTGAAAACGCTTCGCTTCATCATAAACCCCTCTTGGCCCTATAGTATTAACATTACCATAATAGTCTTCGGTTTGTGGATGCACTAAAGGGTCTCCATATACTTCAGAAGTTGAAGCAATAAGTATTCTTGCTTTTTTAGCTTTAGCTAAACCTAAAAGGTTGTGGGTTCCTAAAGAGCCTACTTTTAAGGTTTGTATAGGAATTTTTAAATAATCTATAGGGCTAGCAGGCGATGCAAAGTGTAATATATAATCTAACTTACCAGAAACATGGACAAACTTAGAAACATCATGATGATAAAACTCAAAATGTTCTAATTTGAATAAATGTTCTATGTTTTTTAAATCGCCTGTAATTAGGTTATCCATACCAATTACATGGAAACCTTCTTTGATAAAGCGGTCGCATAAATGCGATCCTAAAAAACCAGCTGCGCCAGTAATTAAAACTCTTTTCATTAACCTATAATTTTTCTACCAATGGAGCTGTAATAGAATCCTTGGTTTTTAATATCTTCTAAATCATACAGATTTCTGCCATCAAAGATAATAGGTTTGTTCATATTTTCTTTCAGTTTATTAAAATCTGGTGTTCTAAAGATACTCCATTCTGTACAGATAATCAAAGCATCCGCCTGTTTAGTAGCTGCGTACATATTATCTATATATTGTAAGGTGTTTCCAAATCGCTTTTTAATATTTGGCATGGCTTCAGGATCGAAAACCTGCAATTTTGCACCTTTTTTTAGCAAATGCTCCATAATATAAATAGATGGTGCTTCTCTAATATCATCGGTTTCTGGTTTAAAGGCTAAGCCCCAAATAGCAAAGGTTTTTCCTTTTAAATCACCATTAAAATAAGATTCGATTCTTGGTAATAAAATGGTTTTTTGCTTATTGTTGATTTGAATTACCGAATCCAGAATTTGAAAGTTGTAATCGTTGTCTTTTCCTGATTTATGTAATGCTTTAACATCTTTTGGAAAACACGACCCACCATAACCAATACCTGGAAAAAGGAAGCGTTTGCCAATACGAGAGTCGGTTCCCATACCGCGTCTTACCTTATCAACATCTGCACCAACTTTTTCGCAAAAGTTAGCAATTTCGTTCATAAAGGTAATCTTGGTTGCTAAAAAGGAGTTTGCAGCATATTTTGTAAGCTCAGCCGATTTCTCGTCCATAACAATAATAGGGTTACCTGATCTTACAAAAGGTTTGTAAAGCTTTTGCATTAAAGCTGTTGCTCTTTCAGAGCTTAATCCAATAACAATGCGTTCTGGTTTTAAAAAATCATCTACTGCGAAACCTTCTCTTAAAAATTCTGGGTTGGATACCACATCAAAATCGACATTGGTTTCTTTAGAGATGACTTCGGTCACCTTATTGGCTGTTCCTACTGGCACGGTACTTTTGTCTACAATAACTTTGTAGTCGTTTATTAATTGACCGATGTCTTTAGCGGCTCCTAAAACATACGATAAATCGGCAGAACCGTCTTCATCTTCAGGTGTTGGTAACGCTAAAAAGATAATATCGCCATGGTTAACACCTTCTTGTAAGGAAGTTGAAAACTTCAAGCGATTTGCTTTAATATTTCGGTCAAATAGTACATCTAGGTGTGGTTCGTAAATAGGCACCACTCCGTTTTGCATTTGTTTAACTTTATCTTCATTGATATCTATACAAAGGACATCGTTTCCTGTTTCTGCTAAACAAGTTCCTGTTACCAAGCCTACATAGCCTGTTCCTATTACTGATATGTTCATTTATTTTGTTTTAATTGTAGCAAAAGTAGGGAATATTTAATATGATATAATGTTTGAAAGCTTAATAAATTTATATGAAACCCGTTATGGCTTTAGCCTTTTTTTAAGTCTAGCTTTCATACTGCTGCGAGAAATCAACAAGGGGGTAATGCTTTTGTTGTTTAGTTTAACTAGCGTATAGTTACTTTCTTTGGAGTTGTATATAAGTTTTTTGTTGTTTTTAAAATATAAGTAAAAATCACGATTTTCAATGAACATTTGGTTTTCTGAGTTTTCAAGCAACATACTTTTAATTGTTAAGGTATTATCAATAATGTTCTCGCCTAGGTCAATTTGCATGTCAATAGGTTCTTGTTCAAGGCAAAATTCGATAAACCGCCCTTCTAAAACGCCTTTTACTGTATCTCTTATTTGGTTTTTGGTTCTGTAAATTAACTCTGTTTTGTTGTTTTGATTCATTTGCGTTTCAATCCTAACTCTGAATTTATACTCCTTTCCATTACAACATTCATAACAGGATGTAGTAACAAGTGGGAGAAAGCACAAAACCAGATAAATATTCAAAAATTTTCTCATTTGATAAAAATAATCAAAATATAAATTAAAGATGCTTATTGTTTATCGTATACGATTAATATTGTTAATTTAGATGTTAAATTAATTTGATTGAAATCAATGAAAATTGGAATAGACGCCAAATGGTATTTTAATGGTCACCCAAGTGGCAAAGTTGTTGTAGAAAATCTTGTTAATAAGCTTATTGAAGCAGATTTCTCTAATGATTATTACATTTTTTTAGATAAAAAAGACAAGAATCTTGTTTTTCCGTATAAACAAAGCAATGTTTATTTAATATATGTGCCAAACAGGGTTAATGCTTTTACAAATTTTTTCATTCTTCCCTTTTATACATCCAAGTATGGTTTAGATGTTTGCCTCTATCAAAATTATGCCCCGTTATTTGGCGCAAAAAAAAGAGTCAACTATGTTCACGATGCTTTGTTCATAGATTTCCCAGAATATTTTTCTCTTTCTGAAAGAATCTATTTTTGGCCAATGAAATATTTGTCTAAATTTTCTGATCACGTTATAACTATTTCTCATTCTGAAAAGGAAAGAATGGCAACTCATAGGTTTTCAAAAAAAGATAAAATAAGTGTTGTTCATCATGGTTTAGGCTTAACTAAAGAGCCTAATAGTGCTACTAATAATTTAGATATATTTAAAAAATATAATCTCCCAAAAAGTTATATTTTATACCTTGGTCGATTAAATATTCGAAAAAACATACAGTCGCTTTTAAAAGCTATGCCTAACATTGATGATGCCACTAGTTTGGTAATTGTTGGTAAAGACGACCATAAAACCATGGATTGGGATTCGCTTATAAAACAATTAAACATAACAACCCGTGTTTATAGGTTAGGTTTCGTTCCTGAAGAAGACATTTCGTTTTTGTATAAAAAGGCTTGTGTTTTTTGTTTCCCTTCTTTTGCTGAGGGTTTTGGTCTACCTCCACTAGAAGCTATGTCTTATGGCGTGCCAACAGTTGTTTCAAACACTACTTCTCTGCCTGAGGTGTGTGGTGATGCCAGTTTGTACATAGACCCCAACAACGAAAAGGACATTGCTTTACAGATTAACACTATTTTATCAGATGATAACCTCAAAGAAACTTTAATAAAAAAAGGTAGATTAAGAGCAAAGTCCTTTAGTTGGGAAAAGGCAGCTCGGCAGGTTTTAACCATTTTAGAATCATTATAACTATTAGTTTATGGACTTATCTATCATTATTGTCAATTATAACGGAGAAAAATATTTATCTGATTGTTTGGATTCTATTGAAAAACAATGCCAAAATGTTTCGTATGAGATTATAATTTGGGACAATGCTTCTAAAGATAATTCTATACAATTACTCAAAGACAATTATGGCAATAAAATAAAGCTTTTTGTGTCTAATGATAATTTAGGGTTTGCTGGAGGTAACAATGCGGCTGCAAAACACGCTAAAGGAAAATATTTACTATTGTTAAACAATGATACTATTTTACTAAAGTCTCCTAAGCTTGCAATAAAATTGATGGAAAAAGAAAGCAATGTTGGGGTCGTGGGAATGAAAATGTTAGGCAGTGAAAAAGAATATAGGTATTCTGCAGGAAGGTATCCTAACCCAATAAGATTATTAAAGTTGTCTCTTTTGTTTGAAAAAAGAGGGAGTTTTAAAACTGGGCGTTTTAAAACTAAAACACCGAAAACAATCGATTGGATTGAAGGTTCTTTTTTATTAACTAAAATAGATATTTGGAAGAAATTAAAAGGGCTAGACGAAAGGTTCTTTATGTACGCTGAGGATATTGACTATTGCAAAAGAGTAAATGATCTAGGTTATTTATTAAAATACATTCCTATAAGTGGTTATATTCACTATGGAGGATATGGGGACAGTAGGCAACATATGCTAAAAAAAAGCTTAAACCTTTATGTGGATATACATATAAATGGAATAAGTAAAATTTTATCTAAATTAGCATTAATTATTAATTTTAAGTTCAAAGATGCTAAAAGGTCTTTTAAAAAAAATTCTTGAGAAAAACGGTAAAAATTATACACCAGATCCTAATCTATCAGATAAATTTATTCTACAAGTGTTTAAATCACGTTTTATAATGCTTGTAAGAGGTCTTTACTTTTTTCAACGTAAGATTTTTATTGGTAAAGCTGTAAAAATAAAAAATAAAAGGAACTTTAAATTTGGGGCAAATTGTACACTAGAGAAATATGTTTCAATTGATTGCTATGCTAAAAATAGTGTTGTTTTCGGAGATACAGTTAAAATAGGAGCTTACTCTACAATAGGTGTTACTAGCCATATGTCCAAATATGGTTTAGGCTTGAAGATAGGTAACAATAGTGGTGTGGGTGAATATTCTTTTTTTGGTTGTTCAGGAGGTGTTGTAATTGGAAACGATGTTATTATGGGTCCTTATGTAAGTTTTCACTCAGAAAATCACAACTTTTCAGATAATTCTAAACTTATTCGAGAACAAGGTGTAACTTCTGAAGGGATTGTACTTGGTAATAACATTTGGGTAGGAGCAAAGTCTACTTTTTTAGATGGTTGTGAGATTGGCGACAATTGTGTTGTTGCTGCAGGCTCTGTTGTAAGAGGCTCTTTCCCAAAAAATGTAGTTATTGGTGGTGTTCCTGCTAAAGTTTTGAAATCAATATAATATGTGTTTATAGCCTATCTAGTCGTAGCCATAATTCTTTATTTGAGCCTTAATAGAAGTATTAAGCCACTCTTTTTCTTCATCATTCAAAACATTTTTCCAATTTCCTATTTTTCCTTTGTTAAACGTCGAGCTTTTTGAAGAGAAAATATTGTCACAAATGTTATTTAGTTCTTTATCTTCAATTTCAACTGAAATGAATTGAGATATTTTATTTACAGCCTCTATTTGTTTTTGTTTGTCCCCACCTCCATTAGGTCCAATAAGATGCTCGAATTTTACACACAAAACTTCTTGTTGATCCTTCCAAGTTTGAAACTTATTTAACACTTCAGGAAAAGGTTCTAATACGTCTTTATTTCCTTCAATCATTGCTTTTAGCTTATCTAACCTGGTATCATATTGCTTAATAAATTTGTGAGACTTTTGTGTCGTATCCATTTTTTCTATGTAGTTCAAATGAGATAAAAGTACATCTCTTGGGTCTCGTACAAGGTGAATTATTTTTACATCATTGTTGTTTGCTGTTTTTAATATAGAATCATGATATTGCATATGAGACAGCAAAAATTGTCCTTTTTTTAATGATGATATAGTTGGTAGTTTAGACTCTATTGGATTTTGTGTTTCTATTTTAAGTGTTCTTTTTCCACAATGCCTCATTAATGGTAATTGGAAAAACAAACTCTCTAGAAGGTGTGTTCCTGACTTAGGTAATGAATTTAATACAACTTTAGGTCCAATTTCTCTTCCTAATTTTTGAGATTTTTGTAATCCATGTAAAAAGATTTCCTTTTTCTTTAAAATATAATATTTATATTTTTGATATTTGTTGCTTGCCTTCATTACAATTATTTATTGACATTATTAAAATATACATTAATCCAAAAAACATAATTCCTCTTTGCCTCCATAATACAGACTCTGTAAAAAACAAAGCTATAGTAATAACGGTAAACGGAAAAACAAAATTAAAGTATGCGCTTTTTTTTACTAAAATTATCAAAACTAATGCAAACAAAATAAACCCTATTAAGCCTAATTCTGTTAAAACCTGTATATATTGATTGTGAAAATTATAAGATTGAAAAACTTCAGGTGTATTTAGGCGTTTATGTATTACTTCTATCTCTTTTTCTGAAGCATCAAGACCAACACCAAATACATATTCAAAAGGCTTATTAACAATTTCTTTGAACACTCTAATTTGAAGGAGCCTAGCTTCAAGCCCTGTATATACTCGTCCTTTTTTAAATGATTCATTTTTGAAAATCTCGATATACGAAGTATCAAACTCACTCGTAAATCTATTTTGAAGTGGCTTAACAAAAACAAGAGCGCTTAAAGTTAAAAGCACTACCACCAAGAAACTCAAAGCTTTTAAAAACTTACTTTTTATTCTAAAAAAAATAATTCCCAAACTGGTCAAAATAGTAGTGAAAAGTATCGTTTTTGAACTTAAAAAAACCAAGAAAATAAATAAAAAAGATACGATAGTAAGATCTTTAATGCCTTTTCTTAATGTATTTAATTTAAACAAAAAAAATGAAGAAATAATATATGAAACATAGATGGCGTTTAAATTTAAAGGAGATACCAAATCATGATAAAATAGGAAATTTCTATATTGGTATTTTTGGTACTTTAGTATGGCCATTAAGAACAGTATAACTCCTAAAACACATAATAAAACAGCATATTTTTTAAGCATTAATCGAAATTTTTGTTCTGATATCTCAGGTAAAAAAACACCAACAAGGGCAAACACAAATAAAGGAAGTTGCCTGCCAATACCATGCAATGTTGAGCTCAAATCTTGAGACCACAACAAAGAGATAAAAAAGAGAACAGAAAAAAACAACAAAGGTAAAGCTAGCTTATTAAGCTTAAACTTTTTTTCTTTTATAATCCAAACAAAAGAATATATGGCCCAAATAACAAAAGTTAGGCTACTAAAAAAATACCCAAATGGAATAGAAACAAGCAATAACAAACTCACTCCAAAAAACCCTGAATCCCAAGATTTAGTTATGTTGATCATTACGACACTGAATTAAATAGTCTAAATACTGCTCATTTATTATTGGCCAATTATATTTTTCTCTAATTTTAGAAATATTGTTCTCTATTTTAATTAGATTATCTTGTTTGTTAATTGATATCATTAAATTTGATACCTCATCTACAGATTTAAAATAGAATGCGTCTTCTTCTAAAATAGCTTTGTTGAATACATTTTTATGTGCAGCAATTAAAGCTCTAGAACCCATAGCCTCTAATAAAGATGGGTTTGTCCCTCCAACTGAATGGCCATGAAAATACAACTGACAGTAACACCTTAAATGATTTAAAAAATTTAAATCATATACAGCTCCTATAAAACGAATGTTTTTGTTTTTAGAAAACTTCTCTTTTAAATATCTTCCAAAAATAGTTGTTTCGGCATTACCTACTACACAAAAGGTTTTTTTAGAATTGCTTTTCACAAAACCATCCAATATCATTTCTATATTGTTTTCAGGTTCCATTCTTGCTATTAACACAAAATATTCATTAGGAATCAAATCATAATTAGCAATAATTTTTTCATTTGAAGGCGAAAAGATACTAGAACCGTAGGCTATAAATTTAGATGTTACATCATACTTTGTCTTTATATAATCTTGAATTCCTATTGAGTCTGAAATTAAATAGTCACTTGTTTTAATAGCCCATTTTTCAGCATACATTAAAAACTTTTGAACTTTTTTAGAATATTTGCTTCTTTTCCATTCCAAACCATCCATATTTGTAACTATTGTTGCTTTTTTAGGAAGAAACCTTCCCCAAACCGAACTACTCGTATACCCTAATTGCAATATAATGTCAAAGTTTCTTTTTCTTGCATCTTTTATGCAGTTTAAGTCATAAATAAACTGTCCTACTGTTCCTATTTTGTTTTCTGGATCATAACAATGAATTAAGGTAACGTCCTTATATTTTTTTTCTTGATACGGATGGTTATGAGAGTTATATACAAATACATCATGGCCTTCTGTTTGAGCATGAACAGCAAAAAACTCCGCAAACTGTTCAAAGCCACCATGATGATTAGGTATCCCTCTTGTCCCTAAAATCCCTATTTTCATATATGCTTATTCTTTAAAAGTAAACTTTCCTTTTTAATCTTTAACCCAAGCATTAAACCTAATAAAATGGCTAAGGTATAACCCATATTATAAATTCCTGTTATTACTAACGTAGAAAAAGTAAGATACATACCCAATCCTGAAATTATCCTATTAAACATTATACTCTCATAAGCAGGTGTGCTTTTATAAATACCTGCATATAATGAATGTAACCAGAACAACAAAAATAAAAGACCTAATACACCTGATTTAAAAATCACATATACATAGCCATTATGGATATGAGGAATAAATTGTAAATCCGATTCTCCTAATGGAGCTTCAAACCCTAAATCTACTAATCCTCCTAGACCCATTCCGGAAATGTAAGGTAACAGGCTACCTTCGTTGCCCATCGTATCAAATGCTTTTTTGGCTTCGTAAGCCCTCCAACCATCCCAAAGCTGGCTGTGGTCAGAAGTATCTATTTCAGAATCAAAAATCTCTGAAGGAGCCATTTGTAGTTTATAAAAAAAAGATTCGATTCCTGTTGCTTGTCGATCAATATCCATAAACTGTAGGGACACCATAAATGTCACAAAAAATGCAAACACTCCGATTAAGTAAATGACTTGTTTTTTATTTATTTGAGTAAATCCATAAAAAGATATTAAAAAGATAGCCAAAGCAATAAATGTAGTTCGAGATAAGTATAGTGTGATTGAAATAAAAACAACAACAATAAACCACCTTTTAAATCTTTTAGAAAACAAATCAAACTCTTTCTTTCTCAGAAAAACTACAAAAAAACTAAAAATAAAAGCCTCAAAATCACTACCCTTCCCTCCAATATATCTAATTAAAGCTGTATCCCATTCTCCTTTTAAAAATATTATGATAGTTAAGATATGAATAATGGATGTAATAAAACAAATAAGCACTAAGGCTTTTAAAATAAATCTTTTATTATTGAACATTTGCACAAAATAACACCCAAAACAAATAGCTATTATTGGCTTTGTTAAATATAAGGTGTCTTTTATAATATCATAAAATTGAGGATTGTAAAACACTGAGCTAAATAAAGCTATAATAAAAATAGCTATCAGTGGTAATATCATATTTAAAAAGTCAGTATATACCTTAAATCTTTTTAAAAAAAAGTAGGCGCTAAAAAAAAATAAGACTATAAATTTTAATTCAACTCCTGTTTTTGAATTAAAAAAATACAGTAATAAAAAAAACATTACTGCTAAAAGTTTATCTTTTGATATTTTAATACTCGTTATTCTTTCCAAATTGATAAGTTTAATTCAAGCTTTTTTTCTAGCATTTCAACTTCTTCAATATAGTACTTTGAAAAAAATTCTTTCTTACTTTCTAAAGATAATCTATCTTTTTTTCCCTCTTTTAGGTTAAGTGACTCTAAAGATTGCATAATTTTTCTTTTAAAATCTCTAGATTTTATAAACTTTCCTATTAATTTCTTGAGGACATTATCTTTATATATAAACTTTTGTATTTTTTTAAATCTAGGAGATGATGCAGGGTTACTTATTCTACTAGTATCATAAGAATACTCTGGAAGCCCTATAAAGTCAGAAATCTCGTTAATACTTTTCTCTGTATTCTTGATAAAGTCTTCAAAAAGTACTATTTTAATATTATCAATACCGAAATATTTTTCAAAAGCTAATATTTGATTTAAATAATAACCCCTAGAAAGATAACTATAATGCATCGCATCTGAATCGGTTTTTATACGATCTTTTTCTAAACTTAAGGCTTTTTCAAAAGTTAAGCTTTCTAATCCTCTTCTTTTAGTCATAAGATAATGAGAGTATGCTCTATCTATAGGGTTTCTAATTATAAATAGAATTTTAGTCTGACCAAAAGTCTCATATATACGCTTAGCAGAGTCTTTGAAGTAAGAATACTCTGGGTCAACCTCTCCAATGAACTTTGATTCGTCTCTTTCTTTAAAATAGTTATTAATATAATAGTCTTTACCTTTAGCATAAAGACTTTCATTTGAAAAAAAATGAGTTTCTTTTTTACTTGGTAAACATAAGTCTGGATGCTGGCTTAATATGTCATGAAGCGTTGTAGTCCCTCCTTTTTGTGTGCCTATACAGAAAAAATCAATTTTATTCATTAGTATTTAAATTTAAAAAAACTAAAAAAACCTAGTGTTTTTTTAATATAAATAATACATAAAGTGTTTAATAAAACATTAGATATTAAACTAGCTATCGCAGCGCCTTTAATGCCTAAGCTTTTTATTAAATAAAAATTTAATATAACATTTATAAATGCACTAATTAATGTAAAGTTTCTAAACTGTTTTTGATTATTTGTCATATTCAACACTTGACCAACACTTCCAGACATTGCATTAAAAAGCATTCCCAATGAAATGATAACTAATGTTTGGCCCCCTACTACAAACTCATCTCCAAAAAGCAGTAAGATTTTTGTTCTAAACAAAATTAAAATCATTACCAATGGAAACGCTACCCATGTAATTAATTTTGTTGCTTTTTGAACTTCTCTTTTAATTCCTTCTATATTATTATCTGAAAATAATTTAGATATTTTTGGCGCAAGAACAGTGTTAACGGAAGCAATTATTATAAGAGCTAAAGACGCTAGTTTAAAAGCGACATTATAAACACCTAACTCACTCTTACTTACCATAGCGCCTAGCATAAAAGTATCTGTCCAATTTGAAATAAACAAAAAAGAAGCACTAATCATCATTGGCGTAGATAAACTTAGAATTGACTTATAACCTATACTCTTTTTTATATTTAATGGTATATTAAAAAAGGAAAATAGTAGAATTAACCCAAATATACCATAAGAGAATAAAAACCCTAATATTATATAATATCCGGGAAGTTGAAATTGATATGCAATTAATACACAAATTAAAATTAACAAGTTTGGAAATAAGAAGTAATAGTTTCCAAATTTTGTAAACTTTTCTTGTACTGTCAAAAAACTAGCTGTAGTTTTATGTAGAACAAACATAAAAAAGAAAATACTTATAAAAAGTAAATAGTTTGAAAATTTTTGATTATTAAAAACTTTTATGGCTATTAAATCTTTAAAAAAGTAAAGTAAAACACCAAAGACTAATGACGCTACAAAAGTTAAGATAATAGACTTCTTTAAAAAGTTAGACTGAAGTACTCCTTTAAAATAGTGATCATTAGTTGACCCTAACTTAACAATTGCTGTCTCCAAACCTAAGCCAAAAAACATTGCTCCAAAACTAATAAACATTTGCCCTAAAGATACCAAACCGTAGACTTCAGCTCCAAATAGATTTGTGGTTAGCATTATCCATAAAAAACTTAAAACTAAACCTAAGACTCTTCTTAAAAATACATTTCCAGAATTGACAAAAAGCTTTTCTAAATCAAATATCGTAAGAAGCTTATTAGCTTTGTTTTTTATTTTAGTTATCATAGTAACTATATGTTAACTCTAAAAAAAATACAGCTAGCTAAAAAAACATATTTCTTTAAAGGTTTAACTGTAAAGTATCTTCTTTTAGAAAAAATTAAGATCAATTTTATCCTCTAAAGTCTTTCTAGAAAAAAACATCGGTTTCTGCTTTTCGTTTTTAACTGCTTTAATAGAGTTATTCTCTTTATTATATGATGCTGCTTTATTATGTTTAAAAAACTGGTAGAACAAACTATCAGGTACATCTATTTTATTATCTCCATAGCTTAAAGATACTTTGTTTATTTTTAGGACTTGATCTCCATTCTCTCCAAACTTCACTAAAATTCTCGTTGGAAGGATTTCTTCTGGTAAATTGAAATTTATTGATTGATTACCATTTGAGCCTAAAACTTCTTTTTCTAACGACTGCTTTTTAGATATTTGTTGGGTTTCAGGAGTTAAGTAGTAAAAAACTATTTTGTCATCACTTTTAATTTCAGCATCTAACTTAAAAGAAAAAAAAGGTCTGTTTTTTTCTTTTGTAATCTCTTGAGAAGGACCTACATCTTCTTTATTCGACTCTTTCTTTTCTTTACAAGAAAAGATGACTAAAAATAGAGCTGTTACAATAGTAAATATTCTTTTATTCATAATTCATTTATTAGATTAAACTATCATCCCTGCAGCAACGGTCTCATTTGTTGCATCATCTACTAAAATAATACTTCCAGTCGTACGATTCTCTCTGTAAGCATCAATCATTAATGGTTTTGTGGTACGTATTTTAACTTTAGCAATATCATTCATTGCTAAATCAGTATCGTCACTATTACGCTCTAAAGTATTGATATCGTATTTGTAAACGACTTCTTTAATCATAGCTTTTTGATCGTTAGACGTGTGTTTAATGGTGTATTTTGCTCTAGGTTTAGCTGCACTATTATTTAACCAACATAACATCACCTCTATGTCTTGAGATGGCTCTGGTTTATTATTAGAACGTACAATCATATCACCACGACTTATGTCTATATCATCTTCTAAAGTAATGGAAACAGACATTGGTGCGTAAGCTTCTTCTAATTCTTTATCATGAAGGTTGATACTTTTTACTTTTGAAGTAAACCCAGAAGGCATTACTGTAACCTCATCACCTGTTCTTAAAATACCACTAGCTACACGCCCTGCATAACCTCTATAATCTATAAAACCGTCGCGTTGAGGTCTTATTACAGTTTGTACCGGAAAACGTGCATCTACTTTATTAATATCGCTACTAATATGCATTGTCTCTAAAGTATGTAACATCGGTGCACCTTGATACCAAGGCATGTTTTCAGATTTGTTTACCACATTATCGCCTAACAGTGCTGACATTGGTATAAAACGAACATCTTTTACAAGCATTTTTGAAGACACTTCTTCAAACTCTGACACAATATTATTAAATACTTCTTCAGAAAAATCAACTAAATCCATTTTGTTTACACAAACAATAATGTGTGGTATTTGCAATAACGACGCTATAAATGCATGACGTTTGGTTTGCTCAATTACGCCATGTCGTGCATCAATTAGAATGGTCGCTACGTTAGCTGTTGACGCTCCAGTAACCATATTACGCGTATATTGAATATGTCCTGGTGTATCAGCAATAATAAATTTACGCTTTGGCGTTGTAAAATATCTATAAGCAACATCAATGGTAATACCTTGCTCGCGTTCGTCTCTTAAGCCGTCTGTAAATAATGCTAAATCGACACCTTCGTGACCTTTTTTCTTACTTGTGTTTTCAATAGCTTCTAGTTGGTCTTCAAAAATAGATTTAGAATCGTATAGCAAACGCCCTATTAATGTACTTTTTCCATCATCTACACTTCCTGCAGTTGTAAAACGTAATAATTGATTGTTGTCTAACATGTTATTCTTTATATGAGCTGCCAAATTGTATTCGGCATGACAGTTAATTTTTTATTTAATTTGATTAAAAATATCCTTGACGCTTACGGTCTTCCATAGCAGATTCTGATCGCTTATCGTCACTTCTGTTTCCGCGCTCGGTATTTCGCATACCAGCAACCTCAGCAGCAATCTTCTCTAATGTGTCTGCATTAGACTCTACGCCTCCTGTAATCGTAATATCTCCTAACGTTCTAAAGCGTATCTTTTTTGTAACGATTTCTTCGTGATCTTCTAATACTAAAAACTCAGAATTTGGAATCCAAGAGTCTTGTCTCCAAACTACTTCACGTTCGTGAGCAAAGTATAACGATGGGATAGCGATATTCTCACGTTTAATATAATTCCACACATCCATTTCTGTCCAGTTACTTATTGGGAATGCTCTAAAGTGTTCGCCTTCAAAATGCTTTCCATTAAAAATGTTCCACAGTTCTGGGCGTTGGTTTTTAGGATCCCATTGTCCAAAATCGTCTCTATGAGAAAAGAAACGCTCTTTAGCCCTTGCTTTTTCTTCGTCTCGACGTCCACCACCAATCGCACAATCTATTTTATTGGCCTCAATAGCATCAAGAAGTGTTGTAATTTGAAGGGCGTTACGCGTAGCATTTTTTCCTTTTTCTTCGGCAACACGACCTTCGTCTATAGATTCTTGCACAGAACCAACAATAAGCTGCGCGCCTAATTCTTTAATGATATTATCTCTAAATTCGATGGTTTCAGGAAAGTTATGACCTGTGTCCACGTGCATTAATGGAAATGGTATTTTAGCTGGATAAAAAGCTTTTTTAGCCAAATGTGTTACCAAAATGGAGTCTTTTCCTCCTGAAAATAAAATCACTGGGTTTTCAAATTGTGCCCAAACTTCACGTAAAACAAAAATTGCTTCACTCTCTAATTCATCTAAATAATTTAAATAGTACTTACTCATCGTTACTCGACAATTTTGGTGTTATATATTCTACGATTCGTTGCGCTGCCGCTTCTACCGATTCGTGTTCTGTTTGTATTTCTATATCCGGATTTTCGGGCGCTTCATAAGGCGCCGAAATTCCTGTCATGTTTTTAATTTCTCCTGCGCGTGCTTTTTTGTAAAGGCCTTTTACATCACGACGCTCACATTCTTCAACACTGGTGTTTATATAAACTTCAACAAAGTTAACATCTTTAACAATACTTCTAATGTTCTCACGGTCTTTTTTATACGGCGAGACAAAAGCAGCAAGGGTGACTAAGCCAGCATCTACCATTAAATTAGCTATTTCAGCAATTCTACGGATATTTTCGGTTCTATCTTCTGGAGCAAAGGTTAAGTCTTTATTAATTCCTTTTCTAATGTTATCGCCATCAAGTGTATATGTTTTTATGCCTTTTTGATGCAGTTTTTGCTCAACAACATTAGCTATTGTTGATTTTCCTGATCCAGACAAACCCGTAAACCATATTAAAAATGACTTATGATTATTGTGTTTTTGCCTATCGTTTACAGAGATTTGATAACTATGTGGGATGATATTTTTTTTCATACGTCTTCGTTTTTTCTTTCTGACAGTCCAAAGTCTATTTTATACCAAATACGCTCATGTAGGTAATATAAAACCATTTTTGTAATAATCTCTGCAAATCCTATTTTTAGTGCAGACAAAGGGTCTCCAGAAATAATCCAAGCCAATGTCATCGTATCAATTGTTCCTACCAATCGCCAAGTTATGGTTTTGGCTATATGACGTTTTCTACTCTCTAGTAAAACACCATCTTTTGATAGGTTTATTTTATACCAAACACGTTCATGAAGATAATATAAAACTGTTTTTGTGGTAACTTCAGCTAGGCCTATTTTTAAGCCAGCTAGTGGATTTCCAGTAATTATCCAAGATAGAATAATGGTATCTAAAGTACCAACAATCCGCCAGGTAATAGTTTTTGCAATATGTCGTTTATAGGAAACGTCTGCCATATTATTGACTTACTAAAAAGTAACTGTTTAGTAAATTCTCTTTATTGTATTGAAGGGGTTGATTGGTTTCTTTTGAAATGACTTCTAGGCCTACAGCATTGCAAATAGCTTGTCCCGCAGCAGTATCCCACTCCATAGTTGGTGCATAACGTGGGTAAACATCGGCATTGCCTTCGGCTACTAAACAAAACTTTAAAGAACTTCCTTTAGAGACTATCTCAACCTCTTTACCCTCTGCCTTTAAGCTTTCTACAAAATCTAAGGTGTCTTGATTCATATGCGAACGACTGCCAACAACTGCTACTTTATTGGTATTGTTTTGTTTGGGTTGTAAGGGTTCTACTAAATCCAATATAGTTTCAACAGTAACATCATGTGACTCTAAATTTGCCTTAAACGCTTCGTTTTTTTCTACATCAGCAAAATAGATGGTTTTTACGGCAGGCACATAAATAACACCTAAAATTGGTTTACCGTTTTTAATTAATGCGATATTTACTGTAAACTCGCCATTTCTTTTTATAAATTCTTTGGTACCATCTACGGGATCTACTACCCAGCAGGTTTCCCAAGTTTTTCTAACAGCGTAATCTGTTTGTTTATTCTCTTCAGAAATAATGGGTATTTCTGTTGGAATCAAGAACGAATTAATAACATCATTAGCGCGTTTATCGGCCTCTGTTAATGGCGATTTATCGTCTTTTATTTCTACATCAAAAGCGGTGTCATACACTTGCATGATAACCTTTCCTGCTTGTAATGAGGCTTTTATTGCTGTTTGTAGGCTTTTATTATCCATTGTTTGAAAATAAGAATACAAAATTATCATTAATATCCACTTAATCAAGATAATTATATAAAATAACGTCTTAATTGTAAATGCGTTATGGATACGCCGTAGATTTCCCGTAGATAGTCCGTATAAGTAAGCGATTTTTCTTACAAAGAGCTTAGGTTTATATAGCAAGCATGTTTTGAAGGCTATTTTCCCAATTAATTAGGCCATAGCTAAAAGTCTCCTCGACTTTTTTAGTACTTAGCACACTATAGTTTGGTCTGACGGCTTTTGTGGGAAATTCCGATGATGCTATTGGGATAATTTTTACATGCAACTTTGACAGTTCTTTTATCTTTTTAGCAAATCCAAACCAGCTAGTTTCTCCTAAGTTACTAAAATGATAAACGCCATAATTAGTAGATTGACTTGAAATAATATAATAAATAAACTTAGCTAAATCGCCAGCATAGGTTGGAGACCCTATTTGATCATCGACAACATTTAAAGCGTCCTTTTCTTTAAATAAACGCAACATGGTTTTCACAAAATTATGGCCATATTCCGAGTACAACCATGAAGTTCGTATTATAAAATAACGGTCTAGAATATCTTGTAAAAATATTTCACCTGTTAATTTTGATTCACCATAAATATTAATTGGCGTAGTTGTGTTAGTTTCTTTGTAAGGGGTTCTATTTTTGCCATCAAACACAAAATCGGTAGAAATATGAATAAGTGTAGTGTTATGCTTCTTGCAGACCTCTGCGATATTTTTTACACCTTCAGCATTGACTTTAAACGCTAATTCTTGATTCTCTTCGGCTACATCTACAGCGGTATAAGCGGCACAATTAACGCAAAAATCAAAGTTTTCTGTTTGAAATGCATTTTCAAGTTGATCTGTATTGGTAATATCTAAATCTGAAGAGCTTAAAAACACAAACTCTATAGAAGAGTTATTTTTTAAAACAACATCTTGTAAACATTGACCTAACTGACCTTGACTACCTGTTACCAGTATTCTTAAAACCATTAAAAATATTCTTTTAAAGTTGGTAAATCAGCATCTTTTTCTGATACAAGAATTTCTTCATTAGAAAGTTTCCAATTAATATTTAAAGTGGGGTCATTAAACATAATACCTGCTTCAGATTTTTTGTTGTAATAATTATCGCACTTGTAAGAAAAAATAGCTGTTTTACTTAGCACAGCAAAACCATGGGCAAACCCTCGAGGAACGAAAAGCTGTTTTTTATTTTCTTCTGTTAATTCAATAGATATATGCTTTCCAAATGTGGGAGATTTTGGCCTAAGATCAACTGCTACGTCTAAAACAGCTCCTTTAACAGCTCTAACAAGCTTAGCTTGAGCAAAATACCCTGTTTGAAAATGTAAGCCCCTTACTACTCCTTTAGTAGAAAACGATTCATTATCTTGTACAAACGTAACAGATTTGCCTATTAAATTATTAAATTGTTTTTGATTAAAGCTTTCAAAAAAATACCCTCTATCATCTTTAAAAAGATGAGGTTCAAGAATAAAACAATCTTTAAGCTTAGTCTCTGTTATTTTCATTCTCTTTTTGTATTAGGCCTAATAAATTTTTGCCATAACCACTTTTCATCAATGGTTTTGCTAAATCTTTAAATTGTGTTTCTGTAATGTACCCCATTTCAAAGGCAGCAGCTTCAATAGATCCTATTTTAAGGCCTTGGCGCTCTTCAATAACCTCAACAAATTGCGAAGCTTGCATTAATGATTGAAATGTCCCTGTATCTAACCACGCCGTTCCTCTATCTAATATACTTACATTTAGTTTACCTTGTTCTAAATAGGCTTTATTTACATCGGTTATTTCTAACTCGCCTCTTTCGCTAGGGGTGATATTTTTGGCAATATCGATTACACTATTATCATAAAAATAAATCCCCGGTACAGCATAATTGGATTTTGGCTCTTTAGGTTTTTCTTCTATAGAAATCGCTTGTCCATCATTATTAAATTCGACTACGCCATAACGCTCGGGGTCATGAACTCTATAAGCGTATATAATACCTCCTTCTGGGTTATTGTTCTCTTGTAATAATTTTGACAACCCACTACCATAAAAAATATTATCGCCTAAAATCAAAGCAACTTTATCATTACCCACAAATTTTTCGCCTATTATAAACGCCTCTGCTAAACCATTTGGTTGGTCTTGTACAGCATACTCAAAACGACATCCATATTTTTCGCCATCACCTAATAAATCTTTAAAAAGGGGAAGGTCTTTTGGTGTTGAAATAATTAAAATTTCCTTAATACCCGAATACAATAGTGTTGATAATGGATAGTAAATCATTGGTTTATCATATACTGGCATAAGTTGCTTACTTACCGATAATGTTAAAGGGTGTAGCCGTGTACCTGAACCTCCTGCTAGAATAATTCCTTTCATTTATAATACTGTTTTTCATAATATAATTGATACGCACCACTTGTTACATGGTTTAACCACTCTTGGTTGTTTAAATACCAATCTATTGTTATAGACAATCCTTGCTCAAATGTTACTGATGGTTCCCAACTTAATTCTTTATTAATTTTGTTGGCATCTATGGCATACCTTAAATCATGACCTGGTCTATCTTTTACAAATGTGATTAGTTTTTTAGATGTTCCAGAAGTTCTTCCTAATTTTTTATCCATTTGGCTACAAAGCAACTGTACCAAATCTATATTTTTCCATTCATTAAATCCACCTATGTTATAGGTTTCAGTATTTTTTCCTTTATGGAAGACTAAATCAATAGCTCGAGCATGATCAACAACATATAACCAATCTCTCGTGTAATTGCCATCGCCATAAACTGGCAATGATTTATTATTTATAATATTATTAATAAATAACGGAATAAGTTTTTCAGGAAATTGATTTTGCCCATAGTTATTAGAGCAATTAGAAATCACATAGGGAATATTGTACGTTTCACCATAGGCTCGCACGAAATGGTCTGAGCTTGCTTTTGATGCTGAGTAAGGTGAATTTGGAGAATATGGTGTTGATTCTGTAAATAATCCTGATTCTCCTAATGTGCCATAAACTTCATCGGTACTAATATGATAAAAACGTTTACCTTCAAAATTACCTTCCCATAATTCCTTAAAAGCGTTTAACAAATTAAGTGTTCCTATTATATTTGTTTTTACAAATGCTAAAGGATCCTTAATAGAACGGTCTACATGAGATTCAGCAGCCAAATGAATAACACTCTCGAATTGGTGTTTTTGAAAAAGATGTGTAATTAAATTCTCATCATTTATATCAGCTTTAATAAAATGATAATTGGTTTTAGCCTCAACATCTTTTAAATTTTCTAGATTACCCGCATAAGTTAAGGCATCAAGGTTGTAAATTTCATAATTAGGATACTTATTAACAAATAACCTAACGACATGAGACCCTATAAAACCTGCACCTCCTGTAATTAATATGGTTTTATTCATATGATAAAACATATTTGGTTAGTCTTCTAATTAAATAAACAAAACACAATAAAACGAATGCTATAACAGGAAATATTAAAATATACATATTCCAAATGCTTGAATATTTAGCTCCAACATCTTGAAAGCTAGATAAGGTATCGAAAAAGACATCTTCTTCTACTTTTTGAGATTCTAAGTCACTTAACTCTTCCTTTAATTTCATTTCTTCTTTAAGTAACTCAAACTCTTTTGTTTTTGTTTTTTCCTGAATAAAGGACATGCCATCTCTTGTTGAATAAGAACCCTCTTTAGATTTTGACTCTTCTGTCATAACGTTAATATAAACTTGCTTAAGAGAATCAATCTCTTTAAGTGATGACAACACTTTTTCTTTCCTAATAGCAATTAAAGAATCGCGTTTTTTCATTTTCTTTTTAGAATAATAATTCTCAAAAGTTGAATTAAAGCCCTCCTCTAAAGACCTAAAAATATTCTTTTTAAAAGATCTAACACTAATTTCAAAAATATCCCCTGAGTAAATGCTTCTGTTCTCAATAAAATCATCAAAACCAATATCTTGTGCTCGAACACTATCTATTGACTTTATAAATTTGTCGTATTGAAGTATTTTGTCATTTTCATTTTCAGGGCCTGGATTAATTTCAAATTCAATTAGTTTTGCAGCATCTTCATTAGTAATATCAAACAATTCTGATAGTTGGTTATAATCCCTCTCACCTATTAAGGCATTATAATAATTAATATTTGTAACCAGCTGAAACTTAGAGTCAAAATAGGGTTTAACAAGCATTTGAGACTCATAAACATCTTTCTGGGTTCTTTGTAAAACAACCCCTACAATAGCAGCCAACAACATAACTATTGCAATAAGTTTAAAGTTTTTAAATATAGCCTGTAAAGCATAAATAAACACTGAAAAAATAGCCTTAAAAATAACCCCAATAAAATGAAATAGCTTGGTAAATAAATTACCAATCATATTAAAGATTTGAATTAAATCTATTTCTTCAGAAGGTGTATGTTCTGGTAAATTTTTACTCATTTGATGTTATGATTAATTAAATATTTGTTTTAAAATTTGTCTTGTAATTAAATAGGTTGGCTTTACACCAGAGGTGCCTAAACCACCAGAGGCTAATGTGCTTCCTGTTTCTAAGGGGTTATCACTAGCATAATAAGCATATCTTACTTTAACCTTTTCATTTATATTTCCTCTAACGCGCGAAGCCGCTTGTATGGCTTTTTGGTAATGTGCACCTTCCATTTCCAAACCTATAACATTCCACGTAGAATTGTAAAAGAATTTTAAAATTTCTTTGTTCTGTAATGAGGTTCCTAAAACGGTTATCATAGCGCCTTCATACACATCTATGCCTTGGTCTTCTATATCACTCTTAGACAATTCGTTTTTAAAGGGGTAATTATCTGCGGTGCCTTCAAAAATGTGTGCCGATGGAATCATAATATCGCCTTTGCCACCTTCTAAAATTCCTGCTTTGCCCATAATAGATATAGACTCTACATTTAAATGAGCGTTATTCCCATTAATTTTAATGGGTTTTAACAACTCATCCATAGTTTCGTAAGCTTGTTCCCCAAATGCATAATCCATAACAAAAATCACAGGTTGCTCGCTTGACTTTGATTTAGATGTGACTTCTAAATCGGTTTTTTCTAAATCTATCTTAGATGTATCAAAAATTTGTACGTCAATATTAGTTCCTGAGTGATCTGGTATATATATCATGCCATTCTGCAACGCTAGTTTTTCTACTTTATTGCGTAAAGCTTTGTTTTTACCTTGACTTAAGTCTTCATAAACTTCAAAAATAGATTTTTTGCTAAGTTCAGATTTCAAAGCTATTGGTGCAAAAAGCGAATTCATAACACTGTGCATATTAGCACTTATTATATGAATAGGTTTTTCTAGTAAACCATGCTTTTCTAATACTTGCTTAATGTTATCTGCCCAAATTTCGCCATGAATATGATGCCCTAAACGCTCTCTTAATACTGGACTAAAGGTTACCGTTCTTTTATTGCTGTTTACTTGTTCTTCTATGGCTAGTTTTCCTAACCAATAAACAATATGAAGTAAGCGTTCTGGTTGTGTTGGCGTAGCAAAATCGCTATAAACTTGGGTAAGCTTACTAAAGGTTCTTCCTAAAATATTGGCTGTGTGCGTTATAGCTATTTCACGTTCTTTTTGAGTAAGCTTTTTTGTGGACAAAACAGCTTTCTCTAGCTTAATCCAATCTCTGGTTGTTGTACCTTGTTCATCTATTAGAACACGGTTACTTATTTTATGAGACTCTACAAACAAAAACGTAAGATGCGTTAAAATATCGTAAATTTCAGATCGTCCTCTTGTTACCTCAATATTCATTTGTTCTTCATCAATACGGTAACAATTACGTCTTCTTTTGGGTGGAATAATAGGTTTAAAATGGGAACTCCCATAACCTTCGTCACTAGTAAGGTTAATGTAAGTACATTCTTCAATGCCTTGTGGTAATCTATCTATAACGTATAAAAGGCCTTCTAATTCGGCTTTTTCTTCGGCTACAGAACCATAAATTTCTGGACGTAGTAGTAGTAATGCTTCACGTAACGTTTCGCCAGAAACACCCATGGGTTTATAAAAGCCTCTATTAAACAAATGGCGCATAGTAATATACATGCGCTCTATGGCATTTGAACTTTCTTGAGCTCGTGTTCGTCCTTGATGTTTTCCTTTATTCATAAAAATAGTTGCCGACAAATATAATATTATTTGATTAAAGCTAATGTAATTAAATTATTAGCAATAGACCTATCATTTGATAATCTAGGTAGTTTGTTTTGTCCGCCTAATTTACCTAGACTTTTCATATGTTCTTGAAAGCCATTTTTCTTGACCATGGTGATTTTTAATGGTTGTAGAATTTTCCCTTCAATTAAATCTAAATAATAACTGTTTTGTTGCTGAAGTGACCTATCAATTTTATTGATAAACTCCTGCATATCTTTAGGCTCTTTTTCAAATTCTATAAACCATTCATGATATGGTAAGCCTTCTTCTGGCGTTATTTGTGGCGCTACCGTAAACTCATTTACTGCTACTTGTGTGCCTTCAATGCCATCTTTTAAGGCTTGTTCCACCTCTTTACCAATAACATGTTCACCAAAGGCCGAAATAAAATGTTTTATTCTTCCTGAAACAATCACGCGATAAGGTTTCGTGGATGTAAATTGAACCGTATCGCCAATATTATAACCCCATAAACCTGCTGTAGTAGAAATAATCATGACATAGTTTACACCAACCTCAACATCTTTTATAGTTATTCGAGTTGGGGTTTCATTGAAAAACTCATCGGCTTTTACAAACTCATAAAAAATCCCTGAATCTAACTGAAGCAACATACCTTTTTCGTTTTGCTTATCTTGAAAAGCAAAAAAACCTTCGCTGGCTGGGTACAACTCAATACTATCGACTTGTCTTCCTATTAAATTTTCAAATTTAGACTTATAGGGTTCGTAATTTACACCTCCAAAAATAAATAAGTCGAAATTTTTAAAAACATCACCAACCTTTTTTCCTGTTTTCGTCACAATTCTTTCAAAATACATTTGTACCCAAGATGGTATTCCAGAAATAACGGTCATATTCTCTGGTAGCGTTTCTTTTACTATGGCATCTACTTTGGTTTCCCAATCTTCAATGCAATTGGTCTCCCATGATGGCATACGGTTTTTTTGAAGATAGTTTGGCACATAATGCGCTACAATTCCCGATAATCGCCCTAATTCGATACCGTTTTTTTTCTCTAATATTGGACTACCTTGTAGGAAAATCATTTTGCCATCAATAAATTTCGTGTTTCCTGTTTCGGCAACATACATTAAAATAGCGTTTCTTGCTGCTTTAATATGCGTTGGCATACTTTCTTTGGTAATAGGAATATATTTTGCTCCCGATGTTGTTCCAGAGGTTTTAGCAAAATAAATAGGTTTTCCTTTCCATAGAATATTTTCCTCTCCATTAACAACGCGTTCTACATAGGGTTTTAAATCCTCGTAATCTCTTATAGGAACACGCTTTTTAAAATCTTGATAGGTATTTATACTAATAAAATCATGATCTTGTCCAAACACAGTAGAAGCTGCTTCACTAATTAAATTTTGAAAGACTTTTTCTTGTGTTTCAATAGGATTATTAGCCCATTTATTTATGGACTTTGCTACAAGTTTTGCAAAAGGTTTTGCTAATACAGATTTTATTGATGGCATTTAATTAAAGTCTATAAAGTTTGTTGGATTAATAGGATACCCATCTTTCCAGAGTTCAAAATGTAGGTGTGTTCCTGTAGAATATTCACCAGAGTTACCCACCATAGCTATAACTTCTCCGGTTTTAACTAAATCGCCCTGTTGCTTGGTTAACGAACTATTGTGTTTGTAAACAGAAATTAAGCCATTACTGTGTTCTACAATAATAACATGGCCGGTTTCGGCAGTCCACTCAGCAAAAATAACCGTTCCATCGGCAGTAGATTTAACAGGTGTATCTTTAGAAACAACAAGATCTATAGCATAATGTTTTTTATTAGCATTGTATGCTTCAGAAATAGTGCCATTTACAGGAGGAAATAAGACAAAGTTAATTTTAGAAGTTGCCGTTTCAAATAAATTGTATTTATCTTCCTTTTCAACTTTTTCTCGTAATAAAGAATCGGCTTTTGTTGGTTTTAAATCATCTTGAGTAATATCCAATTTTATCTCTTCTTGTATAGAGTCTTTATTAAATTCTTCGGTGCTAATTTCTCCATGAAGCACTTTTTTAATCGACTCGTAATAACGTTCGTTTACTGTTAAAACGTTTTCTAAAGAATCGACTTTATAAGTTAAAGCCACAGCTTTCTTTTTTAACGCTGTTGACGAATATCCTGGTATATATTCTCTTAATGGCGTAAAAGCAATAAGTATGGTGGTTGCTGCTATTAAAACTATAACCGAAATAGACATAAGCACAAAAACATTTAAGCGTGTAAGCTTAAAAGATAAACGTTCTTCAAACGTATCTTCATTTAGAATAACTAAACGATACTTATGAAACAGCTTCTTTTTTATTTTTTTTGATGATTTCTTCTTAGACATATTACTAACAAAATTAGTCAAAATAAGTGCAAAAGATAACGCCTTTTACTAAAGTTTATTTTTTAAATGTTGTATTTGAAGTTTAATTAGTAACTTTGTACTTCAAATTAAGATGTTATGATTTCAGCAAGTATATTTTTAGCAATAGGACCATGGCAAATAGCCTTAATTGTTGTAGTGGTTTTATTATTATTTGGCGGTAAGAAAATTCCAGAATTAATGCGCGGTTTAGGTAGTGGTATTAAGGAGTTTAAAGACGCCAGTAAAGATGAAGATGCTCCAAAAGAAAAAGAATAATCAATATAATTGATGTTATAAATAAAAAGCCTTGCTAATTGCAAGGCTTTTTATTTATAAGGTGTTTTATTTATTTAAATTGAATGGATTTAAGTATGGCTTCCAATTCAAACATATATTCGCGTTTTTCTACCGATGGTGCAAACGCAAACCCTTCTAACACAAGTTGCCTGTTATTGGCTTTATCATCTATAATATAATTAATAAACGGCCCCGACATAAAGGCATTTTTAACGTCCCAAAGGCCTTTAGTTTCTAAAGCAGGTTTATCATCTATAGTTGTTTCAAAAATAAAAGGAGCATAAGCTTCTTCGGTAATCATATAAGAACCATCTACCGGACCTGGGATATGCGCTTTACCAATAGAATCTCTTAATTTAATAATATTACCAGCAAGACTATCGTTGCGTTTTATAGTTCCATATGGAAGCTCGTAAATCATGATATTAGTTGTTCCTGTGGTTATATCTTTTCTAAGCCAGAAAAACCCATCTTCTTCCACACCAATTCTATAGGCTGAGGGGAATTTTATTGAAATTCCTAAGTTCTCCTCGATAGCTTTTGTTTTATGTAAAGACAAAGCCATTCTACGCTGCTTTTCTTTTATTTCAGTCTGCTTTAAAGCTTGAATAATGCGTTTGCTATTGGTTTCTATTAGTTTTGCTATTTCTTCATTAGAATTTCCACTTACAAGAACAACTCTTTGCGGTCTTGCAAATACATTCGATGCAATTTTTACTTCAGCTTTTTTAGCTGTTTCTATTTTTAAAACGGTTCTATTTTGTGCTACAAATCCAGAAAATACTGATGGTGGAATTTGACTCATACTAAATAGAGGCTCATCTTGAGGTAAACCATCTACTGGACTTGCTAATGTTTCTCTAATGGCTTCTCCAACTTGCCCTTCCCATAAATCGTTCTCTATAACAACCGATAGGTTATTTATCTTCCCTGAAGATTCTGGTAATATCTTCCTTTTTTCACCCTTCTTGTTATCGTTACATGATAAAATTAATGTGCAACACATTAATAACGTAAATAATTTTTGCATAATAGTTGGTTTTTCTGTTATCCTTTTGAAACTTTTAATACCATTCCTGGTTTTAAATTATTCCCACTAATATCGTTCCAATCTCGAATATTTTGAACAGAAATTCCAGGAAACTTTTGCGAAATGCTCCAAAGCGAATCGCCTTTTTGCACTTTATAAGTCGTTTTTCCTTTAGTATTAACTGTTGCTTTAGGCTTAGCTGTATTAACTGCAACTGGGTTTCTAGGGTAAATTGTTAGTCGCTGCCCTATTCTTAAGTTATTGCTTCGCAAACCATTCCAGCGTTTAATTTGGCTTACGCGAACGCCATACTTTCTGGCTATTTTTCCTAAATAATCACCGCTTTTTACACGATATCTTATTTTGGTATCAGAGTTAAAAAATTGTGGCAAGGGTTTTTCGCGTTTATCAAATTCGGCTTTTGCCAAAGCATAAATATCGGTTTCGTTAGTTACAAATTTGCCAACAGCATATCTAGGTAATCGTAAATAATAATTCTTTCCTTCGATAAGCGGAATAATATCCAGTTTGTATGATGGATTTAAAAACTGAAGTTCTTCAACGGGAACCTCTGTGGCTTCAGAAACTTGGTCTAAGGTAATCATTTGCTTTACGCGAATAGTATCGGTTTCTAAATGATGAAACAAGGGTTTTTCGGGTTTAAAACCGTGCTCCTCGGCATATTCAAAAATATACATCGTCGCCAAAAACGCAGGAACATAACCTGCCGTTTCCCGCGGTAAATTATGACGAATGTTCCAGTAGTTTTGATACCCGCCAGATCGCCTAATCGCTTTTGATACATTTCCAGGACCAGAGTTATAGGCTGCCAAAGCTAAATCCCAATCACCAAAAATCTCGTACAATTTAGATAAATATACGGCTGCTGTTTTGGTCGATTTTATAGGATCGCTACGTTCATCAACATAACTACTTACATCCAAGCCATATTGCTTCCCTGTAGCAAACATAAACTGCCACAACCCCGTGGCGCCAACACGAGATCGTGCTCGTGGTTTTAAAGCCGATTCTACAATAGCAAGGTATTTCATCTCCAACGGGATGTTGTAATTATCAAACTCCTTTTCAAACATAGGAAAATAGAAATGGCTTAATCCCATTAAGGTCTCCATAGAACGCCTTCTGCGTTTTAAAAAGTTTTTAATCACACTTTCCAAAGACGGATTATACTCTACATTAAATGGTGTTCTAGCGTTTAGCCTTTCTAATCTGGCCTTAAGTGTATCGGTTGATAACTCGGGATAATCTACCTCTTTATATTCTAACTCCGAAACGGTTTTGTAAATGGTGTCAAAAAGAGCGTTGCTGTACAATTCATCCAACCATTTTTCGTCTAGCTTCATTGCTAAATCGTGATCTGCTTTAAGCGTTTTAAAGCTTAACGAATCTTGTTCTGCAGAAATTTTGGTAACAGGAATTGTCTTGCCATCCGAAATGGTATCGCTAACACGAGTGGTGGTTGAAACGTTTGTCGAATCAATTTTTTCTTGTGTAACATTAGGCTCTTGAGCATAGGCTGTGCCACAAAATATAAGACATAAAAACGTGATGCTAAATAAGCGCATTTATAAATTCATTTATGAACGTAACGAAAGATACGTAAAATTCGTATAAAGTAATTTTTATTGCTGAATGGCAGCAATGCCTGGTAATGTCTTCCCTTCTAGACTTTCTAGCATAGCGCCACCACCTGTACTTACGTAGCTTACCTTGTCTTCGAAACCAAATTGCTTAACAGCGGCCACCGAATCGCCACCGCCAACAAGGGAGAACGCACCGTTTTTAGTAGCTTCTGCAATAAAATCTCCAAGAGCAATAGTCCCTTTAGAGAAGGTTTCCATTTCAAAAACACCTAGTGGTCCATTCCATAAAATGGTTTTACATTGCAAAACCACTTCTTTAAAAAGTTCTAACGACTTTGGACCTGCATCCAAACCTTGCCAGCCATCAGGGATTTTAGTAACATCCATAATTTGGGTATCGGCATCGTTGCTAAATGCATTGGCAGCCACAACATCAACAGGTAAGTGAATTTGCACACCTTTTTCTTTGGCTTGTTTTAAAATATCTAAGGCCAGTTCCATTTTATCATCTTCGCAAATAGAATCGCCCACACTACCACCTTGCGCTTTTACAAAAGTAAAGGTCATTCCGCCGCCAATAATCAAGTGGTCTACTTTGTCTAGAATATTTTCTATAATCGTAATTTTTGAAGACACTTTTGCACCACCAAGTACAGCAAGAACAGGTTTTTCACCAGACGTCATTACTTTGTCTATGCTTTCAATTTCTTTGGCCAATAAGCTTCCAAAACATTTGTTTTCTGGGAAAAACTCGGCAACAACTGTAGTTGAGGCGTGCGCTCTGTGCGCTGTTCCAAAAGCATCGTTTACATAAACATCGCCAAGTTTCGATAATTGCTCAGCAAATGCTTTATCGCCAGATTTTTCTTCATCGTGAAAACGTAAGTTCTCCAATAGTAAAATTTCTCCTGGCTGTAGGTTTTTAACTGCTTCTTCGGCTGCTTCACCAACGCAATCGGAAACAAATTTTACCTCAACGCCAATAATTTCAGAAACTTTAGGTACAATATGTTTTAACGAAAATTCGTCTTGTACGCCTTTTGGTCGTCCTAAATGCGACATTAGCACACAACTTCCGCCATCTTCCAAAACTTTAATAATGGTTGGCTTTGCCGAAACAATTCTAGTGGCATCGGTTACTTCAAACGCATCATTTAAAGGCACGTTAAAATCTACGCGAATTAAGGCTGTTTTATTGTCAAAATTGAAGTCGTTTATTGTTTTCATCTGGTTGATTATTTTATAGTCTTAAACCACAAATGTAACCAATTAAATCACGTCAAAAAATCTGTTTTTTATCGAAAACGTTTTCAGCTTTTCAGAACCATTAAAAAACATATCTTTGCTTTATGCTGTTTTCAGAAGTTATAGGACAAGAACATATAAAAAAACATTTAACTACAAGTGCCGACAATGGGCGGATTTCACACGCACAACTGTTTGTTGGGCCAGAAGGTTGTGGCACTTTACCAATGGCAATTGCCTATGCGCAATACATTTTATGCAAAAATGCTGATGGTGAAAACACCGGTGGAAATGATGCTTGCAACCTCAAGTTTAACAACCTTTCGCATCCCGATTTGCATTTTGCCTTTCCTGTTGCAGCCAACGATAAGGTTAAAAAACACCCGGTTTCGTCTAATTTTTTAGAAGAATGGCGTGAGTTACTAAATGAACAACCTTACGGCAACTTGTTTGATTGGTACAAAAAGTTGGGCATTGAAAACAAACAAGGTCAAATGGGTGTTGATGAAGCCCAGGATATTGTAAAGTCCTTAGCCTTAAAATCGTATGAAGGCGGTTATAAAGTGATGATTATCTGGATGGCCGAAAAAATGAATACCGCCGCTGCCAACAAGCTTTTAAAACTGATTGAAGAGCCGCCAGAAAAGACCATTTTTATTCTTATTACCGAAGACGAAGAGCAAATTATAAATACCATTTTATCGCGTTGCCAAGTCTTGCATTTTCCACCATTAGCCGAGGAAGACATTAAAAACACGCTAGTTAAAAAATTTGACATTGCCGAGGCCGATGCGACCAAAATTGCGCATCAAGCTAATGGTAATTTCAATAAAGCTTGCGATTTGGTATATCACGATTCTGAAGATATTCAATTTGAAGAATGGTTTGTGTTTTGGGTACGTTCGGCTTTTAAAGCCAAAGGTAATAAAGGTGCCATTCACGATTTAATTTCTTGGAGTGAAACCATCGCCAAAACAGGTCGTGAGACCCAAAAGCAGTTTTTACATTTTTGTTTGGATTACTTTAGACAAGCGCTGTTATTAAACTACAACGCTCCCAATCTCGTGTTTGTAGAACCCAAAACCGAAGGATTTAAACTGGAAAAATTTGCGCCTTTTGTTCACGGCAATAATATTATGGATATTAGCAACGAATTGCAAGATGCCATTTATCATATTGAGCGTAATGCCAACGCAAAAATCGTGCTTACCGATTTATCCATAAAACTAACCCGTTTATTACATAAAAAAGCCAGCTAATTGCCGGCTTAATTTTTATTGAAACGTATACGTTTGTTTATCTACTTGGGTGACTCTAAAGTACCCAAAAGCATAATTTTCTGGATGTGTTGGATTGGTGCAATTTCCTCTTACTTGCGCCGCATTGGAACTAAACGGATCGCCTTGGCTATCGTATTGCTCGATTAACAAACGCATAAAATTGTAGTATTGCTCCGAAATACCATACAAACTAACGTTTACAACATCGCCGGCTTCAAAAGGAGTTTCCTCACCGTCTTCGTCATCGTCTTTTTCAAAGAAATCGTGTATCTCGTTACCATCTACAAATTCATCTGATAAATCTTCCAGATAAGGAAACATATCGCCTTCCACATCATACTTAATTAAATAGTAATTTTCAACATTGGCAGGATCATCAAAATAAAGATTAAGTTCTAATAGTTCATCATCAAAGCCACCTTCGGTACTTTGTGTGACATTATTTATATCGGAAACCGGCATTAGAGTTTCCGTGGCTTCATAGGTTTCGTCGTTATGAATGACTTCCAAACTATACGTATTGTTTAAAATAGGCACAAAATTGGTTGTGGTATATGTGCCGTCATTTTGGTCGGTAAATGAAAATATATCGCCTGTATCGTTGTTGGTAACCGTAACCATTGCGCCTGTGACCATTGTGTTTTCTTCGGTCTCAAAATATGGTGTAGACATCCTTAACATAATGGTTTGCTCGTTTCCTGTTGTACCTTTTTCCCAATCTAGAGACGCTTCAATAACCAAGCGTGGTTCTGCTGTTGGCACATCAACATCAATGACATCTTCGCAAGATGTCAATAAAAGGCTAAATGTTAAAATTGCTATGATATATCGTGTCATTTTTTTAAAATTTGAAGTTATACGTTACCGATGGAATTACACCAAAAATGGAAATTCTTGTAGCCTCGTTTACGCCTGTTTCCCTATTTTGATTAAAACTAACGGAAGCTGCATTTTTTCGGTTATACACATTGTAAATGCCAAATACCCATTCCGATTTCCAGCGTTTATCTGGGTTGTTATTAGGTTTAAACGTTGCTGAAACATCTAATCTGTGATATGCTGGTAAACGGTCTTCGTTTCGGTTTGAATAGGTTGCTACCGAAAGGCCTTCGTAAGTATATTGCCCGTTTGGATACGTTACTGGACGTCCTGTTTGAAACACAAAATTTGAGCTAAGGCTCCATTTGGTGTTCAATTTGTAAACGCCCGTTAGCGAAATATCGTGTGTACGATCGTATGGCGTATTGTACCAATCACCATTATTTATACCTGGTCCGCCAGCATTTCCGCCTAAAGCACGTTGTTCAGATTTTGACAATGTATACGCCAACCACCCCGTAAAATCGCCTTTGTTCTTTCTAAATAGCACTTCCAAACCATAAGCTCTAGCTTCTCCATTTAAAATCTCGGTTTCTATGTTGTTATTTCCTATTAAACTAGAGCCATCTATATAATCAATCCTGTTATCAACGTGTTTGTAATACGTTTCCAATTCTAAGGCAAAGGCATTGTCTTTAAATTTCTTGTAATAACCCAATGCAAACTGATTTGAAATTTGGGGTTTTATGTATTTGCCGCTTGGTGTCCATACATCCAACGGCGTTACCGATGAGGTGTTTGATAATAAATGTAAATACTGTGTGGATTTGGTATAACTCGCCTTAACCGAAGACATCTTGTTTAACTGATAGGATACCGCTAAACGCGGTTCAAAATTACCAAAGGTTTTTATGCTTTCGCTTTTACTATAATAGGTTTCGTTGGCTACTTCACCGCGCTCGTAAATGCCTAAATCGCTGTTGTAAATAACAGGTTGGTTATTGACATAATTAGTAATATTTTGGCCGCCAAGTCTAGAAAATGCACTATATCTTAACCCGTAATTTAGGGTTAATTTATCTGAAATTTGATGTTCGGAACCAATATAAGCTCCACCTTCAAAGGCTCTTTTTTCATCTAATTTTAAGTAATTAATTGAAGAGGATTCTGAAGCTGGTTTTACTTCACCAGGATTAACGTTGTAGGTCAACCCACTAATACCAAAATCTAGTTTTAAGTTGTTGTTTACGTAGTAACCCAAATCGTATTTAAGGTTGAAATTGGTAATATCTGCCGTCCAATCCAGTTCAATAAAATCCAATAGAATTTGATAGTCGTATTTGCTATAAATAAACGACAGGTTTGAAAACAATTTATCGTTAAACACGTGATTCCAACGTAGGTTTCCCGTAGCGTTTCCGTAATTATTTTCTATAATTTTAGAGAGGTTAAACACATCACGCCCAAAGTAACCCGATAGGTATAACCTATTGTTTTTATTAAGTTCGTAATTGGTTTTTAAATTCAAATCATAAAACGAAATTTTATCGTCTTCAACCTCTTCTATCAATGGCATAAATAAATGCGCATACGAGGCTCTTCCAGCAACTAAAAACGAGCCTTTATCCTTAAATAATGGCGATTCTGCAGCCAATCGGCTAGAAATTAACCCAATGCCGCCGTTAAGTTCAAACTGTTTGCTGTTACCGTCTTTTTGACGTACATCCAAAACAGACGATACACGACCACCATACTTTGCAGGAATATCACCTTTATAGAGTTTAATGTTTTTTATGGCATCGGCATTAAAAACCGAGAAAAATCCAAAGAAATGCGAGGTGTTGTAAATTATGGCCTCATCAAGAAGCACTAAGTTTTGATCGGCCGCACCACCACGCACATGAAATCCAGCAGAACCTTCGCCATTATTGGTGACACCAGGAAGCAACTGAATGGATTTTACCACATCGACCTCGCCTAAAACTGCTGGCATTTCCTTAATGGTTTTGGCATTGAGTTTTGACACACTCATTTGGGGTTTACGAATGCTTACCATTTCCGATTCTTCTGCCGTAATAATCACTTCATCCAACGCAGTTGATGAAGCCTTTAATTCTATATTTAGTTTTTGGTCTTTGTTTAAGGTTAATTCTTGCGAATAAGATTCGTAACCAACATAGGAAATAATTAACGTATAGTTGTCTTTTGGCGCAGTTAACGAAAAAAATCCATATTCGTTTGTAATACTTCCAATGTTGGTGTCTTTTAAATATACCGTGACACCAAGTAAGGTTTCGCCATTGGTATGGTCTTTAACAGTACCACTAAGGGTGAATTTTTCTTGAGACTGGCTAAAAATGCTCGAAAGTAAAAAGAGGGTTAAAAAGAGGGGTTTCATTAATATAATATTGTTTTCAGATCGATAAAATTAAGGAATAATCACTGTAACTAACGTTTTCGGTTTTATGTCTTTGTTAAAAGCATATTGCTATTTACAAGTGATTAAACGATTTAGCGCGTATAATGTTACGTTTAAAAAATATTAACCATCACAAAAACAACATAACTATATAAAAATCAATATGTTAAACAAAAAAGCCAGATAAAAATTATCTGGCTTTTTTAAAATAATAATCAATTAATTACTTAATTTTTTGCTTTGTAAGCGTCGTTAAGTTCTTTTAAAATTGTTTCGGTTAGATCGTTTTCATCTTTTCCATACATAACGCTTCCGCCTTCATTACTTCCTAAAATATAAGTGTAACCATGTGTTTCGCCGTAAGATTTTACATAGTCTTTAACTTTATCTATTAACGAATCTATCTCTGTCTGGCTTTCTTGTTGAATTTGTTGTTCTTCAAATTGAATTTTTTGTTGAAGCATTTGCTGTTTCTTTCCTAAAGCTTCGTATTGTTCTTGTGCTTTCTGCTGAGATAATTTTCTAGCATTTAATTGAAATTCTTGTGCTTCTAATTGAAATGCTTGACTAATACTATCGGTTCGTTTTTGAAAGGCATCGATTTTAGTTTGAAATTTTTTCTCGATATCAATTTTCTCTTGGTAGTCATTAATTAAAGTACCATTGTCTACAAAACCTATTTTTTGTTGCTGACAAGATGTAAACAATAAAACAGATAAAACTAAAGCTAAAGTGTATTTCATTTTTTATGTATTTATTTTCTGCAAATGTAATAAAGTTGTTGAGTGAAAACGTTAAAACTAAATATATTAGTAAAAGTTATACTAAAATAAATAATTATAATTTTTTCTTATTAAAAAACCTTTCTAATAAAGCCTTAAATAGCGTTTGTGAAAACACTTGACACAATACGGTGTTTAAAAACAGAAAAGCTCTTAAAACGCCTTAAAACAAGTTTTAGTCCTTGTTTAGGATATAAATTAACGAAGAATACTCTCCACTTCGTTTGGCCTTAATATTAGACTGCAATCCTGTCCAAAAAGCTCGTAATGGATTTTTAGATCCTGTTTTATATTCTTCGGATAGTAAGCTAACATAAAACGCATCAAACGGCATTGGTTTTATATTTTCGACTTTTAAATGTTGTTTTGAGAATAATTTAGAAATTGACGTTTTGGAAAAATGCCAAAGATGCCTCGGCACATCATAAGCAGCCCAAAATTTTTTATAATGGTTAGCATCGTAACTTTTAAAGTTTGGAACAGCTATCACTATTCTACCGTTTGGTTTTAATAATCTATGCAACCGTTTTATTTCATTATCTAAATTTGGTAAATGCTCTAGAACATGCCAAAGTGTAATAACATCAAAACTTTCGTTTTCGAAAGTTTCTAATGTATCAATCTGGTAAACTTGATTATTTGTTTTAGAGTTTGCAATAGTTCTTGCATGAGAATTTGGCTCAATACCAAAAGCATTCCAATTATTTTGTAGGGCTGTTTGCAAAAAATCTCCTGTGCCACAACCAATATCTAACAGCTTTTTCTCCGAAGACGCAAATGAATTAATGAGTTTTAATTTTCGCTTTAAAGAAATAGAACGAACTAGATGATATGTTTTTTCAAACAAATTACGTTTGGCATCGGTGTGCGAAATATAATTATCACTTTTATAATATTCGGAAAGTTTTTCGGCTTTTGGTTGTGGATATGTTTCTAACATATCGTATTCCGAATTATAAATTAATTGAAAATCTTCACCAGAAACTGAATGATCTTTTACGGTTAAATAGGTTGATTTGTTATTCATATTTAAATTCTGGAAACAAGTTTGGAATGACAAATTTTATGTTTTTAACTTAATCGTTCCACGTGGAACGATTAAAAATTTATCGGCCCATATAAACTAAAAGCACAGAAATATCGCTTGGAGAAACACCACTTATTCTTGATGCTTGAGAGATCGTAACAGGTTGAATTTTGTTTAACTTTTCACGCGCTTCCATACTCATAGATTTAAGTTTAGAGTAATCGAAATTAGGCGGTATTTTTATTCCTTCTAACCTATTTAATTTATCAGCATTGTTCTTTTCCTTCTCGATATATCCAGAATACTTCACTTGTATTTCGGCTTGCTCAATAACTTCGTTATCTAAATTGTGAGATTGAATATATGCATCTACAGCTTTAAATTGACGCATATCATCAATGGTGATTTTAGGTCTAGAAAAGATTTTAAACATCTTATCGGACTGCTTCATTAACGATGATTTCTTAGCTTCTAAAACAGGATTTGCTTCTTCTGGTTTAACACTGGTCTCTCTAAAAAACGACACAAACGCATCAGAGTTTTGCTTCTTTTCTTCCATGCGTTTCATACGATCTAATTTTGCTAAACCAATCTCATACGACTTTGGTGTTAACCTAAAATCGGCATTATCTTGACGAAGCAGTGTTCTATATTCGGCGCGTGAAGTAAACATTCTATAAGGCTCTTCTGTTCCCTTTGTAATTAAATCATCTATTAAAACACCTATATAAGCTTCACTTCTACTTAACGTAAAAGCATCTTTTTCTTGTACTTTTAAAGCCGCATTTATACCTGCCATTAATCCCTGGGAACCCGCTTCTTCATACCCAGTCGTTCCATTAATCTGACCAGCAAAATAAAGCCCATTAACAAGCTTAGTTTCTAAAGTATGTTTTAATTGTGTTGGCGGAAAATAATCATATTCGATAGCATAACCAGGTCTAAAAAACTTTACATTTTCAAAACCAGCAACAGAACTTAGTGCTTTAAATTGAACGTCTTCTGGGAGCGATGTAGAAAACCCATTTACATAAACTTCTACTGTATTCCACCCTTCAGGCTCAACAAACAATTGGTGCCTATCTTTATCTGCAAATCGGTTTATTTTATCTTCAATAGAAGGACAATATCTTGGCCCGGTACTTTTAATTCTACCATTGAACATTGGCGATCTTTCAAAACCATCACGCAATAAATCATGAACTTCAGGGCTTGTATATGTCATGTAACACGATCGTTGTTCGGTTAACGGTTTTGTAATATTCAAATAAGAAAACTTTTCAGGATTATCATCTCCTGGCTGTTCAATCATTTTAAAATAATCAAGAGAACGCCCATCAACTCGTGGCGGTGTTCCAGTTTTCATTCTACCCGAATCGAAACCAAGATCGACAAGTTGCTCAGTAATTCCAGTTGCAGCTCTTTCTCCTGCTCTTCCACCACCAAAATTTTTATCACCAATATGAATTAATCCGTTTAAGAAAGTTCCGTTTGTAAGGACAACTGTTTTAGATTTAATTTCTAACCCTAAAGATGTTTTTACTCCAACAACCTTATCGCCTTCAACTAGGAGTCCAGAAACCATTTCTTGATAAAAGTCTAGATTAGGTGTTTGCTCTAACATATTTCGCCATTCTTCTGCAAATCGCATACGGTCACTCTGCACACGAGGACTCCACATAGCGGGTCCTTTTGATTTATTGAGCATTTTAAATTGAATAGCAGTACGATCGCTAACGATACCACTATAACCTCCAAGAGCATCAATCTCGCGCACGATTTGCCCTTTAGCAATACCTCCCATAGCAGGATTACAAGACATTTGTGCAATGTTTTGTAAATTCATGGTAACCAATAGTGTTTTGGCACCCATATTTGCAGCGGCAGCGGCAGCTTCGCTACCAGCATGTCCTGCACCTACAACAATAACATCATATGTATCTCTAAACAAACTCATAGTGTTTCACGTGGAACAATTAGGGTTAAACTTAAATTTTCGGGGTGCAAATATACGTTGATTTATTGAGAATCAAGCAATAGCTTCATATAGTGCTCTTCTTTAGAACGCATGAGTGTCTTTTGGCTTTCCGATTTATCCTTATATCCGCAGTAATGAAGAATACCATGTATTATAACACGAGACAATTCGTTGCTTAGTTCAACATTAAAATCTTGTGCGTTTTCGCTAACACGTTCTATAGAAATATAAATATCTCCATGTAGCTGTTTTCCTACCGAATAATCAAAACTAATAATATCTGTTAAGGTATCATGGTTAAGAAATTCTACGTTAATTCTGTGTAGATAATCATCATTACAGAAGATGTAATTTATATCACCTTCTTTACAATCTTCTAGCTTAATAACATTAGAAATCCAATCCTTGTATGAAGATTCGTTTGATATTTGAAAGTCGGTTTCGTAATTAAAGCTAATCATTAGTATTAAAATATTCTTTCACTTTTTTGTTATATCTTGGCTGCAAAGGTAAGGCTTGTCTGTTGAGAATTTCATTTGTATTGAAATATTCTTTAATGTCTGGAATATTACTGTTGCTGTTATTATTGAAATTGCTATTATTTGTTCGCGATTCACGTTTATTATCTTGTCCTTGTTTAAAAGTTGCATTTTCCAATTTTAATAATTGGTGCTTTAGTTGCATCATTTTTTGCAAGGTTTGGTTAGTAAATCCTTTATTTAATAAGTAAAGTTCAACATCTTCCATTTGTTTTAACAGCTGTTTCGCTTCATTAGTATAACCACTTTTACTAAGCTTATCCTCTAATGCTTTGCGTAATTCTTGCTGTTGCTGATATATTTTAAAAACCTCACCATAAGACTCTTCACTTGGGCTACCTTCTCCTTTATTATCACTAGCTTTACCTTCACCACTTTTCGGTTTACCAGACTCACCTTGCTGTTCTTTTCCTTCGCCCTCTTGCTTTGGTTTACCTTGATCGCTTTTTTTCATACCTTCTTGCATCTGCTTGTTAAGCTCTTCTTGGCTCATAATAATATCTGGTAATTGCATATCGGTACTTTGACCACCTTGGCCTTGACCACTCATTTGCATTTGCATAGAATTCATAATATTACTTAAAAAATCGGCCAGATTATTAGCTGCTGTTATAGTATATTGTTGGTAAGAAACACCTTGAAATATTCTATTTTCAGAAAACACATCGAGAGCTTTGTCCATATTAAAAAACGAATCGGAAATCTCCTTATTAACAAGTTCAGAAATTTTAGGTTGTCTTAATGATAACGCAAATAAACTATCGTCTATATGTGAAAAATGTTCTTTTAAACTATGTTGCTCTTTTAAATAATTAGCATATTTATTGTGGTTGACATCGATACGTTTAAACTGATTCATTAGCTGCTCTTGATCGAAAGAAAAAACGAGTAAGTTATCTAATATTTGGCGCAACATTTCCATATCTTCTTGCATTTGTTCTCCTCCTCCAGACATCATTGCCATAGATTGTTGCATTTGCTGGCTCATCTTTTTCATTTTTTGACCAGCCTGCTTTTGTTGTTGTGAGGCATTATTAGCATTTTGTTTAGCGTTTTCTTTCTTACCGTTTTCTGTATTCTGCTGTTGTTCTTTTAATTGCTCTGAAGCTTGTTTTTGGTTCTCATTTACTTCTTGCTCAGTTTTATCTGTATTTGGCATTTTCATAGGATCTATTAAACTTTCATTGTCCTTTTTTAAATCATTCATTTGTTTTTGAAAGTCTTTAAATGCCTTATTTAAACTATCTTGTTTTGCTTTAGAATCTTTGGTTTTTTCTTTATTAGAAAGTTGTAATTGTTCCTCGGCCATTTGGTCTAACTCCTTTTGAAGTTTTTCCATTTTCTTTGTGATGTAGTACTTTTTTGTAAGCTCTAAAAGTTGTTCTAAACTGCGTTTTTGATTTTTATTTTGTTTTGCTAACTGTTCTAACTTTTCTGATAATTCTTCTTTATTAATTTTCTCTTGAAGTTTTTCCAGCTCTTTAAGTAAATCTTCATTTTGTTCTAATTGCTTCTCATTCTCTTGTAAACGTTGTTTTAGGTCTTGTTTAAAATCATCTTTTTGTTCTTCATTCTGAAATTCCTCAAGGTTATCTTGTAACTTCTTATTGAAGTTTTTCATCATTTCTTCTTGTTGCTCTTGACGTTTTAAAAAGTTTTGAAGTTGGCGTTTATCATTAAAGTTTAATTTAGATTTTTCTTTTTGTGTTTTGGAGATCTTTTCAAGTTCCTTATCGTTTTCATTAAATTTTTCTAACGATTTATCCAATTGCTTAATCGTTTCACTTTGTTGATTAAGTTGTTGATTCTCTACTTCTTGAGACGTTAACTTTCTATAAGTAAAGACTTGGCTTTTAGATTGCTTACCTTTATTAAACACATCATTATCAGATACTTGAAAATATACTTGGTAACTAACACCTTCTTTTAAATTAAGATTATTAGGAAATATTTGTGTGAATTCGGCAACATTAGATTTAGGTATCAGCATGTCTTCAACTTGCTTTTCTAAAGGGTTATCAACGGCATAATACACCATTTGTAAATTATTTAAACCATAATCGTCGCTAAGTTGGCCGTAAAAATATAAGGTTTGTTGGTCTAAACTATCTACAGCAGATTTAACTGATATTTCAGGATATTGATCTTTTATAACATCAATAGAAAAACTTAAGTTTTCGTAATCTTTTAGGTTACTATTACTAGTTGTAATGCTATAATTTAAATTTTTAAATATGTGCTTTGTAGTACTAAACGACTTGTTATTAGCCGTAAAGCTTGTAGTATCGGTAGCAAGCATAAACACCTCTTCTGTAGCTTGGGTAGTAAGCCTCCATGTTATTTTGGTACCACTAGGAATTGTAGCATTTCCAGTACTCTTAATAGATTCGTTGGGTTTACCAATATACGATGGATAATCTAACACCATTTCAAAATCGGTAATTACAGGCGCTTTTATAACCTGTAAGGTGTATGATTTAGAATGTACATTTCCAGAATGAAAACTAAAAGAAATATCGTTTAATGGTTTGCTTATAGTAAATTCAAAATTTCCATTAGAGGTATTATTTAGAAAGTAATTTTCATCATTAAAGGAAATTTGTACATTTTCTGGAACAATGTCTCCGGCTGTTTTAACAAGTACTTTATAATCGTTTCCTTCAACAACTTGTAAAGACTCGTTAATGATAAAAAACTGAAAAGGCGCTGGCGGTTCGTAGGCTGTTTTATAGTTAACAACACGATTATAACTATCGTTAAACCACTCTATTTGTCCAGAAATATAGCTTATTAATAGTATTAAAATAGGAATAGCCGCATATTTTAAATACGTATTGTTTTTCTTAAAATCAATCGCTAATTTAAACGGAATTGGTGTTAACGCTTCCGATTTTTGCTCGATACTCGCCAGTAACAATTCAGAGTGTTGGTTGTTTTGTTTAAGCTGAAGCACATTAAGCAACTTATCGTTAACTTCAGGAAAATGATTTCCTATAATATTTGAGGCATCAATAGCATCAATACCTTTTTGCAGCTTGAATAATTTGGCAATAGGAAGTAAAATAAATTTAAAAAAGAGCGCTAATTCTACACCAATAAATACCCAAAACAATATAGTTCTTGCTGTTGGGTTTAACCATAATACATATTCTATAAACAGCGTAAATAAAAAATATAAAAATCCAATAGTGAAAAATAAAATAGCACCTTTAAGCAATTCGTTATAGTAAAACCGCTTAATAAACTGCTCTAATTTGGCTTGTATTTTCTCAAAGTTACTCACTGGCATCCCTAATTATACTGTAAACATACTAAACTACAATTTTATTTTTCAAAGTCTTTATAATAATGTGTTAATTGTATCTTTGCATTAAATTTAAAAAACCATGGAAAACGTTCGTGTGCGATTTGCACCAAGTCCAACCGGACCTCTACATATAGGTGGTGTTAGAACTGCCCTTTTTAACTATTTATTTGCTAAAAAATATAACGGAACATTTGTACTTCGTATTGAAGATACCGATCAAAATCGGTATGTAGAAGGCGCCGAAAACTATATTATAGAATCTTTAAAATGGTGTGGTATTCCTTTTGATGAAGGTCCAGGAAAAAATGAACAATTTGGTCCTTACCGCCAAAGCGAACGAAAACATTTGTATAAAGAATATGCCGATAAACTCGTTTCCGAAGGTAAAGCCTATTATGCCTTTGATACTGCCGAAGAACTTGATGCACATAGAAAAGATCATGAAGCTAAAGGAAAAACCTTTATTTACAATTGGCACAACAGATTAAAACTACAAAACTCCTTAGCCTTATCGGCTGAAGACGTACAAGCAAAACTTGATGCAGGTGAAGACTATGTGATTCGTTTTAAAAGTCCGCAAGACGAAACACTTCATTTAAAAGATATTATTCGTGGTGATATTAAAATAGATACCAATACGCTTGATGATAAAGTATTATTTAAAGCCGACGGCATGCCAACCTATCATTTAGCAAATATTGTTGATGATCATTTAATGAAAATTACGCATGTTATTCGTGGTGAAGAATGGCTGCCATCTTTAGCTTTACATTACCAATTATACAAAGCTTTTGGGTGGGAAGCACCACAATTTGCGCATTTACCACTAATTTTAAAACCTACTGGTAAAGGAAAATTAAGCAAACGCGATGGCGATAAATTAGGGTTTCCTGTATTTCCATTAGCATGGAAAGACGAAAAAACAGGCGATATTTCTAGAGGTTACAGAGAAGATGGTTATTTTCCTGAAGCCGTCGTAAACTTTTTAGCCTTTTTAGGTTGGAACCCAGGAACAGAACAAGAAATTTTCTCATTAAAAGAGTTAATAGACGCTTTCGATTTATCTAAAGTAAATAAAGCTGGTGCACGATTCGATCCAGATAAAACAAAATGGTTTAACCACCATTACATGCAAGAACAACCTAACACGGTTTTAGCACAACAATTTAAAATTGCCTATAACGATAAATTAAAAGATATCGATGAGGCCTACATAGAGCTTGTTATTAGTTTAATTAAAGAACGTGCTACTTTTGTTTACGACTTTTGGAATTTAGGACACTTTTTCTTTGAAACACCAACCGAATTAGACGAAAAAGCCGTTAAAAAAGCATGGAAAGAAGGTACGCCAGAACTTATTAAAGACCTTATCCTTGTTATTGAATCGATTGACGATTTTACAGTTGAAAACATGCAAACCGTTATTAAAGGCTGGATAACTAATAACAACATTGGTTTTGGTAAAGTTATGATGCCACTACGATTAGCGCTAGTTGGCGCTTTACAAGGTCCCGATGTTTTCGAGATTATGTTTTTAATTGGTAAAAACGAAACCATTAACCGATTAGAAAATATTATTAATACTTTATAAAAAACAAAAAAGCGCGTTTTTCAACGCGCTTTTTTTATGCTTAATAATACCGTTAAAAGGTAATCATAGCTGTAAAAGCAAACATAGATTGGTTGCCTTTAATCTTTTTATCATTTCCTGTTAGATCTAAATTATCATCTTTATCTAACTTTCCTAACATATTGGTAAAGCCATAAATATACTGTGCCTTTACTCTAAAATGACTAAATCCTGCTGATACGCCAACGGTTCCATCAATATTAAATTTATTGACATCAGAAATATCTTTAGCTAAGAGATTATCATAATTAGCAACTATAAAATTTTCGTATTGGTCGTCTTGCAGTTTTAATTCGCCATTATACTGAAGCATTGGACCAATATCTATAGTTAAAAAGCTTTTAATAAGTTTTACATGCATTAATAAGGCTATTTGGGCTGTAAATACTTTATAGTCTAAAAACTGAGATTCTGCTGGTAACGTAACGGGACGTGTGGCAATACCTACTTCATTTTCGGCTAATTGTATAGTATAACTTATATTGTACCATTTATGTGGAAGATCGACAGTGGCCGATGCGCCAACCATCCATCCATTACCAGGTTTGGTTTCAAAATTATCGGTTAAAATATCGTATTGTGTAATCCCGCCGTAAATTCCAAAGCCATTTTTAATGGCATATCGCCTATGTTGTGCCTGAGAAATTGTAACAAATCCTATGCAAAAGACTACTAATAAAATAAAGTACTTGTTTTGTTTCATTGTATATGTGATTAAAACAAATATAGCTTAAATTAGTAAACATTAGTTAAAACCTTAAAACCATCACTTATGGGCCAATTTATTTTTATTCCTATTATTTTTTTTGGATTACTTATTTTAATCTCTTCTTTCTTTATTGTTAAACAACAGTCTGCTGCTATAATAGAACGTTTTGGGCGTTTTCAAGGTATTCGTCATTCTGGTTTACGTATAAAAATTCCTCTAGTAGATCGTGTTGCTGGACGTTTAAGTTTAAAAATTCAGCAGTTGGATGTAATTGTTGAAACCAAAACTTTAGACGATGTGTTTGTGCGCTTAAAAGTATCTGTACAATATGTCGTAATTAAAGAAAAAGTGTACGATGCATTTTATAAACTAGACTATCCGCACGACCAAATTACAAGTTATGTGTTTGATGTAGTTCGTGCCGAAGTGCCAAAAATGAAATTAGATGATGTTTTTGTTAAAAAAGATGATATTGCTATTGCTGTAAAATCAGAGCTTAACGATGCCATGTTAGACTATGGTTTTGATATTATTAAAACCCTTGTTACCGATATTGATCCAGATGCTCAAGTAAAAGCTGCTATGAACCGTATTAATGCCTCTGAGCGTGAAAAAATAGCAGCTCAATACGAAGGTGATGCACAACGTATTTTAATTGTTGAAAAAGCTAAAGCCGAAGCCGAAAGCAAGCGTTTACAGGGACAAGGTATTGCCGATCAACGTCGTGAAATTGCACGTGGTTTAGAAGAATCGGTAGAAGTATTAAATCGTGTAGGCATCAACTCGCAAGAAGCCTCAGCTTTAATTGTAGTGACGCAGCATTACGATACGCTACAATCTATTGGTGAAGAAACCAATAGTAACTTAATTTTATTGCCTAATTCGCCACAAGCTGGTAGCGATATGCTTAACAATATGGTGGCAAGTTTTACAGCTAGTAACCAAATTGGCGAAGCAATGAAAGAAGCTAGAAACAAAAAGAACGATGAGGAATAACATATGACCTTTCCTTTCAAAAAAAGTAAAAAACGCTTCTACTTTAATCTATCACTTGGTATTCTTTGGATTATTGTTGGATCGATAGGTGTTTTTATGGACGATACTAGATGGACCGATTATATTTTTTTAATCATAGGATTGTTCTATCTAGTATCCTCTTTTTTGGATACACAAACACATCATTTAATTATTACAAAAGATGTGATAAAAGAAGATTTCTTCTTTGGGAAGTCGATTAATATTAAAAACATCAATAATATTTCTGAATTTGCTGGCGATATTATTTTAAAAACACCTTCAAAAGAACTTACCATACACAAACAAGCCTTTGAAAACGAGGTTTTCAGTAGTATCAAACAACAGGTAGAACGCCTAAAATTAGACTTAAATTAATGCTCTTCTTGATACTTTTTAACTAACGCCTTCAAACTACTTAAATAATCTTCTAACGCTTTATTATCAATATTAGGATGTTCCATATTTGGGATAGTAATTGGATTTTCATCTAAATACTTATACAATTCTGGATAATTAGATTCTATATCTCTAGTTAATGTTGAAATCTCCTGTAATAAATCTTGTGTGGTTTTCATAGATATAGCCTTTAGTATAAAATACAAAAAAACACTAGAGTATTTAAATTATTTAAGCTTAAAAGGCTGTTAAACTTTTATTTAGAAAACGGATGACGTTCCTGCCAACCCTTTTTAGGGTTCATAAGTTTAAAAATATGTTTAAACAACCTATTTAAAATACCATTTGTGTGTTTCATATACATTGTCATAGGGTAAGCCTTCGCTCCTACCGAACTCTTAATAGTCATAGCTGTTCTAGCATAAACAATGGTTTTAAAGTTGTTATTAACGCCAAATGCAATCATATCGTACAACATATTTAAATACAGTTGCATATTGTATTGGTAGCGTTCATCATAACCTAAAAAATAGGTTTCCAAATCGTTATTATTGTTCAAAATAAGCGTATAAAACCCAACTAACTCCTCATTTAAATAATAGCCAAAAACCTTAAAGTTGTCTTGAAGCTTTTGTTTGTAAATTAAAAAATGATTCTCTGGTAAAATAAACGTATTGAATTTAGCATTATCTGACACCGTTTTATATAATTCATAAAGTCTTTTAGATTGTTCTTTAATGGTTTGTAAATCCAATTCTTTGCAAACAATACCATTATACTTTTTTCTAGCACGTTTATAACGACGACGGTATTTTTTGTTTAAAGCTTTTAAATAATCATCAAAGCTACGCCAAGATTCTGAAACTTGAAACAACATATTGGGTTGTACTTTTACGTTATAAAAGCCTTTTTTAGAGAAGTTATCCCGTTCTTGATGAAGAACATCAGTATTAAAGAAATCCTTTAGTAGAAATAATCTTATGCGTTTTTGGGAATGGTCTTTAATTTGTTGTCTAAGATTTTTAAATACCTTAAAAATTGTTTCTGAAAATTCTGAAACAGAAATGGCATTAGATATAAAATAACCATGTTGCCCAGTATGTGTTAAATTACCTAAAACAAGAATATTCCCTTTTAAAATAAGTGATACCAAGCTTTTAAAACGTTCTCTAAAACAAGAGTCGTTATTGTTTCTAAACATATCTTTTACATACAACTGCACGCGTTGTAAAACGGCAACCGCTACCAAATTATCATGTTTAAAAACACCAACATAATACAATGAAATATTGTTAGGTGAAGCCGTTTCAATAGCTTTAAGATAATTAGAATGCAAAAAAATATCGTGCGATACCAAAGTATCCCACGAATTTGGAAGTTGTTTATATGTTGTGTAAATCTTATAGTTTATCAAACCACAAAAAAAGACTGATACTTATAATCAGTCTTCTATTTTATATATTCATTACAATTTTATTGCCATCTGCAAACAATACCGCCCATAATAGCTAGGGTTACAATCCAATATCCAGCATTTATTAAAATGTATTTGGTGCCTTTTCTTTCAAATAAGGCATTGGTTCCTAAAATTGGTAACGCAATAAAAACACCCGCTATTGTACCGTGTAAAGCACCGTGTTTAAAGGTTCTAAAAGCATTACCATAATCGTCCATAAAGGCTTGAAAAGACGGTTCTGCCATACTAGGATCGCCACCAACCATGCCTAAAGCTCCTGTTTGATGAATGGTTATAAATTGTAAAGCAAAAGCTAATAGGAAGGCAAAAATAAAAGCCAAAATAAAAATCTTAGCCATATTACCTCCTTTCATTTTCTCCTCGGTCATTTCTGCTGCTCTTGCCCAAGCGTATCCAAAAACTTTAGGATTGTACCAAATGGCACCTATAACAAGCGCCGAAGCTGCAGCTGCTAAAAGAGCTAAAAAGTTAATTTCCATAATATGATATAATTAGTTAGTAAACTAAATATAGTGATTATTGGAATAAAAAACTTTTTTAAAGTAAATGAAATAAAAAATCCCAAGCATAAAACTTGGGATTTATCTCTTTTAAAATGTGCTTTTACAAGTTAGAAACCTCGTTAACCAACTTCTGATTTTTATCGTTCTTGGCCTTTGTAATAAATGCTACAATCTCATCATTTTTTTCCAAGCCTTTTTCCAACAAAACGCCTAACGTAATAGCTGTAGCTATGCGTGTTCCTGCTTTTTTAACCGAAGTATTGAATAACGGTTGCAAATCATCATAAGACACATCGGTTGCAAGTTTCTTGATGTTTTGCTTAGCAGCATCAAATTTATCGTCTGGTAAACGATCTAGCTTCTTCCCTATTTTCTTGATATCTTCAATAGCAGGTCGTTGTTGTTGTGGCTTAGGCTGATTTTGCTGCTTTGATTGTGGTTTTTGTTTTGCCCAAGTATCACGTAATCCTACAGTTTTATTGAAGACTAATTTATCTGAAGTAGAATCGTTATCAACATTAAAATATCCTAAACGTTGAAACTGAAATCTGTCTGATACTTTAGTTTCTTGCAAACTTGGTTCAACAAAAGCTTCAACAATATTTAGAGAATTAGGATTTAAAAATGCCATAAAGTCTTTGTCTTGATGACTGTCTGGAGCTTCGTCCATAAATAACCTATCGTATTCTCTAACTTCGGCTCTTACCGCATGTTTTATAGACACCCAATGCAACGTCCCTTTTACTTTTTTAGAGGTGTCTTCAGAATAGGTACAATGAATTTCTTTTATCTCGCCCTTATCATCTTTTACCACATCATTAGCTTGAATGATATACGCATTTTTTAAGCGTACTTCGCCACCCAGTTTTAATCTGAAAAACTTATTGCTAGCTTCCTCTTTAAAATCAGCTTTTTCAATATAAAGCTCTCTTGAAAATGGTACTTGTCTAGAACCAGCACTAATATCTTCCGGATTATTTTCAGCTTCAAACCACTCTTCTTTATCTTCTGGATAATTGGTAATAACAACCTTAACTGGATCTAAAACTGCCATCACGCGGGGTGCTGTTTTATTAAGATGATCGCGAACACAAAATTCCAATAACGATACATCTATCACATTTTCGCGTTTAGCAACGCCTACTTTTTCTATAAATGTTCTTATAGATTCTGGTGTGTAACCGCGACGTCGTAAACCTGAAATAGTAGGCATTCTAGGGTCGTCCCAGCCATTTACTATACCATCTTCCACTAATTTAAGCAGTTTACGCTTACTCATAATGGTATAACTAAGATTCAAACGTGCAAACTCACGCTGTTTAGGTAGCATAGGATACGTGTTTTTAGAATAATCGTATACTTGCTCCTTAAACCAATTATAAAGTTCTCTATGTGGCTTAAATTCAAGCGAACATAAGGAATGTGAAATTTGTTCGATATAATCGCTTTCACCATGCGTCCAATCGTACATTGGGTAAATGCACCAATTATTTCCGGTTCTATGGTGTGCTTTTTTAAGAATACGATACATGATAGGATCGCGCATCAACATATTGGTATGCTTCATATCTATTTTAGCTCGTAAAACGTGTTCGCCTTCTTCAAACTCACCATTTTTCATACGGTTGAACAAATCTAAATTTTCTTCAACTGTACGATTTCTGTAAGGTCCATCTACTCCTGGTTGCGTTGGTGTTCCTTTTTGCTCAGCCATAGCTTCGCTAGATTGCGAATCGACATAGGCTTTGTTTTCTTTTATTAATAACACTGCCCAGTCGTATAATTGCTGAAAATAATCGGACGAATACAATTCATCTGCCCATGTATAACCCAACCATGCTATATCGCGCTTAATAGCATCGACATATTCCTGTTCTTCTTTTGCAGGGTTTGTATCATCGAATCTTAAATTAACAGGCGCGTTATATTTTAATCCTAAACCAAAGCTAATCCCTATGGCTTTGGTATGTCCAATATGAAGATACCCATTAGGTTCTGGCGGAAAACGAAAACGAAGTTTATCTTTTTCTAAGCCATTAGCTAAATCCTCTTCAATAATATGTTCTATAAAATTTAGTGACTTTTCACTCATAATTCTTATCTAAAAATAGGCTACAAATTTAAAGGAAATAACTCTAAAATAAGTGAATAATATATCTTTGTAAAAAAATAGTATTTTGGGAGTTATAAAAGTTGAAAATATTAGGGTTTTTGCCCATCATGGTTGTCTTAAAGAAGAAACTAAAATAGGTAGTGATTACCGTGTAGATTTAAAAATTAAAGCTGATTTACAAAAATCGGCAAAAACAGATCTTTTACATGATACGGTAGATTATGTATTTTTAAATCGTATTGTACGTGAAGAAATGCAACAACCCTCACATTTATTAGAAACGGTTGCTAAACGTATTATTACTAGAATTTTAAAAGAAGATAAAAAGATAAAAAAAGTAAGTATTGCTGTTAGTAAACTAAATCCTCCTATTGGTGGTGATGTAGAAATGGTCACTATAAAAATGACAAAAAAGCGAAAAAACTAAGACTTGGTGGTATAAAAAGGGATTTTTTGTTACATTTGCGGTCTAATAATGGCGTCGTGGCCGAGTGGCTAGGCAGAGGTCTGCAAAACCTTGTACAGCGGTTCGAATCCGCTCGACGCCTCAACAAAAGCTTCTAGTTTATTCTGGAAGCTTTTCTTTTATAGGATTTATTTGTTCTATTTTTTCTTTTAATAGCTCTTTTTCGTTTGGAAAAAATCCTTGAACTAAAAGTAATACACCAAATCCTAAAATAACTAAAGCTATAATTTTCTTGGTTTTAAAAATGCGTCGCGGTGTTAATTTTCGTCTAATACGCTTGGCTACTGCTATTTTAAATAAATCTACTAAAAGGTAGGTTACTAGCATGGTGACTATAAAAACTTCAACGCCATTTTTACTTGTTGTTATAGAATTAGCAATAACAATAAATCCAAGCCATCCTGCTAAAACACCAATGTTTATAAAATTTAGAAGAAAGCCTTTTACAAACAACATACCGTAGTTTTTCTTGATTTGAACACGATGATATTCTTTTACAATAGAACGAAAAGATTTTGATGTTTTGGTAAAAGAAATAATGCCATAAGCTACAAGTAACACCCCACCAAATATGAGAAAATTAGGATCGTCTTTTATTTTTTGAAGTAAACTATTAGCACTATAAAAAGCAACTAGAATGAATAAAATATCGGCAAAAATAACGCCTAAATCGAAAATTAAAGCACTTTTAAATCCTTTGGTTGCACTAGTTTCTAGAAGTACAAAAAATACAGGTCCTATGGTAAAAGCTAATATAATACCAAATGGAATGGCCGCTAAAATATCATTTATCATAAAACCTTAGTAATTGTCTTACAAAGGTAGAAAAAATAGTGGGTTTAATTTCTGTATTCTATACTTCCACCTAAAGCTTTGCTTTCGTTTACATTTTTTGGCTTTCCGTAAACAATAACTTCGCCTCCTGCTCTAATTTTAATATCGAGATTTTCTTGAGCTTTAACTCTAGCTTCACCTCCAGCTTTTATGGTTACTTCGGTATCTTGAGACTCTAGTTCTTGTCCATTATAAATACCGCCTGTACTTAAGTCTATAAGCTGTTTTTTGGCTGTTCCAGAAGTTTTTACTTCGCCTCCTGTAATGGCTTTAATATCTAAAATAGTTACGTTTGTCTGTAATTTTATTTGGGCACCTTCTTGCGTTTTTAGTGTAAGATCTATTTGTTTAAATACATCTTCTGAACTTATAAAAGCACCTTCGTTAGCATCGATAATTTCTAAATTGGTAAAATAAACTTTTACATAGGTATCGCGCCCATTAAAAGTTTCACTTAAATCCATACGAATTTTTAATACTCCATTTTTATTAACAATAGCAACATCTTCTTTATTTCTACCAGAGATTTCAACCTTGTTCTCGTCGCTTTTAATAAGTTCAACATCTATTAAATCAAAAGCTTTTAGCTTAGTAAATTCGCCTATTGTTTTAGTTATGGTATTTTGTGAATTTGCAACTAACGATACGGTTACAGCTAAAATAAATAGTAATTTTTTCATTGTTTTTCTTTTCCTTATTTCTCAACAAAAACTATTCCTTATGCTTTCCTAAAAGATAAAAATCTAAATGTTTTTTAACCAAATCGGTGTCTTTTACCTTAACAACAACCTCATCTCCTAATTGATACATGTGTTTTGTTTCTCGGCCTATAATGGCAAACTGAGATTCATCAAACTCGTAATAATCATCTTTTATGTCACGAATTCGTACCATACCTTCACATTTATTATCGATAATTTCTACATAAATTCCCCAATCTGTTACACCAGAAATTACACCAACAAATTCTTCATTTTCATGGTCTTGCATAAAGCGTATTTGCATGTACTTGATGGAATCTCGCTCGGCTTTTGTGGCTAAATATTCCATATTACTGGAATGTTGACACTTTTCTTCGTAAATGGCTTCGTTGGCAGATTTTCCACCATCTAAGTAATGTTGTAATAAACGATGTGCCATAACGTCTGGATAACGACGGATAGGCGATGTAAAATGACTATAATAACCAAATGCTAAACCGTAATGACCAATATTATGTGTGGTGTATTCTGCTTTACTCATACTACGTATGGTTAAAGTATCGACAAGGTTTTGTTCCTTTTTTCCCACGACATCTTTTAACAGGTTGTTTAACGATGAGGTGACACTTTTTCTATCTTTAAAATTAAGTTTATACCCAAAACGACCAACTACATTTTGTAAAGCAGCTAATTTACTGTCGTCTGGTTCGTCGTGTACACGATAAATAAAGGTTTTTTCAGGTTTTTTCTTTCCTACAAATTCGGCTACTTTTTTATTAGCCAAAAGCATAAATTCTTCAATTAATTTATTGGCATCTTTACTCGTTTTAAAGAATACACCTATTGGATTGTTGTCCTTATCTAAATTAAATTTTACTTCAACTTTATCAAATGAAATTGCTCCAGATCGCATGCGTTTACTACGCATTTTTTTTGCTAATTCGTCTAGTTTTAAAATAGCATCGGCTATATCTTGTTTTGTTTGATAAGTGTCTCCTGTTAAAGATACTTCTTTAGGAATGGTATTCGTCTTAGATTCGATAACTGCTTGAGCTTCTTCGTAAGCAAATCGGGCATCGCTATAAGTTACCGTTCTACCAAACCATTGGTCTTTTACTTCAGCTTTATCATTGATTTTAAAAACAGCTGAAAACGTATATTTTTCTTCGTTTGGACGTAATGAACAGGCTTTGTTTGATAAAATTTCTGGTAACATAGGTACCACACGATCTACAAGATAAACAGATGTGGCGCGTTCGTAAGCTTCGTCATCTAAAATCGTATTTGGTTGTACATAATGCGATACATCGGCAATATGAATACCTATTTCGTATAAACCATTTTCTAAGACTGTAAATGATAAAGCATCGTCAAAATCCTTGGCATCTTTTGGATCGATGGTAAAGGTTAAATCTTGACGCATATCGCGACGTTTGGCTATTTCTTCTTTGGTAATAGACGTGTCTATTTTATTAGCATAAGCTTCCACTTCATGAGGAAAATCGTGAGGCAACCCGTATTCGGCTAAAATAGAATGAATTTCGGTACTGTGTTCTCCTGGTTTTCCTAAAACTTGGCGTATTTTCCCGTAAGGTGAATCTGCTTTTTCTGGCCAATCTTCTAACGATACTAAAACTTTATCGCCATCTTCTGCATTGTTGGTTTTGTTAATAGGTACAAAAATATCTTTATACATTTTTGGGCTATCTGGAATAACAAAAGCATAGTTACTATGTAATTGTACAACACCAACATAATCGGTTTTAGCGCGTTTTAATACTTGGGTAATTTCGCCTTCTAATTTACCACGTTTTCTGCGCTTAAAGAGGTAGAATTCTACTTCGTCGCCATCTAAAGCACGATTAATATTATTTGAGGCTATAAATACATCATCTTCAAAATCTTCAGAAATAATATAACCAGATCCTTTTGAAGTGGCATCTAAAATTCCTGTATGATATTGTGTTGTTACAACAGCTTTAAATTTACCACGTTCTACTTCTTCTATGTCTTTTTTGGCTTTAAGCTGCTGAAGTTTTTTTATAATTTGGTTTCTGCTGCTGGCATCGTTTACACCAAGTTTTGCAGCTATTTGCTTGTAGTTAAAGCTTTTATTTCGTTCCTTTTTTAAAATACTAAGAATGGTATTTGTAAGGTTTGAAATTTTATTATTTGATCGTCTTCTTCGTTTCTTTCTTCCCATCTACTTATTTCTAATTATAACAAATCTAAGCTTTAATATAGTAAGAACATTAGCTTGACAAAAAGTTTATTCACATTTAATACTATATTAATTATTCTTCTTTTAAAATTTTAAAAAAATATTAATGATTATTATAGGGTGTTAATAGCTAGTATAACTTTTTTAAGTTTTATTTTGAAAATACATAGTTTACGTTCTGTTAATATTTAATTAACATAGGTTTTAATTTTAACTGTTTCATTTTTAAGGGAATTTAAAATGTTATTAACAGTTGTTTACAACGTGATTTCACAATTATTTTTTGACATGTTTTTTTAAAAACGATGTTAGTAATCCACAATTTTGATGCTGAAAAGTCGTCTAAAAAAACTAGAGTTATAATTTGCTTTATTCATTCCTATTTTGCTTTGTAATTTTTTATGACTTTTAAAAATTTTTCTTTTAGAAAGAAATAAACAGTTATTAACAACTTATAAAAAATGGTTGTTAAAGTAATTAACATTATAAAAAAGTATGATAAATTAATCTTAGGTAATGTACTTGGTTTTGTACCTTTACACCACAAAACAACACATACTAAAAACATGACTATTTCAATTGGAAACGACCACGCAGGAACCGACTACAAATTTGCTGTAGTTGAACATTTAAAAAACAAAGGATTTACTGTAAATAATTATGGTACAGACACTAATGATAGTGTAGATTATCCAGATTTTGTGCATCCTGTTGCTAAAGATGTAGAAAACAAAGTTGTCGATTTTGGTATTATTATCTGCGGAAGTGGTAATGGTGCTAATATGACAGCTAATAAACATCAAGGTGTGCGTTCGGCACTTTGTTGGAACAAGGAAATTGTTGCTTTAGCAAGACAACATAATAATGCTAATATTTTAAGTATTCCAGCAAGATTTACTGCTTTACCACAAGTTTTAGAAATGGTTGATACGTTTTTAGAAACTGCTTTTGAAGGCGGACGACACGAAAACCGTATAAATAAAATACCTGTTTCGTGCTAAATGGCGCATTCTCATTCACATAACCACTCACATCATTACGATATGAAAGGTAGAAATTTAATAATTTCTATCTTATTAAATATTATTATTACTGCTGCTCAAGTTATTGGTGGATTGGTTTCTGGAAGTTTATCTCTATTAAGTGATGCCTTGCATAATTTTAGCGATGTTTTATCTTTAATAGTTAGTTATGTAGCCTCTAAACTTTCAAAACAAAAGGCTTCTTTAAATAGAACGTTTGGGTATAAACGTGCCGAAATTTTAGCCGCATTTGTTAATGCTTCTACTTTAATAATTGTGGCTATAATTCTTATAAAAGAAGCTTATGAACGTTTTCAAGAACCACAAGAAATTGAATCTAATCTGGTAATATGGTTATCGCTTATTGCTATTATTGGTAATGGATTTAGTGTTTTATTACTTAAAAAAAGTTCTGAAAATAACATAAATATTAAGTCGGCGTATTTACATATGCTAACCGATATGTTAGCAAGTGTTGCTGTATTGGTTGGTGGATTATTAATGAAATATTACCAACTGTTTTGGGTAGATAGTTTATTAACCTTTCTTATAGCATTATATTTAATTTATGTAGGTTACGATTTATTAAAAACATCTACTAAAATGTTGATGTTGTTTACACCAGATCATATCGATTTAAAAGCGGTTGTTAGAACTGTTAATAAACTAGAAAAAGTAAAAAAACTGCATCATGTTCATATTTGGAATTTAAGTGATGATGAATTGCATTTAGAAGCTCATTTAGATTTACAAGAAGACATTTCTACTTCAGAATTTAATACTTTGTTAATAACTATTGAAGCCTTGCTTCACGATAAATTTAATATCAATCACATTACTATTCAACCAGAATATAAAAAGGATGACTCTAAAGATGTTATTGTTCAAGATTAACTCGATTATCGAAATTTAAAATATGTTAACAAACAATAAAACCAAATATTAATATCAAACAGCTTAACAAAATGAAACAAATTTACATTTTAACCCTACTATTATTTACAATAAATCTAGTTAATGCTCAAGTATCCAAAACAGACACAAATTCTGAAACATTAGATGCATCAATAGCAACTAGAATTTTAAACTATTCAAGTGCTGAAATATCCGGAAATATAACCAAAATTGAATTAGATTTAACACTAACTATAACTGATAACTCTGGTTGTGCACCAGGAGCATTTGGAGTTCATAATGATATTGCCGTAAGTCTTACTTCCCCTAATGGTACAGAAGTGCATATAGTACAAGATTTTGCGGGTATACTAATAGGTAGTCCACCAGTCGAAATTACATATCAAGATTTAGGTTATCCATCAATTGTTAATGAAACAGCAACATACAGTGATGATGCCACACTTTTAGCAGATGACCAAACATTTTTTGGCGCAGGAACTTGGAAACCTCACAATTCATTTAGTGCCTTTAATGGAGAAAATCCAATTGGAAACTGGACTTTAAGAGTTGCTGATGGAAGAAGTCATGGTTTCCCTGATTTTACTTGTTATTTAAATGCTACTCTTAGAATAACTACAGATACAAATTTAAGTATCAATGACTTAGATTTGAGTGACAGAATTAAAATTTACCCAAATCCATCTTCTGATTTTATTCAAATTTCTGGTTTAAATAAATCAGAAAAATATAATTTATATGATATACAAGGTAAAAAAATAAGTAATGGGATTATCCCTGATAATAAAAAAATTGAAATCCGAAATCTTAAGAACGGTTTATACTTCTTGCAATTTGAAAATAGAGGTACAATAAAGTTAATAAAAGAGTAGACTTAAAAACAATAACGTTTTCTAGTATATAGATTATTTATAGTCAGTTTATTAAATAACTTAGGTTTTATTTGGCTTGTGACTCAACCGAAAAATAATCACTAATTTGCACACGATTAAACATATATAAAACCGTTATCAAGTACCTTATAGTCATTTAAAATACTATGCTTAAAATAACTGTAAAAGATTACGACGAATTATCTAAAATCGAATTGTACGACACTTTACAATTACGCAGCGAGGTATTTGTTGTAGAGCAAGATTGCGTATATCAAGATATAGACGGAAAAGATCAAAAAGCGTTACATGTTTTAGGGTATAAAAACCATGTTTTGGTAGCTTATACACGGCTATTTAAACCTGGCGATTATTTTAAAGAAGCTAGTATTGGTCGTGTAGTAGTTAAGCAATCTGAAAGGGCTCATAAATATGGTTATAATATTATGGAAGCCTCTATTAATGCTATAAAAACGTATTATAATGAAACTAATATAAAAATATCGGCACAATGCTACCTTAAACAGTTTTATAATAATCTAGGATTTAAAGAAATAGGCGAGGAATATTTAGAAGATGGCATTCCTCATATTGCTATGTTAAAAACTTAATTTTCATTGTCTTCATCGCCAGCGTAAGTAACTAAAATTTCTACACGACGATCGAATTTTGGCTCGCCACCAAGCGGAAATTTTCTGCGCATACCTACATATTTCATTCGGCGTTTATTAACCCCTCTTTTTGCTAAATAATCGTAAATATATTTGGCTCTAGCAACAGATAAATTACGTTTTCGTGTTTTTCTATCAATAGCATCTCGGCTATATTTTGTACAACAAACATGGCCTTGGATAGTAAAATAAACGCTTTCTCTCTCTATTAGAATTTTGGCAATTTCTTCAAGAGTTTTTTCAGATTCTGGGAGTAAAATACTGTATCCTGTTTTAAATAAAATGTTTTCTAATTTTATTTTATCGCCTGCTTTTAGGTCGCCTTTTAATTTTTCTTCGGTAGTAAGCTTTTCTTTAGGAGCTTTTAGTTTTCTTGGTGGATTGTATGGTTGAACAATAATTTCTACTTTACGGTTTAATCCTCTTATTTTATGAATATCTTCTTCTTTAACAACTTTAAGGAGTATTTTACCTTTTCCATCAACATTGGTAATCACATTTTCATCGAATTCGTTGTTAGAAAAAATGGTTTTTATAGCATCGGCACGTTGTTGCGAAAGCACTAAATTATAATCGTCGCTACCACGATCGTCTGTAAAACCATAAATAGATACTTTTTCTATATCTAAACCCTCAATATCGAATAAAAATCCAAGTAATCTACTGTATTCTGTTTCGTTTACCTCGTATTTATCGGTTTCAAAAAATACTTCGTGAGTAAATTTTTTGTCTTGAGAAAAGCTATTTAAACATAGACTTAAGCAAACAAGTATGTATAATTTTTTAATCATTTAGAATAGAAAAATATAAAAAGTAAGTTAATTTTTTTATTAAAAATGAATTTTTATCTTAAATAATCGTAATAAGTTTTAATATTTGAAAGAATATGGCTTGCTTTTTTTATTTCAGGATTATGGGTTTTATAGTAATCGTATAAGCCTTCGCGATACACGTAGCGTTTCACAATCTCATCGGTTAGTAATGATAAAATTTGCTCTTTATTTTCATTAAGTGCAATATCTTTAGATGATTTTAAGTTGTTTAATAAGCGATTATAATCGGATTTAATATTATCGTCTAATGCTTCTTTAATGGCTTTTTCATGTACGTTATTTAAAGCTTTTTCTGTTTCGGTAACAAATGTAAAGTTGTTAGTTTTTAAGTAGCTTTTAAAGGCTTTAAAATCGGAATCGGTAAGTTTAAAGTTTTCAATATTATCTATATCATTTTTATAGTAGTAATTAGTGGCATAATCGAAAATTAAAAAGTCGTTTAGAATTTCTTGAGTAATAGCCGAGTTTTTGGTAATTGGCATTTGCTCGTCTGGTAAAATTCCGCCACCATCAAAAACAGTTCTACCATTTTTAGTTTTAAACTCGTTGTATTTGGTTTTATCTATTTTAACGGCATTTCCTTCGTTATCTCTATTCCAGTAATCTAAAGCTTGAATACATCTTCCAGAAGGTGTGTAATAACGCGATATAGTAACTTTAAGTTGGGTACCATAGGTTAGCTTTTTTGGACGTTGTACTAAACCTTTACCAAAACTTCTAGATCCAACAATAACGGCACGATCTAAATCTTGTAACGATCCTGAAACAATTTCACTTGCCGAAGCACTTTTTCCATTAATTAACACAACTAAAGGAATTTCGGTATCTAAGGGTTCTCTTTGGGTATAATAGGTTCTGTTAAACTTTTTTACTTTAGATTTTGTTGTAACTACCAGTTGTCCTTTTGGTACAAAAAGATTAACCACATTAACGGCTTCGTGTAATAAACCACCTGGATTGTTACGTAAATCTAAGATAATACGTTTAGCACCTTGTGCTTTTAAATCTTTAACAGCATAGGCTGTTTGCGAGGATATTTTACTATTAAATTTACTTAATACTATATAGCCTACATTATCATTAATTATTGAAAAATATGGTACGGCATCAATTTCTATTTCTGAGTGTTTAATGGAAGCTTGGTGTTGTTTTCCTTGTCTTACATAAGTAACATTTACAGTAGAATTTGAAGTGCCTTTTAAGAGTTCTCCTGCATCGTCTTTATAATTTGCTACGGTTATATTATTTACTTTTATAATTTGGTCTCCAGCTTTTAAACCAGCTTTATCGGCAGGATAACCTTTGTAAGGTTCTATAATAATAAGTTTATCTTTAAGTGTTCTTACTTTTGCGCCAATTCCTGTATAATCTCCAGTTTGTCTTATGCGTTCGGCTTCTACATCTTGTTCGTTATAAAATCTGGTGTACGGATCTAAATCGTTTAACATGCTTTTAATAGCTGTATCCATTAAATCTGCAGGATTGGTTTCATCAACATAATTCATGTTGAGTTCTTTAAAAAGGGTTGTAAAAATTTCTATTTGTTTAGCAATTTCAAAGAAGTCGTTTTGAAAGGCGCTTCCAGCAAAAAATACGGTTACTGCTAGTACTGGAATAAGTATTTTTTTCTTTAAAAATGTTTTCATAAGAACTTAAGTTAAAGCTTAGTTTTGGCTATAAATTTTTCAAACAATTGCTGTGTTTTATGGTTTACTTCATCAAATGTTGTGCCTTGTTTACCAATGTACAAAATCATAAACGCATATTGTGTTTCTATGTTGTTAAAATAAGTCGCTTTATTTAAACGGTAGGATTCTCGTAATAATCGTTTTATATGATTTCTATCAACGGCATTTTTAAAATGTCTTTTAGAAACCGATACGCCTACTTTTAATTTATGTGAAGTATTAAAGGAGGTTTCTAAATACACGAGTCGTAATGGATATGCAGAAACACTTTTTCCTTCTGAAAACAGTTTAGAAATAAGTATTTTACTTTTAAGTTTTTCGGTTTTATTAAAGGTTCTATCCATTTAGTAAAGGTAATAATCAGAAATAAAAAAACCACTCAATAAATGTATTGAATGGTTTTAGTGTGTTTTTATTTAATTACTTACTGTGTTTTTTTATTGTTTTCTGGATTAATATCTGCCATTACATGATTTGGATCAATTTCAACAGAAGTAATTGTTTTTGAAGTGTTAAACGTATAGGTTGGGTAAGCCCAAGCCCAATCGTTAATTATTGTAGCTGTTGTTGGTTTTTCACCACGCATCATTTGTAATGGGATATAAAAATCTTCAGTGGTTCCATCGTTATAGGTTACGGTAAGATCTATTGGCATTGGCATTAATCCAACACGTTCTAAAGTTATTGTATTATCACTAATGTTTTTTACACTATAATCTATGGTGTTTGTTGTTTGTGCAAAATCTGTTAAATACCAATCTAATTCTAGTCCAGAAATTTTTTCAGCAGAACGAATAACATCTATAGGTCTTGGATGTTTAAATGCAAAGTCATTAAAGTATTTTTTAATGGTTTTATTTAAATTATCTTCTCCAATAATGTAGCCTAATTGTGCCATAAAAACAGCGCCTTTACTATAAGCTGAAATACCATAAGCTTGGTTGTATTCATACCTATCTGCATGTGTGGTTAAAGGTTGCTCTTTACCAGATTTTGCTAAATAAATGTATCCTCTGTAAGAGCCGCTATGTGGGTTTTCGGCATTTTCATTCATAATTTCATTCATAGCTAAATTAGAAATATAGCTTGTAAATCCTTCATCCATCCACTCGTGTTTAGCTTCGTTTGTGGCTAATAAAAACTGAAACCACGTATGGGCTAATTCGTGAGCTGTTACACCAACTAAACTTCCAAATTTTCGTTGTCCTGTAATTAAGGTACTCATGGCGTATTCCATACCACCATCGCCACCTTGCATAACAGAGTATTGTTCATAAGGATATTTACCAATATGCTCGCTAAAATATTGTATTAACTCAACCGTTTTAGGTTGTAATTTTTTCCAATTATCAAGATATTGTTTCTCTAAGGTATTTTTATAGTAAAAATGAAGCATTGGACCGTTAGGCACTTGCATGGTATCGTGAATATAATCGGGATCTGCAGCCCAAGTAAAATCGTGTACTTTTGGTGCTTTGTAAGTTAGCGTTTTTTTGTTACCGGTTATTTTTGGCTCTCCTTGAAGGTAACCTGTAGCTCCAACAACGTAATCTTTATCAATGGTTAAATTAACTTCAAAATTTCCCCAAACACCGTGAAATTCTCTTCCTATGTATGGATCGGCATGCCAGCCTTCAAAATCGTATTCGGCCATTTTAGGATACCATTGCGTCATAGATAAAGCAACACCTTCTTTATTATTTCTACCAGAACGGCGAATTTGAATAGGAACCTGAGCATTAAAATCCATAGTAAAAGTTACCGATTCTCCTGGTTGAATAGGTTGTGCTAAGTCTACTTCTAAAACAGTACCAACCGTTTCATGTTTTAAAACAGTACCATTTTGTTTTAAAGAATTTACTTTAATATAGCCTATTTCATCGGGTTGTAATTTACTTATTCTATCTCCTACTCGCGAGTCTGGATCGGCAATAGTTCTTGAACGTACATCCATTTCGCTACCTGGTTGAAAGGCATTAAAGTATAAGTGATAAAATACCTTATTTAACACATCGGGAGAATTGTTGGTATAAACTAATGTTTGTTTTCCTTGATATTGATAGTTGTTTACATTCATATCAATATCCATAGTATAATCTACATGTTGTTGCCAGTATGTAGCTATATTTTGTTGAGTTGTTGCTTTTTGACTAGTAGCGGTTTTGGTGTTACCACAAGCAAACAAAATAATGGTAGATAATAGTAAAGAAACTTTTTTCATTAGGTAGGTTTTAATAAAAAAGGCTACACCTTTAGATGTAGCCTTTTATAATTTATAAAAGACTTATTGTTGACTAGCTAAAATAAGTGCATTGTAAGCATTAGCAATTTTAGTAGATTTACTTAAATCTGCAATAGGTTTTACATTGTTAGCATCGCCACCAACAACAACTTGAGTTTTTAACGCTAAACCAGAGTCTAAAATTACTTGTTTTACTTGAGCTGCAGTTAATTTAGGGTAGTAAGAACGAATTAAAGCAGCAACACCTGCTACAGCTGGAGCAGCCATAGAAGTTCCGCCTTTTGTATCGTATTCGTTTTCTGGCGTTGTTGAATAAACTTTGGCTCCAGGAGCGAAGATATCAACATTTACTTTTCCGTAGTTAGAAAACCCTGCAACCATGTTTGATCCATATTTTGGTGCTAAGGCTCCAACTGTAATAAAAGTATCGCCTACTTCTGGACCATTATCAACTTGATCGTTAGGGTAAACAGCTTTTACATCTAAATCAATACCTTCGTTACCCGCTGCATTTACAAAAACAACATCGTTTTTAGATGCATAAGCAATAGCGTCTCTTACCCAATCGCTATGTGGTGAGTAATATTTACCAAAACTACCATTAATTACTTTTGCGCCATTATCTACAGCATAACGAATAGCTAGGGCAATATCTTTATCATATTCATCGCCATTTGGTACGGCTCTTAAACTCATAATTTCAACATTGTTAGCAACACCATTTGCACCTAAACCATTGTTGCGTTCTGCAGCAATAATTCCAGCAACGTGAGTTCCGTGACTTTCGCCTTTTTCGCTTGGCATAACGTTACCGTTACCATAGCCTACGTCGTTTAAATCGTTAGGGTTATCGCCTGTTTTTCTACCATTAAATTCTTTGTTAATGTTGTAGTTTAATTTATCTGAAAAATACTCAACACCTTCTTTAACTGCAGATAATGCTTTATCTGTAGAATCGAACCCATTTCCGTACATGTATTTTAACATACCTACAGCTTGGGTTAAGGTTTCGTTACCTTCGGCATTAATACCATTTACATCTTCTGGTGTGTAGTCTTCTTTGTTTAAATGTTTTGCTACAGCTTCATCGGCATTTTTTATTTGTTGGTAAATTTGCTCGTACTGTGTTTTTTGCCCAAGTGTTTTTTGATATTCTTCATCATATTCTGCTTTAGCACGGTCGTATTCTGGGTTGCTTGTATCTCCAGAGGCTAGAATTCTTACATATTCTAATTGTTCGTCGTAAGCATCGCCTAAGAAATTCCATCCATGAATATCATCGATATACCCATTGTTATCGTCGTCTTTTCCATTACCTGGAATTTCATCTTCATTAGTCCAAACAACACCATCTAAATCTTCGTGTTCTATATCAATTCCGCTATCAATAACGGCAACAATAACTTTTTTACCTTTTTTATCTTTTATGATTTCACTGTAAGCCTTATCAACACTCATTCCTGGAATGGTATCTTTAATAAGGTCTAGGTGTCCCCAATTTTCTTTTTCGGCTTGTGTTAACTCCGAAACTTTTAAAGGTACAGTATCTACATTTTCTACAGGAGTAGATAAAATTTCTGACGAACCGCCACAGCTAGATAGTATGGCTGCTGCAACTGCCGAAAATAAAACAGGTTTTAGTAATTTCATGTTATTAATTTATGTTTAGTTAAAAATATCATTACAGGTAAAAGTTTCGTTTAATCGCACGCCTTTTTCTGTGTGTTTTACTGTAATGATTTCATTATGTGCGTCGTGCTCCAAAAATAAGTAATAATTATTATCTGCCGCTAGGTTTAGAAATTTTTCTTTTTCATCTAAAGTCAGTAGTGGTCTTGTATCATAACCCATTACAAAAGGTAGCGGTAAGTGCCCAACAGTAGGTAATAAATCGGCCATAAAGCAAATGGTTTTTCCGTTGTAATGTATCATTGGAATCATTTGTTTGTCTGTATGTCCGTTTGCGAAAAAAATATCGAATCCTAGTTTGGAGTTTTTTAGTAAATCTTGTTCTGGAAGGTTTGTAAATTTAAGTTGCCCAGACTCTTCCATGGGTAAGATGTTTTCTTTTAAAAAAGAGGCTTTTTCACGATTATTTGGGTGTGTTGCCCAGTCCCAATGGTTTTTATTACTCCAAAAGTGGGCATTTTTAAAAGCAGGTTCGTAGCCTGTTCTATCTTTGTTCCATTGTATGCTTCCACCACAATGGTCGAAATGAAGATGTGTCATAAACACATCGGTAATATCGTCTCTATGAAAGCCATATTGTTTTAGAGATTTATCAATAGAGTCGTCTCCCCAAAGATAATAGTACCCAAAAAATTTATCACTTTGCTTATCTCCCATACCAGTATCGATTAAAGTTAAGCGGTTGCTATCTTCTATTAATAAACAACGTGCTGCAATATCGATCATGTTATTAGAATCGGCTGGGTTTGTACGGTTCCAAAGCGATTTAGGGACTACGCCAAACATAGCACCACCGTCTAATTTGAAATTTCCAGCTTGAATGGGATATAGTTTCATAAAAATGATTTCTTTTTAAGATGTCGCAAATTAAAAAATACTCATCAAAAATCACCTTTTAATGGGGATTATTGAGAATTATTTAACAATTTATTGCAATATATTTGAATAGCTTAATGGTTATGAAACCATAAAAATTTAATTTATTTTTATAAAAAGCTATTCTTATGAAAAAAATCGTGAATTCACCGTTGAAGATTAAAAAACTAAAACTTTTAAGATTTGGGCGCGATTTTAAACCAGATGAAGAAGTTATTTTAAGAGATTATTTAGCTATTGAAAGAACGCGATTGGCTAACGAGCGTACCTTATTATCTTACATAAGATCGTCTCTTTATTTGCTTTTAGGAGGCATTGCTTTTTTTCAATTAAAGAACTTTCCTGATTTTAGATATTTAGCTATTCTATCGTTAGTTTTTAGTGCGATATTTTTTGTTATAGGTATTTATCGGTTTATGCTTTTAAAGAAAAGCTTAAAACGGCTTTATTATATGTCTGAAGAAAAGGAAGACGACACGAAATAATATTTTACGCTTAGGTTATGAGTACAGAACTTATCATAACGTTATCCATCATAATTTTTGGAGTTATTCTATTTGTTAGAGATTACTTTACAATTGATACAACTTCAATTATTATCATGGCGTTGTTTATAGTTACAGGTGTGTTATCTCCAGAGGAAGGTTTTTCGGGTTTTAACCATCCAGCAACAATAACACTAGGGTGTATTTTTGTTATTAGTGGAGGTATTTTTAATTCGGGAATTTTAGATGGTTTAAGCTATAGAATAATCAAGTTAGCCAAAACAAATTACACTGTTGCTTTAATAGTATTTTGTAGTATATCTAGTTTATTTTCTGCCTTTATTAACGATACTGCTGTTGTAGCTTTACTTTTACCTATTGCACTAACTGTTTGTCGAGAAACAACTATAAAACCTAGTATGCTGCTTATACCTATTTCTTTTGCTGCATTGTTTGGCGGCACATGTACACTTATTGGAACCTCAACTAATATTTTAGTAAGTAGTTATGCAACCAAGTATAATGTTGCAGAGTTTGGTATGTTCGAGTTTAGTGCTGCTGCATTGTGTTTGTTGGTAATAGGCTTTTTGTATATGGTTTTAATGGCTCCTTTATTATTGCCTAAGGCTAAAAATACAAGTGAAGATTTAACCCGAAAAGCCGAAAAGTATATTACCGAAATAGAGGTTGAACCCAATTGTCAAGAAAATGGCATGTTACTACAACATACACAGTTGGTTAAAAGTTTCAATATTAATGTATTGTCTATTTTAAGAACAGGTGAGCTTAAACATCAATTTTCTACAGATACAAAAATACAATCAGGCGATATTTTAAAAATTATGGTTATGCCTGAAACACTTAATAGACTTTTAGATATAAAAGGCTATAAAGTAAGTGGAACAAGACGTATGAAAGAAGCCGAAGAAGAAACCGAAAGCTATAATCTGCATGAAGTTGTTATTCCCTTTGGGTCTAGTCTTTCGGGAAAATCTTTAAAAGAATTAAATTTTAGGCAACAATATAAATGTTCTGTAATTGCAATAAGACAGCGAGGCGAGATTATGTATGATAAACTCTCTACAACAAAACTAACCGAAGGCGATATGTTGTTACTTATTGGTCATGCCAAAGAAGTAAATGAATTAGAAACCGATAATCTAATTGTAAAACTATCTGAATACGAAAAGAAAAGAACAAATTATCGTAAAGCTATACCGGCTGTTTTAATAGGAATTGGGGTCATTCTAGCAGCAACATTTCATCTTACTACTATTTTAATAAGTGCTATGATAGGCGCTTTATTAATGATAGTTACAGGAACCTTAAAACCTGTTGAAGCCTATAAAGCCGTAGAATGGAAAGTTATTTTTATGATGGCAGGGGTACTTTCTATGGGAACAGCCTTAGAAAAAACAGGAGGAGCCAAACAAATAGCTTATTTTATACAAGATAATTTAGGACAATATGATGCGCACTTTACGTTAAGTGCTTTGTTTTTAGTAACCGTACTATCTACAAATTTAATTTCTAGCAAAGCCACTGCAGCACTTATGACACCTATTGTTATTAGTCTCGCAGCAGCTATGGAAATTAGTTCCAGACCTTTTTTAGTAGCTGTTATGTTTGCTTGTTCATTAACTTTTATGACACCTATGAGTTATCCCACAAATACTATGGTTTATGCTCCTGGAAATTATAAGTTTAGCGACTTTTTAAAAGTAGGTACACCATTAAATATTGTTATATGGTTAGCGGCATCATTTATTATTCCGTATTTTTTTCCTTTTTAAAAGGTTATAAAAAAATCATTATATTTTTTGAAGAAACTCCATATTTGTAGTAATATTACCACTAAAGGCTAAAAATAACACATGGTAGAATTAGCAGGAATTATCATTTTAGGAATTTTGGCACAATGGGTTGCCTGGCGATTAAAAATACCAGCCATTTTACCCTTAATTTTAATAGGTTTATTGGTAGGGCCTGTCGCATCTGAGTTTATAAACCCTGATGGTAAAAAATGGATTGAACCTATTTGGAATGGTGAAGAAGGCTTATTTCCTGGAGAGAGTTTATTTTATTTTGTGTCTTTAGCTATTAGTATTATCCTTTTTGAAGGCGGCTTAACCTTAAGAAAAAATGAAATAAAAAATGTAGGCCCTGTTATTACTAAGCTTATTACAGTTGGTACCATCACTACCTTTTTTGCAGCTGCCATAGCTGCTTATTATTTATTTGGTTTAAGTTGGGAAATTTCTTTTTTATTTTCTGCCTTAATTATTGTTACTGGACCAACAGTAATCACGCCAATTTTAAGAAACATTCCGTTAAAAAAAGATGTCTCTGCGGTACTAAAATGGGAAGGTATTTTAATAGATCCCATTGGCGCTTTAGTGGCTGTATTGGTTTTTGAATTTATTAGTGTTGATGCGGGAGGCGAGTTTACCAAAACAGCACTTATTGAGTTTGGTAAAATAGTCCTTTTTGGCTTTACTTTTGGCTTTACCTTTGCACATGCTTTAAACTTTATCATTAACAAAAAATGGGTGCCACACTATCTATTAAATGTATTTGCTTTAGCATCGGTTTTAGGGGTTTTTGTCTTATCCGATAGTTTTGCGCACGAGTCTGGATTACTTTCTGTTGTGGTTATGGGTATGGTTTTAGGTAATTCTAAATCTCCTTATCTTAAAGAATTGTTGTATTTTAAAGAGTCTTTAAGTGTCCTTTTAATTTCTATTCTATTTATTCTTTTAGCGGCCAATATAAATATGGAAGACTTATACCTAATTTACAATTGGAATACCGCTATATTATTTGCTATTGTTGTTTTTGTAATTAGACCTTTAGGGGTGTTTTTAAGCACTTCAGGATCTGGATTAAAACTGAATGAAAAGCTATTTATTAGTTGGGTTGGCCCACGAGGTATTGTTGCTGCTGGTATTGCGTCTCTTTTTGGATTAAAATTAGCAAAAGAAGGTGTTCCTGGGGCCGAATATATTACACCCTTAGTATTTGTTATTGTGCTAGGTACGGTATTACTTAACGCTACAACGGCAAGATTATTTGCTAAAGTTTCTGGTGTATTTTTAACAAAATCGGAAGGTATTTTAATAGTTGGCGCTTCTAAAGTATCACGTTTAATAGGGCATTATTTAGAAGAACACAATCGCCATGTTGTGTTAATAGATAGTAATCAAAATAATATTAAAAAAGCCGAAGAACTAGGGTTAGAAGCCATAAACTCTAATATTTATTCTGATAATCTTCTAGATAATATAGAACTTAACGATGTTGGGTATTTAATGGCTTTAACACCAAGTACAGATATTAATAAATTTGCTATTACAAAATTTGGTGAACAATTTGGTGAAAACGGGTCGTTTAGATTGGTTACCAAAGAAGAAATGAAAGATGCTAACAAAAACCCTAAAGAAGGGTTGTTTAGTCATACAGACGATTTTAACTCCTTAATGGCAGTTACATCAAAGTTTCCTTCAATTCAAGAAATCGACCTTGAGAACAAAGAGCATTACGATAGCTTAATAGATATTACCGATAAGGATAAAGATATTATTCCTTTATTCATTAAAAATGATAAGAAGGAATTTATAATTATTTCCTCGTTTAACCATGAAAACAAAATTAAAAAAGGCTACCAATTAGTTTATCTAGGAAAACCTTTTGATGTTGAAAAAGTAGAGGCTAATCGTTAAGCTTTAATACCGCCATAAAGGCTTGTTGTGGTATTTCTACATTACCAACAGCGCGCATACGCTTTTTACCTTTTTTCTGCTTTTCAAGTAGCTTACGTTTACGCGAAATATCACCACCATAACATTTAGCGGTTACATCTTTACGTAAAGCTTTAATGGTTTCACGGGCAATTATTTTGGCTCCAATAGCAGCTTGTACTGGAATATCAAATTGCTGACGCGGAATAAGCTCTTTTAACTTCTCACACATCTTTTTACCAATATCATAAGCATTATCGGCGTGAATTAATGCTGATAACGCATCCACTTGCTGGCTATTCAATAAAATATCAACACGTACTAATTTAGACTCTCTCATGCCTATTGGTGCGTAGTCAAAAGAGGCGTAACCTCTGGAAACAGATTTTAGCCTGTCGTAAAAATCAAAAACAATTTCGGCTAAAGGCATGTCAAAAGTAAGCTCAACACGTTCCTGTGTTAAATACGTTTGATTGGTTATTTGACCGCGTTTTTCAATACACAAACTCATTACTGGGCCAACAAAATCGGCTTTAGTAATAATACTTGCTTTTATAAAAGGTTCTTCAACACGATTTAAGGTAGAAGGTTCCGGCAAATCGGTTGGATTATTAACAATAACAATCTCGTCTGGATTTTTGTTAGTGTAAGCGTAATAAGACACGTTAGGAACAGTTGTGATAACGGTCATATCAAACTCGCGTTCTAAACGCTCTTGGATAATTTCTAAATGAAGCATTCCTAGGAATCCACAACGGAAACCAAACCCTAAAGCTGCCGAACTCTCAGGTTGAAAAACTAAAGAGGCGTCGTTAAGTTGTAGTTTTTCCATAGAGGTACGAAGTTCTTCGTAATCTTCGGTATCTACAGGGTAAATACCAGCAAAAACCATAGGCTTTACATCCTCAAAACCGCCAATAGCATTTTGAGTTGGGTTTTTGGCATCGGTAATAGTATCACCAACTTTTACTTCTTTGGCTTCTTTAATTCCTGTTATTAAATAGCCTACATCGCCAGCGTTTATCTCTTGTTTAGACTGTTGTTTTAGTTTTAAGGTTCCTACTTCATCGGCATAATAATCTTTACCGGTAGCAATAAACTTAATGTGTTGCCCTTTTTTAATTTTCCCGTTAATAACACGGAAATAAGTTTCTACACCACGAAACGGATTGTAAACAGAGTCGAATATTAAAGCTTGTAAAGGCTCATCTGGGTTTCCTTTTGGTGCAGGAACACGATCTATAATAGCAGTTAAAATTTCTTCAATACCAATACCTGTTTTAGCACTTGCGGGAATAACCTCAGAGGGATCACAACCTAGTAAATCTACAATATCATCAGTAACTTCTTCTGGATTAGCACTTGGTAAATCGACTTTGTTTAATACTGGAATAATTTCCAGATCGTTTTCTAAGGCTAAATAGAGGTTTGAAATAGTTTGCGCTTGTATACTTTGCGCCGCATCGACTACTAATAATGCCCCTTCGCAAGCCGCGATACTTCTAGATACTTCGTAGCTAAAATCAACATGACCTGGGGTGTCAATTAAGTTTAATATGTAATGTTCGCCATTATGAATATAATCCATTTGTATGGCGTGCGATTTAATAGTAATACCACGCTCACGCTCCAAATCCATGTTGTCTAATAACTGATTTTGCTTTTCCCTTTCGGTTACAGCACCAGTGTAGTCTAACAATCTATCGGCAAGCGTACTTTTTCCGTGGTCAATATGTGCAATTATGCAAAAATTCCTAATGTTCTTCATAAAACTCCTTACACTAAAAATAGAAATGCAAATATAGGTGTTTTATTAACGTTAAATAGCAATATTGTTAAGATGTTGATATACTTAAGGGTTTCCGTATTAAAAATTTATAAACAAATAGTATATTAGCAGCGTAAAGCTTAATAATTTGATAACTTTTAAAAGAATAACCCAATTCTGCTTTGTTTTGCTTTCTACATTAACGTTCTCGCAAGAGTTTAATGTTTCTGGTAGTATACAAGATATTTATGGAGAACCTATTTCTTTTTCTAATGTTATGTTGTTAACAGAAACAGATTCTACTATAGTAAAAGGAACATCAACCGATGATAATGGGGTTTTTAAATTACGCTCTGTAAAAAAAGGAACCTACTTACTTAATGTGACGTTTATAGGTTTTGAAGACTATTTTAGCCAAATTAATGTGGCTTCCGATGTAACTCTAGAACCCATTATTTTAAAGGAAAGCACAGAGAATCTAGACGAGATAAATATTACTTACCAAAAACCTACTGTTAAAAAAGAACCTAATAAAATTGTTTTTAATATAGAAAATACTGCTTTATCTCAAGGCAATATGATGCAGGTATTAAAAAGCACGCCTGGTATTATGGTTATTGGCAACAGTATAAGTGTAAAAAGTGAAAGTCCAACGGTTTTTATAAATGGAAGGAAAGTACATCTATCTTCTACCGAGTTAGCACAACTTTTAGAAAGTTCTGATGCTAATAATGTACAGTCGGTTGAGGTGGTTACAAATCCATCGGCTAAATACGATGCTTCAAGTGGAGCCGTTATAAATATTATGATGAGCAAAAACCTTGTTACTGGTTACAGAGGTAATATGTTTACGAATTATACACAAGGTGTTTTTCCTAGATATAATGTAGGAACAGGTCACTTTTTTAAATCAAATAAGATTAATCTTTACGCAAGCTATAGTTACACACAGGATAAGTTAAATAGAGATAATGAAGATAGAATAAACTACTATAACGGTAATACTATTGATGAGGTTTGGGAGTCTAGATTAAACAGAAACACCTGGTCTAAAACACATAATGTAAGTTTTAACTTTGATTATCAGTTTAACGACAAGAATACGCTAAGTTTAGCGTCAACCATGCTTTGGTTACCCGATTTTGAATATAAATTAAATAACCACACTGATATTTTTGATGATTCTAATAACCTACAATCCTACTTTAAAGCGTTTAATGTAAACGATGATGAAAAGTATAACCTAGGGTTTGATTTAGATTACGTTCATAATTTTAATGATGATGGCGAAAAACTATCGTTTAGTTCACACTTTACGACTTACGATTACCAACGCCATCAAAACGTAAATAGTGATTACTACACAAATAATGGTATTTTTTTAACCGACACGAATTATTTAACCGATAATAATCAAGACACTAAAATAGTTACAGCAAGTTTAGATTATACCTTACCAGTAAACAATTCGTTTATACTAGAAACAGGTATAAAAACATCTAATGTTTTAACTAATAGCGACATTACTCAATATGATATTATAAACAACCAGCCTATTTTAGATGCCAACAACACCAATGCTTTTGAATATGATGAATTAGTGTTGGCCGCTTATGCTAATATTTCCAAAGACTGGGAAAAATGGAGTATAATAGCAGGATTACGTACCGAACAAACAAATGTAGAAGGTCTTTCGGTTACCAATAACCAAAAAACAACACAGGATTATTTAAAGTGGTTTCCTAATCTTAGTTTAAGTTTTAATCCTAACGAAAACCTTTCACTTTATACAAACTATAAAAAGAGTATTAATAGACCAGATTACAAAAATTTAAATCCGTTTCAATTTTACTTAAACGATAACACTATAGTTTCTGGAAACCCAAATTTACAGCCTGTAATAATAGATCATGCTGTTGTTGGGGCATCGTTATCAAGCGCTTATTTTATTGAAGCTTATTATAAGAAAATGAGCCATAATATTTATGAAATTCCGCTTCAAGATAATACTAATACTACCGTAACCTGGGTTCCTATAAATTTTGATGAGACTATAGAATATGGTTTCGATTTTTTAACCAACTTTTATGTAAATGACAGGTGGTTTGTTTATGCCGTAACATCATTTTACAATGTAGAAGATGTAAACACATTACAAAATCAAAAAGTTAAACAAAGTCAGTGGTCTAATTATAGTGTGCTTCAAAATTATTATACCTTTTTAAAAGACAGATCGTTAACACTTAATCTTACCATGTACTATGAAAGTAAGAACTTACAAGGGTTTAGGTTGTTAAAAGATAGGCTTGCATCTAATATAGCCATCTCAAAATCGTTGTGGAATAAAAAAGCTGTCATCTCTTTAATGGCCGAAGATTTATTTAACACACAAGACTACGATTATACAACAAGATTCCTAAATCAAAATAGTAGAAGCAAAGCCAATTTTGATAATAGATATATAAAAATAGGCTTCCGTTATAAATTTGGAAACACCTTGTTAGATACAAACAAACGCTCTAAAAACTTACAAGAAAGAGAACGATTATAAGCACTAGATTAATCTATCCATTCTGCGATAAATAAATTTGTATCTCTGGTGCCGCCATTATTTCGGTTTGATGAAAAAATCAATTTTTTCCCATCATTAGAAAATACTGGAAACGCATCAAAAGTTTTACTATGCGTAATGCGTTCTAAATTCTTTCCATCAAGATCTATCATATATAAATTAAAAGGAAACCCGCGTTCCGACTCGAAGTTAGACGAGAAAATAACCTTTTCTCCAGACGGATGGAAAAACGGACTCCAATTAGCATTTCCTAAGTTGGTAAGTTGGCGTAACTCGCTCCCATCGGCATTACAAATGTAAAGCTCCATTTGGGTTGGTTGTACCAAACCTTCAGCTAATAAGTCTTTATATTCTTTTATGTCTGCTTCGGTTTTTGGTCTAGACGAACGGAAAATCAATTTTGTGCCATCTGGCGAAAAGAAAGCACCGCCATCGTAGCCTAATTCATTGGTAATCTGTTTTACATTGGTACCGTCAATGTTCATGGTATATAATTCTAAATCGCCACTACGTGTTGAGGTAAACACAATTTTATCGCCTTTTGGAGATACTGTTGGCTCGGCATCATAGCCAGGTTCGTTGGTAAGTTGCTTTACAATATTACCGTCTAAATCGGCTACAAAAATGTCGTACGAATCATAAATAGGCCAAATGTACTTCCCGTTTTTACGTAAAGGTGTTTCTGGGCAAACACTATCGCCTAAATGCGTAGATGCATAAATAATATGTTTGTTATCGGGTAAGAAGTACGAACATGTAGTGCGTCCTTTTCCGGTACTTACCATAGGCGGAATTTCGGTTTCCCAAGTCTCACCAACATTCATCAAAAACATTTGGTCGCAGCTTACATTCCATTTTTTATTATTAGATTGAAACACCAGTTGCTTATCATCAAAACTCCAATAAGCTTCGGCATTATCGCCACCAAACGTTAATTGCTTTAAAGACTTAAAGTGTTTTTCGCCAGGATATATCAAGGTATCTACCCATTTGGTAGCACCAGAATCGGCATCGGTGACTTTGGTCTTCTCATTTTTGCAAGATATTGTTACTACAAAAAGTAGCGATAAAAGGTAAAATGTTGACTTCATACTATAATGCTTGTAACTTATGGCAATTATTGCCTAATTTTGCGCTAAAATAAGTTTATTATTATGAAACAAGTATCTCTATTGGTTCTTTTTATAACGCTATGGGGTTGTAAACATGAGTACACCTACAAAAATAAAATACAAGAAGATGTAGCTTTTTTAGCTAATGATAAACTAGAAGGTCGTGAAACTGGAACCGAAGGAGAACAGAAAGCTGCTGCTTATATTGTAAAGCGTTTTAAGCAAATAGGCTTGTCGCCTAAAGGGACACAGGATTTTTACCAAACGTTTTCGTTTAAGCCAAAAACCAATCCTCACGAAGATGTAAAATTTGTTACTATGGCAGAGGATAGTACTGTTACAGGAACCAATGTGTTAGGATATATTGACAACCAAGCTGAAAGCACCATAATTATTGGCGCACACTACGACCATTTAGGCTATGGTAGCGAAGGCTCGTTATATCGCGGAAAAACTAAAGAAATACACAATGGCGCCGATGATAATGCAAGTGGTGTTGCAGTTATGTTAGATTTAGCTGGAAAGCTAAAAAACCAAAACACAGCGAATAACTATTTGTTTATGGCGTTTTCAGGAGAAGAAATGGGACTTTTAGGGTCTAATTATTTTACTAAAAATGCGACCTTAGATTTAGGAACAGCTAATTACATGATTAACATGGATATGGTTGGCCGTTTAAAGCAAGATAGTACTTTGGCCGTTTATGGCGTAGGAACCTCACCACGTTTTAAGCAAACGTTAACGTCAACCAACGGCAATTTTAAGTTAATAGAAAACGAATCTGGTGTTGGCCCATCAGATCATACGTCTTTCTACCTTCAAGATATACCTGTGTTACATTTCTTTACAGGACAACACGAAGATTACCACAAGCCTAGCGACGATACCGAAAAATTAAATTTTGAAGGCATGAATTTAATTTCTGATTATATTTTCGATGTTATCACAGAACTTGACGACAATGGTAAACTAGCCTTTAGAAAAACAAAAAATGAAAGCGAAGAAACACCACGTTTTAAAGTGGGAATGGGCGTTATTCCAGATTATTTATTTGATGGTGAAGGTATGCGTATAGATGGTATTAGCGAAGATAAGCCAGCGCAAAAAGCTGGGTTGCAAAAAGGAGATATTGTAGTTAAACTCGGCGATAGTTTAGTAACCGATATGATGAGTTACATGAAAGCATTATCAGCTTTCAATAAAGGCGATTCAACGACAGTTGTTGTTAAACGACATGGAGAACACGTAAATAAACAGATTCAGTTTTAAATGGTAAAAATTGCAGACATAGAATTACCTGATTTTCCATTGCTTTTGGCTCCCATGGAAGATGTTAGCGATCCGCCATTTCGAGCGTTGTGCAAAGAGCAAGGAGCCGATGTGGTGTATACCGAGTTTATTTCCAGCGAAGGCTTAATTAGAGATGCCGCTAAAAGCACCATGAAACTAGATATTTACGAAAAAGAGCGTCCGGTAGGTATTCAAATTTTTGGTGCTAACTTAGATAGCATGTTGGAAGCTGTTGATATTGTTGAAAAATCGAACCCAGATATTATCGATATCAATTTTGGTTGCCCAGTAAAAAAGGTGGTTAGTAAAGGTGCTGGTGCTGGTATTTTAAAAGATGTTTGTCTTATGGAATCGCTAACAGCCGAAATTGTAAAACGCACCAAACTGCCTGTTACGGTAAAAACCAGATTAGGTTGGGATCACGATTCTATTAAAATTGTTGAGGTGGCAGAACGCCTTCAGGATGTTGGTTGTAAAGCAATTTCTATCCATGGAAGAACCCGAGCTCAAATGTATAAAGGCAATGCCGATTGGAAACCTATTGCCGATGTAAAGAACAATCCTAGAATGCATATTCCTGTATTTGGAAACGGCGATGTAGATTCGCCAGAACGTGCTGTAGAAATGCGCGATAAATATGGATTAGATGGCGCCATGATTGGGCGAGCCACTATTGGTAATCCGTGGTTTTTTAAACAAGTAAAACATTATATAAATACAGGCGAACATCTAGCGCCAATTACACTAGAAGAACGTGTAGAGGCTGCTCGTCGTCATTTACAAATGGCGATTGATTGGAAAGGTGAAAAATTAGGCGTTTTTGAAACACGTCGTCATTACACAAATTATTTTAAAGGGATACCGCATTTTAAAGAATACCGAATGAAAATGGTTACTAGCGATGATTCAAAAGATGTATTTGCTGCGCTTGATGAGGTGCTAGAAAACTTTAAAGACTATCAGTTTGTGTCTTAATTAATTTCAATTAGAGGTTTTGAAATTCTACTTGATGCAATTTTTGAGGCAAGTATACCAAGAACAGAAATAGTAATAAAAACCAAAATAAGATTTTCCCATTTTATTGTCATTGGATAGGGAAGAGAAGGTGTTATCATAACCAAAGAAAATGCTTTTTGTAAGCTGACAATAATGTAGCCTATAGTCAACCCTAAAATACCACCTAAAACCGACATTAAACTTCCTTGGTAAAAAAAGATTTGTCGTATGTGTTTTAGTGTTGCTCCTGTACTATAAAGTGTTTTAAGATTACTTTTTTTGTCAAGAATCATCATAATTATAGAGCCAATAACATTAAAAAGCGCGATAATTAAAACTAGAGTAAAAATGAGGTAAACAGCCAAATTTTCGGTGTTTAGCATTTTGTATAAAGCGTCGTTTAATTGAGCTTTATTTTTTAGTGTAACCTTATCGCCTAAAACTGAAAGAATTTCAGCTCTTGCTTCTTCTTCTGTAGCGTCTGGATTAAGTTTAAACTCAATATAAGAATAACTATTCTCAGGAACTTCTAAAAGCGCTTTAGCCATGTTAATAGGCGTGTAAATATATTTATCGTTTAAAGCTTCATTTACATCAAAAATACCAACATTTACCGCATGAAAAGAGTTGTAAGCATCTTTAAGCGACTTAATTTGTCCTTTTCCAGGTTTTGGTACGTAAAGGTTTAGCTTTTTTCCATAGTCTAAAACCCCAATAGAAAGTGAGTTGGAAATACCTAAACCTGTAACCACTTGATTAGATTTTGAAGTTAACCAATTGCCATAAAAAATAACAGAATCTATGGCAGTTACGGTTTGATAGTTTTCATCAACACCTTTTATATAGGCATTTGGATAGTGTCTGTTTTCATAAGCAACAAATACTCTTTCTTCAATAACTTTTGAATAAGCAGTGATTGTTTTTAGCTTATCAAGTTTATTCGCTTCTTTGTTAGTTAGTTTAAAATACTTTCCTGTTGCCGATTGCGCTTTAAGATCGGGGTCTATAATAGAGGTGAATTCTAAAGTAAAATCTTTTAATCCAGCAAATCCAGAAAGCACAATAAATAACGCAGCCGATCCCATAACAATACCTATAGTAGCAATAATAGTAATGTAGTTTATGGCATTATTGGAACTTTTGGTAAATAGGTAACGCTTGGCGATGTAAAGGGAAAAATTCAATTACGATTTTTTTCGTTTATCTAAAAGATTTGGATCTTCAATAGGGTTATCTTTTCCTTTTAAAGAGCGCTCAATATTATCTATATATTCTAACGTGTCATCTATATAAAACTCAAGTTCTGGCATTCTGCGTAACTGATTTTTGGTGCGTTGTGCAAGTTCGTGTCTTATTAAGTGTTTATTTGATTGAATGCCTTTTAGTAGTTCTTTAGCTTTATCATTTGGAAAAATACTTAAATACACTTTTGCATTCGATAAATCTACAGTAACCCTTACTTTGGTAACCGATATAATAATGCCTTTTAAACCGCCTTGAGTAGCCGCTTTTTGAAGGACTTCAACTAAATCTTGTTGTAAAACCGAAGCTATTTTTTTTTGTCTTTGCGTTTCTTCCATATTCTAACCCAACTAAATCATTAAACTTTTAAGGTACAAAAATAACGGATATTTGATTATTATGTTATTTTTAAAGCGAACATTTCAAAAAAGAACTAAATGAATAAAATAGAACATATAGGTATTGCTGTAAAGAATATAGAGGCTTCTAATACATTATTTAAAAAGCTTTTTAACGAGCCGCATTATAAAATGGAAGAAGTTGCTAGTGAGGGTGTATTAACCTCCTTTTTTAAGTCAGGTCCTAATAAAATTGAGCTTTTACAAGCTACAACAGCCGATAGTCCTATTGCTAAGTTTATAGAAAAACGTGGCGAAGGCATTCATCATATTGCTTTTGATGTTGAGGATATTGAAGCAGAAATTGCGCGTTTAAAAAGTGAAGGGTTTAAGGTTTTAAACGAGACACCAAAAAAAGGCGCCGATAATAAGTTAGTGGCATTTTTACATCCAAAGTCTACTAACGGTGTGTTAATTGAGCTATGCCAAGAGATAAAGGCATAAAAAATCTTGTAGAGTTTTAAAATATGTAGTAATATTGCACACTCTTTTTAAGGGAGCATATTAGCAATAAGCTAATAGGGCCTATAACTCAGTTGGTTAGAGTATCTGACTCATAATCAGAAAGTCCCTGGTTCGAGCCCAGGTGGGCCCACAACACAACGCCTTACTTGATATCAAGTAAGGCGTTGCTGTTTCTTACACAATTCTTTTTATATCACTTATTTATTAGAACTTATTAGATAACAATAAATTAAAAGATTGAAATACGTTTTTTAAGATAAAAAATCTATATTTGAAGCGCGCATTTAAAAGAATAAAATCACATTTAATCGATTTTTTATGCGTTTCAAAGATGTTTTTAACCTGTTTTTATTTTGTTAAATAGGTTTTTTTAATACATTTACAGCAAATGAAGCTACAAAACAAGAAAATAATTGCCTCAATCTTATTTTTATTAATAAGTTTTGTATGTGTTGCTCAGCAAGTAAATGCTCCAGAGCCAAATAGTAATAGACCTCCACCACCACCAGGAGTGCCTATAGATTCAGGAGTTTATATTGTTGCAGGGTTAGCTTTAGCTTATGGAGTATATAAAAAAAGAAGCTTTTTACTTAAATAAGAAAGTTTACTTGTTTATAGCATGTAGTTTTTGAACATACTTTCCAACAACATCAAATTCTAGATTAATTTTACTTCCCACGTTTAATTTATGAAATGTTGTGTGCTCGTATGTAAAAGGTATAATAGCAACACTAAAGGTGTTTATTCCAGAATTAACTACGGTTAAACTTACACCGTTAACAGTTATAGAGCCTTTTTCAATAGTTATATTATTTAGAGTTTTATCGTATTCAAACGTAAATTCCCAACTCCCAGAATTCTGGGTAATAGCTGTACAAATAGCAGTTTGGTCTACATGTCCCTGAACAATATGCCCATCGAGTCTGTCACCTAATTTCATAGCACGTTCAAGGTTTACATAATCACCAACTTTTAAATCACCAAGATTTGTTTTATCTAAAGTTTCTTTAATAGCAGTAACTGTATAGTTATCGTTTTGGATATTTACCACTGTAAGACAAATACCATTATGAGCCACGCTTTGGTCTATTTTAAGTTCATGAGTAAAATTGCAATTAATGGTGATATCCAAATTATCATTTTGTTTTATAATGTTTTTTACTATCCCAAGTGACTCAATAATTCCAGTAAACATAAATCCTATTTATTTTGTCTAAATTTGTAGTCACAAAAATACGAACAAAAACACATCAATTTTAATGAAGGGTAAAGAAAAAATCAAAGTTGGTATTACCATAGGCGATTTGAATGGTATAGGTGGAGAGATTATACTAAAAACGTTTGAAGATAATAGAATGCTGGATTTTTGCACACCAGTCATTTTTGCCTCTGTAAAAACAATAAGTTATTTAAAGAAACATTTTAAATTCAACTTAACCTTTAATGGTATTAACACGATAGACAAAGTCGTACATGGAAAAATAAATGTGTTTAATGCTTGGAATGAAAGGTATAATATAGAGTTTGGTGAAGAAAGCTTAAAATCGGGTGAGTTATCTATAAAATCATTAAAAGAAGCTGTAAAACATTTAAAATCGGGAGACATTAATGCGTTAGTAACAGCGCCAATAAACAAACATAATATACAGTCTGATGAATTTAAATTCCCTGGCCATACAGATTATTTAGCACAAGAGCTTGAAGGTAATAGCTTAATGTTTATGGTAACCGACACTTTAAAAGTAGGGTTGTTAACAGATCATGTTCCCGTTAACGATGTTACTAAACATATATCAGAAAAGTTAATACAAGAGAAGTTAGATATAATAAACCTATCTTTAAAACAAGACTTTAAAGTACGTAAACCCAAAATAGCCGTTTTAGGTATTAATCCACATACAGGCGATAATGGTGTAATAGGAAAAGAAGACGACGAAATTTTAAGACCAACATTGTCTAAAATAAGAGAAAAAGGCATGCTTGTTTTTGGGCCTTATGCAGCCGATAGCTTTTTTGGTTCAAATAATTACAAAAACTTTGACGCTATAATAGCTTCCTATCACGACCAAGGGCTTATACCATTCAAAACATTATCTTTTGGAAATGGCGTTAACTTTACGGCAGGCTTAAGCAAAGTAAGAACCTCTCCAGACCACGGTACAGCATACGAAATAGCAGGAAAAGGAGAAGCTGATGAAAACTCATTTAAACAAGCTGTTTTTACCGCCATAAAAATATTTAAAAACAGAAAAGAGTATAAAAACCTCACTAAAAACCCTTTAAAGCCAAAGCAAAAAAAGATATAAACAAAAAAATGTTTATAAGTCGTTGAGCCTAAACAATATTTTCTTATATTTGCGGGCTCAAATAAGATGTGGTAATGGAGTTATTGAAAGAGTTTACAATTCAGTTTATTGGACTGAAGCTGGGAAAACATCAATTTGAGTACGAAATTGGAAACCAGTTCTTTGAATATTTTGAGTATAACGAGTTTAACAATGCTAACGTAAAGGTTGCTGTTGAATTAACTAAAAAAAGCACTCTACTTGAATTACATTTTAAGTTTAAAGGTGTAGTTAATGTTAATTGCGATTTAACTAACGAGCCATACGACCAAAGCATATCAAACGAATTTAATTTGGTAGTAAAGTTTGGACACGAATATAACGACGACGAAACAGATATATTAATAATTCCTCATGGAGAACATGAAATTAATATACAACAGTATATCTACGAAATCATTGTTTTATCAGTACCAAGAAAGCGTGTACACCCAGGTGTTGAAGACGGTAGCTTAAACTCTGAAATACTAGAAAAACTGGACGAATTAAGTCCAAAACAACAAGAGAATATTGAAAATAAAGAGGATACAGATCCTCGATGGGATAAATTAAAAAAACTATTAACGGATAAATAATTAATATAAAATGGCACATCCTAAGAGAAAAATCTCTAAAACAAGAAGAGATAAAAGAAGAACACATTATAAGGCAGTTGCTCCAGAAATTGCAACGTGTCCTACCACAGGAGAAGCTCACTTATATCACAGAGCTCACTGGCACGAAGGAAAGCTATATTACAGAGGTCAAGTATTAATTGACAACTCTGAGGCAGAAGAAAACGTAGCATAAACTATTATGCACGCATATATTAAAACGCTCATGCTTGAGCGTTTTTTTTATGATTAATTTTTGAATGTCTCAAAAACAACTTAATTTGCGTAATATTTTACTAAAAAAGCTGTAAATTCATATAAAATACTGAGTTTCAGCCCCTTTTTTTGGATAACTAATAAATTAGCAATGAGTAAAATCACAGCAGCCATTACAGCTGTAGGCGCTTACGTTCCAGAGTTTGTGTTGTCGAACAAGGTTTTAGAAACCATGGTTGATACTAATGACGAATGGATAACAACCAGAACAGGTATTAAGGAACGTAGAATACTTAAAGAAGAAGGCAAAGGTACTTCTTATCTAGCCATAAAAGCCGCCCAAAATCTTTTAGAAAAAAAACAACTCGATCCTAAAGAAATCGATCTAGTAATTGTTGCCACAGCAACGCCAGATATGCCTGTAGCATCTACAGCTGTATATGTCGCAAGCCAAATTGGAGCCACAAATGCTTTTGCTTACGATTTGCAAGCCGCATGTTCTAGCTTTTTATACGGGTTATCAACAGCAACAAGTTATATAGAGTCTGGACGATATAAAAAGGTCTTATTAATAGGCGCCGATAAGATGTCTTCTATAATAGACTATACAGATCGCGCAACTTGTATAATTTTTGGAGATGGTGCAGGAGCAACATTACTAGAGCCCAACAATGAAGGCTTAGGGTTTCAAGATGAATTTTTAAGAAGTGATGGTGCAGGAAGAGAGTTTCTTAAAATAGAAGCAGGAGGGTCAATTTTACCTCCAAATGAAGAAACTGTTAAAAACAAACAACATTTTGTACATCAGGATGGGCGTACAGTGTTTAAGTTTGCCGTGTCTAATATGGCAGGTGTTTGCGAAGAAATTATGAAACGAAATAACTTAACACATGAAGATGTGTCATGGTTGGTTCCACATCAAGCAAACCTTCGTATTATAGATGCTACCGCTAATAGAATGGGATTAGAGGAAGCTAAAGTTTTGAAAAACATTCATAGATACGGAAACACAACTTCTGCAACGTTACCTTTATTATTAAGCGATTTTGAAGGACAATTAAAAAAAGGAGATAATTTAATATTTGCTGCTTTTGGTGGCGGATTTACTTGGGGCTCTATTTATTTAAAATGGGCCTATAATTCATAAATCAACTAACAACGATAAACTAAATTAATACCTAATAATCATGGAATTAAAAGACATTCAAAACTTAATCAAGTTTGTAGCTAAATCAGGTGCGAGCGAGGTTAAATTAGAAACAGATGATGTAAAGATTACCATAAGAACAGGAAGCGACGACAAAGAAACAACAACTTACGTTCAACAAATTCCTGTTAATGCACCTGTTGCTCAAGCACCAATGCCAGCTGTACCACAACAGCCAGTACAACAAGCCGCTGCACCAGCTGCTGAAGCTCCAGAAGCTAAAGAAGACGACTCTAAATACATAACAATAAAATCCCCAATAATAGGAACATTTTATAGAAAACCATCTCCAGACAAACCTACATTTGTAGAAGTTGGTTCGACTATAAAAGAAGGTGATGTACTTTGTATTATTGAAGCCATGAAATTATTTAACGAAATTGAATCTGAAGTTTCAGGGAAAATCGTTAAGGTTTTAGTAGACGATTCATCTCCAGTAGAGTTCGATCAACCACTGTTTTTAGTTGATCCATCATAACCTAATTTAAAATTCCAAAAGCAAATCCCAGTTTGTTGGAATTTGGAATTTTTGAGATTTTAAATACAAGACGTTATGTTTAAAAAAATATTAATAGCCAATAGAGGGGAAATAGCCTTACGTGTTATTAGAACCTGTAAAGAAATGGGCATCAAAACGGTAGCTGTTTATTCACTTGCAGATGCAGATAGCTTACATGTTAAATTTGCAGATGAAGCCGTTTGTATAGGACCAGCACCAAGCTCAGAATCTTATTTAAAAATATCAAATATTATAGCCGCGGCAGAAATAACCAATGCCGATGCTATTCACCCAGGATACGGATTTCTTTCTGAAAACGCTAAGTTTTCAAAAATATGTGAAGAGCATAATATTAAGTTCATAGGAGCTTCGGAAGAAATGATTTCTAAAATGGGAGACAAAGCCACAGCAAAAGCTACAATGAAAGCTGCAGGTGTACCATGTGTTCCAGGAAGTGATGGTATTATTGAAGACTACGACGAGTGTGAAAAATTAGCCGAGGAAGTTGGTTATCCTGTAATGCTTAAAGCGACTGCCGGAGGTGGTGGAAAAGGAATGCGCGCCGTATGGAAGAAAGAAGACCTTAAAGATGCTTGGGATTCTGCTAGACAAGAAAGTAAAGCAGCCTTTGGTAATGACGATATGTACATGGAAAAACTTATTGAAGAACCAAGACATATTGAAATTCAAATAGTTGGGGATTCTAATGGGAAGGCCTGTCATTTATCCGAAAGAGATTGTTCAGTACAACGTCGTCATCAAAAATTAACAGAAGAAGTACCTTCTCCTTTTATGACGAAAGCCCTACGTAAAAAAATGGGAGATGCTGCAGTAAAAGCTGCAGAATACATTAAATATGAAGGAGCAGGAACGGTAGAGTTTTTAGTGGATAAGCATAGAAACTTCTACTTTATGGAAATGAATACACGTATTCAAGTAGAGCATCCTATTACAGAACAAGTAATCGACTTCGATTTAATACGTGAACAAATTTTAGTCGCAGCAGGTGTGCCAATTTCTGGTAAAAACTACACACCAAATTTACACTCGATAGAATGTAGAATTAATGCTGAAGATCCGTTTAACGACTTTAGACCATCTCCTGGAAGAATCACTACGTTACACGCGCCAGGAGGACATGGGGTTAGGTTAGATACGCATGTTTATGCAGGATATATTATTCCACCTAATTACGACTCTATGATTGCTAAATTAATAACAACGGCACAAACCCGAGAAGAAGCCATTAACAAAATGAAACGAGCTCTTGATGAGTTTGTTATAGAGGGTATAAAAACAACTATACCTTTTCACAGGCAGTTAATGGATCATCCAGACTACTTAGCAGGAAATTACACGACTAAGTTTATGGAAGACTTTAAAATGCAAGTGCCAGAAGAAGAATAAATTGAAAAGCCCGGAATTTCCGGGCTTTTTAATTTATAATTATTGTTTCATTTATTTCTTTTAATACTTGAGGGACATCATTACATGTAAAGTCAAGATTAAGGTTATATTTATTACCACTTAGCTTATTAATTGATAAATGACCTTCTGTTATCTCATAATAGCCTGTTTGTCCTCTACAAAAACACAATCTGGCAAATAACAACTTTACCTGTTTTAACTGTTCATTTTTAAGATTAACCTCAAGGCTATTATAAGGTAATTCCAAATAGATTATCTCTTGATAATGACTGTCTTGAGTATTTGGAATTTTATTCCTGATGTAATCCATTTTTATAACAATTTCTTTACCATCATTTATTTCAGGATATAAAACTCCAGTACCATCACGCTTTAATTCAAGATGGTTTTGTTGTAAAACATTTAATGTGCATGTACCATTTTCGGGACAGTAATTGTTAAAAGGCGTTTTTTTATTATTTACAGCATACTCTTGTTTGTTAGAACAGTTAAGCAATGTAAAAAATAAGACTATAATAGATATACTTTTCATAATAAAACTACATTATCTATTTTGAATTGTTGTTAAATTTTTGCAATAATGTAATTAAGGTAGTAATTTTAGCAATTAATTAAAAAATTAAATTATGAAGAAAAATTACAACAAATGGACTTTTTTGTTGATTTTAATGCTTTTTTCGATAAATATTTATGCACAAAATAAATCGTTTTGGACAAAAATAGATAAGTCAAAGATAAATCAAGAGAATCTAGTTCAAAGAAAATCAGAACCCAAAAAAAGTACTTTTTACCAATTAGATATTACATCTTTAAAACAAGCGTTAAGTTTAGCTCCAGAAAGAAGAAATTTCACTGGGGAATCGAATGTCATAGTTGACTTTCCTAATGCAAATGGTAAAATAGAAAGCTTTAACGTTATGGAGGCATCAATAATGGCTCCAGAACTTCAAGAAAGGTTTCCTAATATAAGGTCTTATGTAGGTACAAGTCTAAATGATCCTTCAAAATTAATAAGGTTTAGTGTTACACCTCAAGGTCTTCACACCATGACGTTATCTAGCAAAGGGATGCAACTAATAGATCCTTATGGAGCAAATAACACTTATATATCATATTCAAAAGCAGATTTACCTATTTTAGATAATGGATTTATTTGTGGCGTTGAAGATGTAGACACAGAGTTAGAAAGAAACTCAAATTCAAACACAGAATCTTATAGAAATGCTGATGATGGAACAATGAGAGAATTTCGTTTAGCTCTTGCTAGTACTGTAGAATATAGCGCTTTTCATTGGCAAGCGGCTGGATTAACTCAATTTAATACCGAACAAGAAAGGAAAGCAGCTGTTTTAGCAGCTATGGTCGTTACTATGACGAGAGTGAATGGCATTTATGAAAGAGATTTGTCTATCACAATGACTTTAATTCCAAACAATACAAGCATAATTTTTATTGGGATTGATCAATTTTCTAATAGTAATGCATCTGCATTGATTAACGAAAGTCAAGCAGTGATAGACGCAAACATTGGCAGTGCAAATTATGATATAGGTCACACCTTTAGTACAGGTGGAGGAGGATTAGCTCAATTAAACTCGCCATGTACAGCTTCTAAGGCTAGAGGAATAACCGGTTCGCCATCACCTGTTGGAGATGCTTATGATGTTGACTATGTAGCTCATGAAATGGGACACCAATTTGGTGCGCCACACACCTTTAATGGTAATGCTGGAAACTGCGCTGGAGGAAATAGAACTGCTTCTAATGCCTATGAACCTGGAAGTGGATCTACTATCATGGCTTATGCAGGAATTTGCCCACCTCAAAACGTACAAACTAATAGCGATGCATACTTTCATCAAAAAAGTTTACAAATGATTTGGGATAACATTACAATTGGTGCTAGCCAATGTGCCGTAACTACATCTACAGGAAATGCTGCTCCAACTGCTACTGCAGGATTAAATCATATAATTCCAATCTCTACACCATATATGTTAACGGCTGAATCTACAGATGCTGATGGCACAGATTCGCATACCTATACTTGGGAACAGTATGATTTAGGGGCAGCAGGATTGCCTTCATCAGTTTTGGCATCTGGACCTTTAGTTCGTTCTGTAACAGGAACCACAAACCCTACAAGATATATACCTAATATGATGGACTTGATTGAAAATGGCGGTCCCTCAGAGTGGGAGGTCTTATCTTCTGTTTCAAGAGATATTAATTTTAGGGTTACTGTTAGAGATAACGATCCAAGAGGGGGGCAAACAGCTACAGATATTAGAACATTAACAACTACTAGTAATGCAGGTCCTTTCTTAGTAACTTCTCAAAACACATTAACAACTTGGTCACAAGGAAATACTGAAACAATTACTTGGGATGTAGCTGGTACTGATGCTAATGGGGTCAATGCATTATTTGTTGATATTTTATTATCAACTGATGGCGGTCAAACTTTTGATGAGGTTTTAGCTACAAATGTTCCTAACGATGGCTCTCATGATATAACGGTTCCAGATTTATTAGCCGATAATTGTTTGGTAATGGTTAAAGGATCAAACAATGTGTTTTTTAATATCAATTCTTCCAGAATAGCTATAGGGTATAACTTCTCAGACGGAGATGAATGTAATACATATACATTTGATTTAAACCAAACCTTGCCAACAAATGCAACAGCATTTGAACTTATAGAGGTTGAAGTGCCAGGTGCAGGAACAATATCAGATGTTAATGTGAAATACGATATTTCAACATCATCTTTGGGAGATTTACACATGGCTGTTATAAGTGCAGAAGGTACAAGGGCATATCTTTACCCTGCTGGTCCTTGTTCAACAGGATCTAATATGCAGGTTACTTGGGATCATGAATCTACACAATCTGTAGCAGATTTTTGTGGAAACAATCCTGTAACTGGAGTAGCAATGCCTGTAGCAATAACAGATCCAGAGCCATTAAATGCTATATACGGTCAAGAAATGAATGGCACATGGATAGTAATGGCAGCAAATTTAGGAGGAACAAATATGGTATTTAATACGGCAGAGCTAGAAATTTGTAAGTCTGGTACAGCTGCTGTTCTAGCACCAACTAGAGTAACACAAGATACGGTAGAGGTTGAAGTATTATCTTCTGCAACAATTGATGATACCCATCTCGTAGTAACAAGTCCAAATACTGGGAATACTACAGATATAGTTTACACATTAACAGTATTGCCTGTTGAAGGAACACTCTACCTTAATGGATCTGCTCTTGGAGTTAGCGATACGTTTACGCAAGCAGATTTAGATGCAGGAAACGTTACTTATACAACAACAGCTTCAAATGATGCAGTTGATGGATTTAGAGTTGATGTAGATGATAGTAATGGAGGAACACTTCCAAACTTACTTGTTAATATTTCTATCGTAGAGAATTTAAGTACAGATGAATTTAATTTTGAAGTATTTAATGTTTATCCTAACCCATCTCAAGGATCTTTTACTGTACAATTAAGTACAATGGACAATGTAAGTCTTAGTATGATGGATATAAGAGGAAGAGTTGTTTATAACGAAAGTTTTAATAACAGCAACAATACATTTATCCAACAAGTAAATGTAGGTGAAATAGCTTCAGGTATTTATTTACTACAGGTTGAAGCAGAAGGACGAAAGTCTACCAAAAAACTCATTATCAAATAGATAATTTTAAACTATAATTATAAAAGCTCCTGGTTTTTCAGGAGCTTTTTTTATTTTTATAAAAAAGTTATGACCTTCTCATATTGGGAAAATACATCCTGGTTTTCAAATATTGATTTTACTATTATTGGTAGTGGTATTGTTGGTTTAAATTGTGCTATTTCACTAAAAGAAACCTACCCAAAAGCTAAAGTACTTGTTTTAGAAAGAGGAACCTTGCCTCAAGGTGCTAGTACAAAAAATGCAGGATTTGCATGTTTTGGAAGCTTAAGTGAAATGTTAGACGACTTATCATGTATGAAGAAAAAAGATGTAGTAAACCTTGTTGAAAAGCGCCATAGAGGTTTAAAATTATTAAGAGAACGCCTTACAGATAATGCTATAGATTATAAACATTATGGCGGGTATGAATTATTCACAAAAAACGATAAACTATTTAACGCCTGTTATTCTAAATTAGAAGAAGTTAACCAACTTTTACATCCTATTTTTAAAGCAAATGTTTTTAAAGTACTCCAAGACAAGAACAAGTTTCAAGGTATAAATAAGAATGTTATATATAATGCTTTTGAGGGACAAATAAATACAGGAAAAATGATGTCAGCCTTATTAAAAAAAACACATTTAAAAGATATTCTAGTATTAAATAATATAGAAGTAACTAAATTTATAGAAGGTAACGACAAAGTTTATGTAAATACAAAAGCATTTCAATTTTCTACAAGTAAACTATTTATTGCTACTAATGGCTTTGCTTCAAAACTAATCAATGAGCAAGTAAAACCAGCAAGAGCTCAAGTGCTAATTACAAAGCCCATAAAAAACCTTCATATTAAAGGAACATTTCATTTAGACAAGGGGTTTTATTATTTTAGAAATATTGATAATAGAATCCTACTTGGTGGCGGAAGAAATTTAGATTTTAAGCAAGAAGAAACGTTTAAATTTGGTCAAACAAGACTTGTAGAATATAAACTTAAGGAGCTTTTGAAAACTGTTATTCTGCCAAATACAGCTCATGAAGTTGATTATTTTTGGTCTGGAATTATGGGGATTGGTTCTTCAAAGAAAGTAATTGTTAAACAGGTTTCAAATAATGTCTTTTGTGGTGTAAGGCTTGGAGGCATGGGTGTTTCCATAGGAAGCTTAATAGGAGAGGAGTTAGCTAAGTTTGCATAGTGGCTAATCGATTTTTAAAAAAACATTTACTCCTTCTTGTAACGCTGTATCATAATGAAAGAAAATAGAAACCCCGTTTCTTATTCCCTCAATTAAATAATAATCTCCTTGAAAATAAGACTGTTTTACCGCAACCTCTATATTCGATTTTTTTACTACTGTTAATTGGTTGGCGTAAACTAATTGTCCATTAATATTATTATGTTCACAAAAAAAAGAAGCCACTAATGGGATGTTAGGATTTTTATAAAGGCTTTTAACGGTATCTTTAAAGGCAATCTTTTGATCTTGTAAAACAAGAACTCTATCGGCAAAGCCTAAAACATCATTTTTATCGTGCGTGGCAACCAAACAGGTAATGTTTTCTTGTTTTAAAAAATTAAAAACATTACGTCTTAAGCTACGTTTTTTAAAACTATCTATATGGCTAAAAGGTTCGTCTAGTAATATAACCTCAGGAGCTTTAGCTAAAGCTCTAGCAAGTGCCACACGTTGTTTTTGACCTCCGCTAAGGGTTTTTACTTTTACGCTCTTAAAATCGCTTAATTCAACAATCTCTAGAAGTTGATTAATACGGTCTTTTTTTCTTTCAGGGAAGAAGTTAGAAAGGTGTTTGCCAACATTTTCTTCTACGGAAATAAAAGGCATTAAATCGAATTCTTGAGTAACATATTTCATAAAATCGTAACCAACTACCAAGTTAAATTTTGGACCAAGAATAGGTTGATTGTTCCATGAAATATGGCCGGAATTTAAATCGTATTCACCATAAATAAGCTTTAATAGTGTGCTTTTTCCAGAACCGCTTTCACCTATAATAGCAATATTCTCACCTTTTTTTGCCTTAAAACTAACATGGTTTAAAATGACGGATTTGTTATACGAAAAAACAATATTTTGAACATCAAGCATGGACGAAAAATAAAAAAACCGCTTGAATTTCAAGCGGCTTTTTTGTTTATTTCTTCACAAATTTTCGGGTAATAGTTTTTCCGTTTTTCTCAAGCCTTAAAATGTATAGGCCATTTGATAGATTTGAAACATCTAATTGGTTTTGTTCTAGTCGTTCGTTTTGAACAATTTTACCATTAATATCAAAAACGGTAGCTATTTTATTAATAACGTCTCCTTTAGTTTCAAAGTAAATAGTGTTTTCTACTGGATTTGGATAGATATTTAAATCTGTTAGTGTTTCATCTTCAATAGATAAAGAGTTTCCTTCTACAAAAACATTTAGGGCATTAATATCTACATCTGTAAACACATCAACAGTTCCCGAAGGCCAATAAATGGTTACATTATTGATGCTAGTTTCTGTACCAAGTCCAAAATGGGCGTTTAATGAGCTCATAAATTCAAAACCTTCACCACTTCTTACGTCTCTAATTTGTGTGCCAGAGTTTGTATGTAGTTCTATTCTAGCGCCTATACCATTAAGGTTGCTAGCTGTTCCAACGGTTTTAATTTTTATATAATTGTTTCCATTTCCACCATTGTTTAAGTAGAGTGAACCTCTAAAGACATCTAAAAATCCATCATCATTGGCATCACCAATAGCACCGCTTGGCGGCATGTCTGTTTGGTATATTGTAAAAGAGTTGTCACCATCGTTTAGCAAAATTTGTCCATTACTTAAAATATCTACGTACCCATCGTTATTAAAATCTCCTGGAGCATTTTCTATACCATAAGGAGCGCTGCCTACACCAGCAGTTGCTGTGGCATCAGTAAATGTGCCATCACCATTATTAATCATAAATTTATGTGATCCATCTGCAGATGAACTAGCTCCTACGTAAACATCCATATCGCCATCATTATCATAATCTGCCCAAGCAGACGACCAGGTTTGTACTGGGTCTCCAAGGTTAGAACTGTTATTATGGCCTTGTTCTGGATAATTGCTTTGGTAATAACCTAAATCTGCAACATTGGTAAAAACACCGTTCCCATCATTACGCCATAATTCGTTAATTTTATGAGTAATGTCACCACCACGACATTTAGCAATAAACATATCAATGTCGCGGTCGTTATCAAAATCTATCCAAACAGTTCCGTAATTACCACCACTATTATGTGTACCAAGACCGTTAGGTATGGCGGTAGATGCGCCTTGATAAAAGGTAACATTGCCACTACCATCATTTATAAAATAAACATTTTGGTCTACATCATGGCATACAAAGGCGTCTAGATTACCATCGTTATTAATATCGGCAAAATTTGAACGTTGTGAAAACACATAACTAGTAGTAGCATAACTTTCTGAATACGCACTACCATCACTATTAGCTGTTATTATTGAAACGCCACTACCACCACCAAAAACTAAATCGTTATATCCATTGGCATCTAAATCACCTGCTGCAATACTCCAGCTTGGGCTATTATCAGCACTTATTGGGTGCGATTGATAGAAGAAACCAGTGTCTGTTTGATAATTAATATCAACGCTTGATGAGGACGCTCTTATTAAATCGTCTAAACCGTCATTGTTCATATCTACAAAAGCATAAGAAGACCCGCCAGTCATTGAAACACCAGGGTCTTCAATAAAAACAAAGTCGCCAGGCTCTGGTGGGGGAATTTGAGACCCTTCTGTTAGCATGAATTCAAAACCACCTGCATTCCATCTATCGTCAAAAGCAATATAGTATGTTGTTCCTGAAGTGGCGTTAAATTCTAAGTACGATAAATACCCATTGCCAATATCACCACTATCATCATCACCAGCAACACAAGTTAATGATCCGCAGTTTCCTGTATAAACATGCATACGTGTATCTCCTCCAGAGTTTACTGATAAATCGGTAGTTAAGGTATAAGTAGTAGAAACTGATGGCTGGAAGATGTACCAATAGCCACCTGAGGTACCAGAAGATCCGTTACTTGCACAAATAGGTGCAGGTATCTCTGTTCCTATAATACCTGGAACAGTCACCGTATTGGTGTCGTGTGCCGAAACAGAGATGGCTTCGTTACAAGTATATCCTGCTTGAGCATTAGCAAAACAAGTTGCTAATATAGCAAGGATAAAAAGTAGTTGTTTTTTCATAATTATTATAATTTAGTTGCAATTAGTATTTAAACTGGCTATCCAGTTTTCTATTAAAGTGACACCTTCTTGGTGTACTAATGTTCTTCCTAAAAGGGGCATTCTTACAGATTCATCGGTAGCGCTAATGCGATAATGCATTACAGATCTACTTGGATTCCCTGGGGTTACAATATGAGTTAAACCAACGCCTAAGTCGGTGTCGGGTTCTATGCAAACGCCTTGGTTTGTTGGGTTTTCTGAAGATTCAAAATCGAAACGTACAGGACGATATGCACAATGTGCTTGTTCTGAATGGCAATGTGCACAATTAATATCTAAATAGGCTCTAGCTCTTAACCCTAAAGAAACATTGGTGTCTTTCCAGCTCGGCATAGCGTTGACGTCTTCAGAAGAGATATCGTTCAGATAACCAAATTCACGCCATTTTTGGATTTGATTTTTTACACCATCTGAATAATTATAACTTGTATTTAAATTTCTTGGTTTTGGCCCAATAGGAATAGAAACTTCTCCATATTTATGGCAGGTGTGACATTCTGCGCCAGAAGGCACTCTGTAGTTTACCGTATTTAGATTTCCAGACTCGTCATTCCATTGAAAATCTTCAAAACTTCCATCTAAATCAAGATAAGCCTCATTTTGATCGTTATTCCAAACATAATTTGCGAATACCCATTCCGTTGGCTTTTTTATCATTAACCGGGTTTCAATAATTTTTTTTGTGTCGTTTGGAAGTACGTTGGTATAATAAAAGTTTTTGATTAAAACTGTTCCTTCTGGAAAATCTAGTATATCACCGTCGGAAATATAGGTAGCAGAAGTATTTTTGGGCATCCATACAAACCGCTGTTTTTTAGCATAATCGCTAAATAACGGATTGATTAAGTTGTAAGGTAAAACCCCATAAACAGGTTGAAGGTTGGATATATCACCTTCAAAAAAATGATAATCGGAAAGGTTTTGATAAGGCACATTATCTATATCAAAAACCACAGGAGATGTTTGCTCATCTTGAGGTTTTTCAATATAGTCGTTATTGTCAGAGGAACACGAAAAAAGCAACGTAATTCCAAGAATAAAGGGGGTGAAAATATACTTTTTTAACATAAAATTTATAACCCTAGTAAATTAAGGGTTATAAATTTATTAAAAAAGCGTTAAATCGAGCGGTTTTATGATAAAATATTTATATAAGTGCTTGATTTTTTAAAAACTCGGCAATTTGTACGGTGTTTGTAGCTGCTCCTTTTCTTAAATTATCAGCAACAATCCACATATTTAATGTGTTAGGTAGCGATTCGTCTCGTCTTAATCGCCCAACAAAAACATCGTCTTTTCCATGAGCATGAATTGCCATTGGATACGTATTCGAGCTAGGGTTGTCTTGTAAAATAACACCTTTAGTTTGTGATAAAATATGTTTTACATCTTCTATATTATAATCGTTTTCAAACTGAATATTTACAGATTCGCTATGTCCGCCAGAGGTTGGAATTCTAACTGCTGTAGCCGTTACAGCAATCGTTTTGTCATTTAAAATTTTTTGTGTTTCACGAACTAGCTTCATTTCTTCTTTAGTATAGCCATTGTCTTCAAAAACATCGCAATGCGGTATGGCATTACGGTGTATTTGGTATGGATAAGCCATGTCTCCTTTAGTGCCTTGCATTTCATTTTCTAACTGCTGAACCGCTTTAACACCAGTTCCAGAAACAGACTGATAGGTTGATACAACAATGCGCTTAATGGTATATTTTTCATGTAAAGGCGCTAAAGCCATAACCATTTGTATGGTAGAACAGTTTGGGTTGGCTATTATTTTGTCGTTTTTTGTTAATGTATTAGCATTAATTTCTGGAACAATTAACTTTTTAGTTTGATCCATTCTCCATGCCGAAGAATTATCGATAACAGTTGTTCCAACTTCAGCAAATTTTGGTGCCCATTCTAACGATGTGCTCCCACCTGCCGAAAATAAAGCGATATCTGGTTTTAGGCCAACAGCTGTTGCAAGTCCAACAACAGAATAGTCTTTATCTTTAAATGTAATTGTTTTGCCTACACTTTTTTCTGATGCTACAGGAATTAACTCATCTACAGGGAAATTTCTTTCCTGTAAGACTTTTAACATAACTTCACCTACCATACCTGTGGCGCCCACAACTGCTACTTTCATGATTTTAAATTTGAATTATTTGGCAAAACTAAGTATTAATTCCATTTTTTAATATGAAAAAAGCCCTTGTTTTCAGTTAACAAGGGCTTTTTAACAAGAAATTTTGATATGTTATATTTTTAACTACTTGTTATTTTTTTAACAAATCACGTATTTCAGATAATAGTTCATTATCAGTTGGGCCTTTAGGAGCCTCTGGAGCTGGCTCTTCTTTTTTCTTCATTTTATTAGCGCCTTTTACAACCATAAACATAACAAAAGCAACAATAATAAAATCGATAACATTTGTGAGGAAAGCACCCCAATGTACAGCAACTTCACCTTCTATAACACCTTCGGCATTGGCAACACCTTCTGTGATAATATATTTTAACTCTTTGAAGTCTGAATTGAATATTAAACCAATTAATGGTGAAACAATTCCACCGGTGAAAGAGGTAACAACTTTGTTGAATGCTGCACCCATTACAAAACCAACAGCAATGTCGATTAAATTGCCTTTCATGGCAAATGCTTTAAATTCTTTTAACATGATTATTGTTTTATAGTTAGTATAAATCTAAAATAGGTATTTTTCTTAAATCATGTAGCTTATTCTATAAAAACTCGTTTTATTCGTTTTGAAATATTGGTTATTACCTCGTAAGAAATGGTTTCTGTGGTTAGCCCAAAATCTTCGGCTGTATAATTTTTATCAAATAGAATAACGCTATCACCTTCTTGGCAATCAATATGGGTAACATCAACCATAATCATATCCATACATACATTTCCAATAATGTAAGCTCTTTTACCATTTATAAGAGCATAACCTTTACCGTGACCGTGTTGTCTTCCTATACCATCGGCATGACCAATGGGTAAAGTGGCCGTTTTTGTGGTTTTTTGCGCAATATAGCCTCTGTTATAGCCTAAGCTTTCGCCAGGTTTTAAAGTATGAATTTGAGATATTAATGTTTTTAGTGTTCCAATAGGTAAAAAGTGTTTGTTTTCTTTAGTAGAGTTACCAAAACCGTATAAACCAATACCGCTCCTTACCATATCAAAATGGGCTTCGGGATAGTTTAAAATTCCTGATGTATTACAAATATGTCGCCAAGGCATGTAGCCTGTTTTGTTTTTAAAAGTAGAACAGATGTTATTAAAGCTATTTATTTGCGATAGTGTAAAGGCTTTTTCGTTTAGGTCTTCACTTGCCGCTAAATGTGAAAATAAGGATACTGTTTTAACAGCGTTAGAAGTTTTTAATATTGAGGCAATTTTTGTAACATTTTCAATATTGAATCCTAAACGATTAAGCCCTGTATTAAATTTAAGGTGAATAGGATAGTTGCTCTGATTGAGTTGTGTAGCAACTTGTATAAATTCATTTAAAACAAAATCACTATAAAGACTAGGTTCTAGGGAATGCTGTATAATAGTTTTAAAATTTACAGATTGCGGGTGTAATACTAAAATAGGTTTGGTTATTCCGGCATCTCTTAAGGCAACACCTTCGCTAGTGTAAGCTACAGCAAAGTAGTCAACACCTAGAGTTTGTAGTTTTTTTGCCACAGCTTGTGCATCATTACCATAAGCAAATGCTTTAACAACGGCTAAGAATTTTGTGTTAGGTTGCAGTTTTGATTTTAAATAACTGTAATTGTGTTGTAATGCATTAAAATCAATAAATAAAGTGGTTTCCCTTATTTTATTATTTGGTATCATTTTTAGTTTGTTCAGGAGACAGATCTTCGGCATCATTCACATTCATATTTCTTACCTTATCGCGTTGCAATGATTTAAAAAAAGCGGCACGACTTAAAGGTTCGTATTCGTCAACCTCGCCAAGTAAAACTAAATCATCGTTTTTTGATTTCCTATAGCTATAATTAGCAAGATTTCCTGTTTTGGTGCAAATAGCATGCACTTTAGTAACATATTCTGCTGTTGCCATTAAATAAGGCATAGGGCCAAAAGGATTACCTTTAAAATCCATATCTAAACCAGCAACAATAACACGAATACCTTTATTAGCCAAGTCGTTGCATACGCGTACAATTTCATCATCGAAAAACTGGGCTTCGTCAATTCCTATAACATCGCAACCATCGGCAAGAATAGGAATATTGGCAGCAGCAGGAACAGGTGTAGATCTAATTTCGTTAGAGTCGTGAGACACCACCATATCTTCATCATACCTTACATCAATAGCAGGTTTAAAAATTTCTACTTTTTGTCTGGCAAATTTTGCACGTTTTAATCTACGAATCAACTCTTCTGTTTTACCAGAAAACATAGATCCGCAAATAACTTCTATCCAGCCAAATTGTTCTTTATGATTTACTGTGTTTTCGAGAAACATTTTGTAATTTTAGCACTAAAGCCCGTTGATATTCGTTTTTTGTATAAAGGTGGCGTAAATTTATTAAAAAACAAAAGCATAAATTGCAATAAATTTTAAAAGTTATGAAGAAGAAACTTGAAGCAGAACTAATGAGTATTGCACACAGAATACTCAAGTTAAAAGGACAAGACGATATAGATAAAATGCATAAAGAAGTGGCCAAACTTTACGAAAAACTAACTGTTTTAAAGTTTGCAAAAGAAAATTTAGATGATGAGTTGCCAACTATAGGTAGCGATTCGTCGTTTTTTGATATGCTAGATGTTGCCTTTAATAATAAAGTAAGTGATACGATTGAGGTTGAGGACAAAGTATATATTAATCTAGATGATAATGATGACGATGAAGGTATTATGGAACCAGCTATAGAAAAAATTAAAGACATGGTAGCCCAGATGCCACACGAGTCGCAACAAGTAGATGAAGTGTTTGAAAAAGCAGTTCCAAAAAAGAAGTATCATAAGAACGACCTTGAGGAAATCACAGCCGATTTTAAAGAAGTTCCTGTTTTTGAGCCTGTATCAAAACAAACGAAGCAAAAAAAATCGTTAAACGATAAATTAAAAAAAGGTATTACTATTGGGCTTAACGATAAAATAGCCTTTATTAAACACTTGTTTAATGGCGAAAGTGAAGATTACGACCGTGTGTTATCACAATTAAACACGACATCTAATTATACCGAGGCCGAGGAACTTATTCAAAATATGGTGAAGCCAGATTACAATAACTGGGAAGGTAAAGAAGCGTTCGAAGAACGTTTCATGCAAATTATTGAAAGTAAGTTTAACTAGTAATTAAGGTAAATCCATCCAATAATAGGGTTACTTTGTCCTTCTATATTTAAAATATAATAATACGTGCCTACAGGTAATTTATTATCTTTTTTGTGTAACAATCCTTGGTTGGATGTTCCGCTCCAGTTATTTAAATAATTGGATGTTTCAAAAACTAAAACACCATATCTGTTAAATATTTTAATATGATTTGTGTAATCCTCTAAGCAAGGAATGACTAAGGCATCATTAAAACCATCGTTATTTGGTGTAATTAATTCAGGAATAACAAGGCATCCATCTACTGAAACAGAGGCAGAATCTTCGTTGTTTTCTGTGTTTCTATCAGGCTGATCAAGTGCTTGAAGCAATGCTATGTTTATAAGATTATTAGCAGACACTATTTCAGCAGTTATGGTTAATGTTTCTATTTGATTTGGTGTAAGAGATGGTATACTCCATACATAAGAATTAAAATTATATACGCCACTACTTGTAGAGGAATCAACAAAGTTATAGCCATTCGGGAGCATATCGTAAATTTCTATATTAGTAGCTTCTGTAGTTCCTAAATTTGTTGCTGTAATTGTAAAAGTAATTGTGTCTCCAATAGAGGCATTTTCTTGAGAAACTGTTTTTTCTACGGCAACATCAACATCTGATGTATCTTCTAAAACATTTAACGTAGCATGGGCTTGAGAGGTGTCGATATTTACTTGATTAGTAAAATTACTGCTGCTATTAGTATAAAAACCTGATGTGTTTGAAGTAACAGGAATAGCAAATGTACAAGATGATACACCCTCTGGAAATGTTAGGTTGGTGACTTGAAAAGTGTTAGTGCCAATATTTCCAGAAAATGTAGCTGTACAACCATTACTGGTTTCCCAAAAAGCATCTCCATTTATTAAAACATTTTCAGGAAATGTATCTGTAAATGAAATATTATTCTGTGCTTCATTGGAAGAAATATTTGTAATTGTAAAAGTTAAGATACTTTCCTCACCTACGTAAATTTCTTCAGGTGTAAAAGATTTCATAACGTTTGGAGCAGAAACTCTAACGCTGCTAATAGAAATGTTTGTTTCAGGAGTTAACTCTTCATTATTTACAATATTTGGAGTTGCTTCAGAAGTATTAATAAATACACCGCCATAGCTTGGTGCTTCTACAGGAATAAACACTCTAACTGTAGAATTTGCTTCCATATTTGGAATAATACCAGAAATAAAATTATCTGAAACCGTAAAACTGTTTATGCAAGTAGCATTGCCTGAAGTAACTTGACAAGTAGGCGTACCAACAATAGTAAAAGGTGCTTCTAGCGTGTTTTCGAAAAGGACATTAATAGCCTCAGAGCTTGTTACGCTATTAGTAACATCAACCACCCAATTAAATGGTTGGTTTGTAGTAACAGTTGGAAACTCAGGAAAGGTTTGCACAACTAAATCTATACAAGGTGCGAAGTAAGTAGTTACAGTAGCTTCGTTATTACTAGTATTGGGCTCTATTAAATTTTCGTTAGGATATACTGTAACTTTATTTTCGGCGGTAATTGCTGGAGTTGCACATTTTGGAGACCATAACACTTCTGTTAAAAAAGTTACCGAGCTATTTGCGGGTAAAGCCCAACCGTCTTCTGGAAGGATTTCCCAAAATAGATCAGGGTTTCCATCATTGTCTGGAATGCCGTCAAGTTCCACATTTAGGTTAGCGTGATCTATAGAGAAACATTGTGCAGTTCCAGTGGTTGAAATGCATTCAACAGATTGTAAGCTGGCAGAGTTGATTGCTCCAGAATTAATAAAGTCTTTAAGCTCTATAGTAATATCTGTCTCGCTAAGATTGGAAACGGTTATTTCGTAAGTTATAGGAGTTGCCCAAGCAGTTGTATTTTCTATATCTGAGCCTTCTGGAGGTTCTGGGTAAATTTGTGTTTTGGTTACCTCTATATCAGAAGTATCGCAAAGTTCGACATTACCTTGAGACAAGTCAAAATAGTTATAATTAAAATTATTATTGAAATAGCTATCGCTAATGCCATTGGTTTCTATGGCAATTCCAGATCTAACAATACCATCTATAGTGCCAGAATTAATTACACAATCGGGTTCTAAAAATCTTACTGTAGTTTCTACAACATAAAATTCTCCTACAGGAATATTAAATATATTACTAACCCAATTTTGCGATCCAATATTAAATGATAAAAGATTACACGGAAGTGTAGAAGCATTTTCTATACATTCTACTGAAATAATTTCCCAGGAGGCATTTTCATTAGAGACATTTCTTAAATCAGCTTGAGCATTTACTTCTAAAGGACCGTTATTACAGATGGTAGTTTCGAAAACCATTTCTTCTCCCCAAGAAATAGGTTGCCCAGTTGCAGGAGAGAGTTGTGTTGTTTCTATACAAAGATCTGTTTGTTGGCATTGCGTAGCTTCGATAAGTTCCGTTTGAATAAGGTTAGACTCATTAGAAGACATATTACTGTGGTTAAGAACTAAAGTTCCACCACTTTCTACCTCTAGAGGATTATCTATTTGTATAGCACATTCAGGCTCTAAGTATTTGTAAACAGCCTCAATCGTTATCGCGCTATTAGGTTGGAATATGTGTGTATTAGATGTAGAAAACATTATATCACCTGTAGCATTATTAATTAAAACAGGTTCATTGGGCATATTAAAGTTAGATATACAAGCTGTCCCGTTTGTAGATTCGATACAATTTACCGATAAGACTTCAACCAAAGCTTCACCAAAAATCTGTGGTGAAACCAAACTTAAATAGGCGTAAAACTCATCTAAAGGGTATGCAATAGCGCTGTTATTAGTAATGGTAAATTGGTATGTTACCGTATCGTCCCATGCCGTAATTGGCGTACCTTCTTCAGGTTGTACTTGTTCTTGAGTAACAGTAAAATCGATAACAACATCTACAATATCTATTGATATTATAGAAATATTATTACTGTCGTTATTGTCTGTTGTCTCGTTATTAGGAGTTATAGAGGCTTCTGTGGCAATGCCTCCAATAATTTCGGGAGCAATTACAGTAACTAGAACCTCTATACTTGAAGCTGCTGGAAAGTTACTTATAGTGCCTGTAATAATATTATCTTGATCTATGTTAAAGTTGGTTATTAAACTAGCACCATTTGTTGCGTTTTGACTAATAACAGAAACAATACTAACATTTCCATTTATGGTTTGAGAAAAAATAGCATTTTGCGTACTACCTCCAATATTGCTAATGGTTACTAAATATTGAAATTCTTCAAAAATGTAGGCTTGCGAAATATCATTACCAAAAAGGTCTTGAGCTTCAACAGAAATCGCTAAATCGGTTGTTTGAGAAAAAAGATTAGCAGAATTTAATACAAGAAAAACGAAAAGTAAAACTGTTCTCAATATATCTGTTTTTAAATAGATGTTAATAAACCTAGTTGGTTGCGTGAAAATACTATAAAAAGATTGTAAATTTGAATGTTATTATACATTTTATGAGCAAACTTTACATTGTTCCCACACCCATAGGAAATTTAAAAGATATCACTTTTAGAGCTGTAGAGGTTCTAAAGGAAGTTGATTTAATTCTTGCCGAGGACACACGAACATCGGGTAAGTTATTAAAGCATTTCGAAATTTCTACTCCTACGCAATCGCACCATATGCATAACGAGCATAAAACGGTAGAAAGCCTAATTACCAAACTAAAAAGTGGCATTACAATGGCCTTAATAAGCGATGCAGGAACACCAGCAATTTCCGATCCCGGATTTTTACTTACACGTGCCTGTGTTGAAAACAATATAGATGTAGAGTGTTTACCAGGCGCTACGGCTTTTGTGCCAGCTTTAGTAAACAGCGGGTTACCAAACGACAAGTTTGTATTTGAGGGATTTTTACCAGTAAAAAAAGGGCGCCAAACCCGATTAAAACTATTGGCCGAAGAAACCCGAACCATGATTTTTTACGAAAGCCCGCATAAACTTATAAAAACACTCACTCATTTTTGTGAGTATTTTGGTGAAGATAGGCAAGTGTCGGTATCTAGAGAACTTACCAAACTGTACGAAGAAACCATAAGAGGAACAGCCAAAGATGTTTTAGACCATTACAACAACAAACCTCCCAAAGGCGAAATTGTTATTGTGGTTGCAGGAAATAAGTAATCTTAATATTATTTTTAACTCGTTTCAGAATCTTTTTTGATTAGCTGTAAAGGTTTATTGGAGCAATCTAAATATGCTTTCCTTTCTCCCAACCATGTTTTCCTAAATATTGTTCACCACTTTCTACAGCACCGGTTTCAATAGACGTTGCCATGCTATCGTTCCATCTATTTAAATAACCAAAGAGCGAAATAACACCCAACATTTCTACAATGTCACCTTCATCCCAATAGGCATAAAGATTAGATTTAATGTTTTCATCTACTGTATTAGGATTTACCGAAGCTGCTAGGGCAAAATCCAATGCAGCGCGTTCCGCATCAGAAAAAGCAGGGTGAGTTTTGTAATCCCAAATATTATCCAACTGCTCCTGTTCGGCGCCATAGCGTTTTGCAGCACGAATAGCATGTGCCTGACAATACCTGCAACCTGCTGCATTACTACTAACCCAAGCAATCATACGTTTTAAGGCTGAGGTTACACGACCTTCGTTGGCCATTACGGCTTTGTTTAAATTAATAAAGGCTTTGGAAATAGCAGGTCGGTGTTGCATAGTTAAAACGGAGTTTGGACAAAACCCAAGCGTTTCGTTAAAAAACTCAGCAAGTTGTTTGGTTTCTAAATCGTGATTGGGAGATAGCGGAGAAACTAATGGCATGTGTACTTAGTTTTTAAGTTTTTATATAGTATTTTTGATAGAACAAGTAACAAAAAATTATTTAAAGATGTCTCATAAAGTCACAACGCATTGGAAAGGAAACTCACAATTTGAATCAGATAACCCAAGCGGTAAAACCCTGTTTATAGACACTTCAGAAGAGCATGGCGGGCATAATTCAGGGTTACGTCCTAAAGCATTAATGTTGTCTTCTTTGGCAGGATGTTCTGGATTGGATGTGGTGTCTATTTTGGATAAAATGAAGGTGAAAATTTCAGATTTTAGAATAGACACCTATGGCGAACTTACCGAAGAGCATCCTAAATATTATCATACCGTTTCTGTGGAATATCATTTTTATGGTAATCATCTAGACGAAAAAAAAATAAAAAAAGCAGTAGATCTTTCAGTAGATAAATATTGCGGTGTTATGGAAATGTTTCGAAAATTTGCCAATGTAAAAACATCTATTTATTACCATAACGACTAAGTTTTTATGCGTTGGACTTTAAAACCAAAACCCGAACCACAAAAAATATCACAACTACAAGACGCCTTACAAGTTGATGAATTTGTAGCAACTTTGTTAGTTCAGCGTGGTATTGAAACGTATGAAGATGCTAAACGGTTTTTTCGTCCAAGTTTAAGCCATTTACACGATCCGTACTTAATGCAAGATATGGATAAAGCTGTTGCGCGTATAGAACAAGCTTTTGCCAATAACGAACGAATTTTAGTGTATGGCGATTACGATGTGGATGGCACGACGGCAGTGTCGTTACTAAGTAGTTACTTACATACACGAACCGATTTAGTATCAACCTATATTCCCGATCGTTATCAAGAGGGTTATGGTGTTTCTTATAAAGGGATTGATTTTGCAGAAGACAATGAGTTTTCACTTATTATTGCCTTAGATTGTGGTATAAAAGCAGTCGATAAAGTCACCTATGCCAAAGAAAAAGGGGTTGATTTTATTATCTGCGACCATCATAGACCAGGAAAAGACATTCCAAAAGCAGTTGCTGTTTTAGACCCCAAACGAACCGATTGTAATTACCCTTATAAAGAGCTCTGTGGATGTGGTGTTGGGTTTAAGCTTATACAAGCCTTGGCGAAGAATGAAGGAAAAACCATTAAAGATTTAACCCATTATTTAGATTTAGTCGCTATTGCTATTGGAGCCGATATTGTCCCCATTACTGGAGAAAATAGAGTGTTGGCTTATTTTGGATTACAAGTAATCAATAATCAGCCTAGACCTGGTATTAAAGCACTAATTGCTCAAGTGAAAAAAGAAGAATTAAGTATTACCGATGTGGTTTTTATTATAGCACCACGCATTAACGCCGCAGGAAGAATGAAACACGGCAATCATGCTGTAACCTTACTAACAGAAACCGATTTTAACTTGGCGATTACTTTTGCTACGGAAATAGAAGCCTTTAATACCGATAGGAAAGAGGAAGATAGCCGTATAACCGATGAAGCCCTTCAGCAAATTATTGAACAAAACGAAACCGACCGAAAAACCACAGTGGTTTATCAAGAAGATTGGCATAAAGGTGTTATAGGCATAGTGGCGTCTCGACTAACCGAAACGTATTATAGGCCAACTCTAGTATTTACCAAAAGTGGCGATAAATTGGCAGCTTCAGCACGATCGGTTATTGGGTTTGATGTTTACAATGCTTTAGAGGCTTGTAGTGAGCATATCGAGCAATTTGGAGGTCATAAATATGCCGCAGGATTAACGCTTCACCCAGAAAATTATGAAGCTTTTAAACAAGCTTTCGAGGATGAAGTCTCGCAAACAATAGATTCAACCTTATTAACACCAGAAATTTCTATTGATGCCAAAATAGATTTAAGCGATATAACGTCAAAATTTTACCGTATTTTAAAACAATTTGCACCTTTTGGTCCAGGCAATAGAACCCCTGTTTTTATGAGTGAACATTTACAAGACACAGGTTATGGAAAACAAGTTGGCGATGGGTCGCATTTACGTGTTACGGTTACCAATGGTTCTCAAAAAATAGTAGGCATTGGGTTTGGTTTAGGAGAGAAATTATCGCTAATCTCTAATAAAAATCCTTTTAAGGCCGTATATTCAATCGATGAAAATCACTGGAATGGTAATGTGTCTTTACAATTGAAGTTGCGAGATATAAAATAGAACTGTCATTCTGAACTTGATTCAGAAAGACAAAGTCAAATTAAAATAAACTCTTTCAAGTTTACGTTCTTCTAAAATGAAATATAAACTATTAGCTTTTTTCTTTCTATTTCAAACCATTCTTCTGTCTCAAAACTTAGTTAAAAACCCCAGTTTCGAAGAGTTTAAAAATTGTCCTGAAAGCATAGGTTATTTTAGCTTTGATGAGGATAGAGGAGTAAAATATTGGTTAAGACCTACGGGCGGAACCCCCGACTATTTTAATAAATGTAGTAAAACAGTAGGATATACAAACTTTAATGGGCAACAAAACCCTAGAACAGGAAAAGGATATGCAGGTCTTTATGGGTTCACTCATGGTAATTATCGAGAGTATATTCAAGGAACACTTTCTCAAACATTAGAGAAAGATAAAACATATCAAATTTCATTTTATGTAAGCCTTGCAGAACGGTCAAATAGAGCGATTAGGCATTTTGGAGTTTATTTTTTAGACCGTAAGATGAGTAATATAAATTACGACCGTGTTATTAACGCACATAAAGTTGCTGCCAGAGCAGATAATGTGGCATTTGTTCCTATTTTTAATAAGAATTACCTTAATAATAAAACACAATGGGTGCAAATACAATGTAGCTATAAAGCAAAAGGGTTTGAAACATATTTCTTGATAGGAAATTTTGAGAGTAATTTTAAAAGTGATGTTGAAAAAATAGAACGAAATAAGTTTAAGCCTATGGCCTATTATTATATAGATGATGTGGTGCTTTCTTTATTACAAGAGGATACTAATGAATTAAAAATAAAAGCTCCAATAGAAAAAGAACACTCTTTTAAAAAAGGCAAAACCTATACTTTTAAAAATGTGCTTTTCGACTTTGATAAAGCAACATTATTAAAAGCTTCAAAAAACGAACTAAATAATTTATATGAACATTTGATTAAACACCCTGAGCTACATATTGAAATTTATGGACATACCGATAATGTGGGCACTCAAAAAAGAAATCAGGAATTATCTGAACAACGTGCGAAAGCTGTATCCGACTATTTAATAAATAAAGGATTAGATAAAACAAAAATAAAGTGGTTTGGCTATGGTAGCTCAAAACCAATAGTAAAAAATAACACAGAGAAAAACAGAGCGATTAACCGTCGGGTAGCGTTTAAATTAATAGAAAAGTAAGTCGGTAATAAGATAACTTAAAATTGCACTCTGCTTGTTATCATATAGCTAAAATTAGTATAATTCTTTTTTCAGCAGGATTTCATATTGTACTTTTGTACGTTTCAAAATAAGTTTGAGACATGGCAAAAAAAGATCCTTACGCAGCCCTACGTATTAAAGAGTTCAATATTTTTCTTTTAGTAAGGTTTGCTTTAGTTTTTGCATGGTCCATGCAGTTTATTGTCATAGAATGGGAAGTTTATTCTCTAACTAAAGATCCACTATCATTAGGAATTATTGGCTTAATGGAAGTTATTCCAGCGGTTTCTATGGCATTATTTGCAGGTCATGTTGTAGACCAAAAGGAAAAACGAAACCTGCTTATTAAATGTATTTTAGCCTTTTCAATAATAAGCTTGGGCTTGTTTTTACTTACCTGGGATTTAGTTATAAAAGACTGGGATAAAAAACTTATTTTATACAGTATCTACTTTTTGGTGTTTTTAGGAGGTTTTGTTAGGGCTTTTATTGGGCCAACAGTATTTTCTTTAGTAGCTTTAATTGTACCTAAAAAGCTTTATCCAAATGCGGCAACTTGGAGCAGTTCTACATGGCAAATGGCGGCGGTTTTAGGTCCAGCATTAGCTGGGTTTTCTATTCATTGGATTGGCGTACATTGGTCTATGTGCTTAATTTTTGGCTTTACAGTATTTGCTTTAATAGCGTTATTAAATGTTTCTAAAAAACCTATTTTAAACCCTAAAATAGGTGAGCCTGTTGGCAAAAGTTTAAAAGAAGGTTTGCGTTTTGTTTTTGGTACGAAGGCTATTCTTGGGGCATTAACTTTAGATATGATTGCCGTATTATTTGGTGGCGCCGTTGCTTTATTACCTGTTTTTGCACAAGATATTTTAAAGGTTGGTTCGCAAGGGTTTGGTGTATTACGTGCTGCGCCAGCAGTAGGGGCTTTTATAACCATGTTAGTTACAGCCTATATTCCTTTAAGTAGAAAAGCTGGGTTAAAACTACTAGGAGCAGTATTTGGTTTTGGGGTGAGTATTATTGTTTTTGGATTATCCGAAATGTTCTGGATTTCATTATTTGCTTTATTCTTTAGTGGTGTATTTGATGGTGTTTCTGTAGTGATTAGACAAACTATTCTGCAATTAAAAACCCCCGATCATATGCGTGGCCGTGTGGCTTCGGTAAATTCAATGTTTGTTGGGTCTTCTAACGAATTAGGAGCTTTTGAAAGTGGTTTAACAGCCAAATTAATGGGAACTGTGACAGCTGTAGTTTTTGGTGGCTCTATGACGTTACTTACGGTAATTTCTATGGGATTAATTTCGCCTTCATTCCGCCGTTTAGATCTAACCAAAGATGTAGAAGCACATGATGATGAAGAATAGATAGATTACTCTATTTTGATAAGCTCTAAATTGTCGTCTATAGCATCACTTTTGGCATGAATTAAAAACGTATTTTCATTAGCTTCTAAAATAGTTACATGCATTTGCTTTCCTACAATACCTTCTGAGCCAATGGTATTACTGACTACTTTTGTGTAAGTTAAAATATATTCACAATCTGATACCCACTCAATATCGCTATGAACTTCTAAACCATTTTGAGGCACAACTTCAATTTGTGAGGATGCTGTTCTTGTTATAACACCTGGGAATGATGATTCTCCAGTGTATTTAAATGTTCCTGTTTTAAAGGCATTACAATTGGAAGGTTTTTCAGCACAAGAAAACAAAAAAGAGAGTGTTAAAAGTAATAATAAGCTTTTTTTCATTTTAATTAAAATGTATGAAGTTTAAAGGTTTCCCCATCAAAAACACCATAGGTATAGTAGTTTATCCAATCGCCTAAATTAATGTATTTAGATGTTTCGTTGAGGTTTATTTCTAAAGGCAAATGTCTGTGACCAAACACATAAAAATCGTGATGTTTTTGGGCTTCTTTTCGTTTGCAATATTGCACTAACCATTCGTTATCTTCACCAAGGAATTTGGCATCTTCTTCACCAGAAATAAGTTTGTTTTCTACAGAAAGATATTGAGCCAATTTTACGCCTAAATCTGGGTGTAACCAGCGGAACAACCATTTACAAAACGGATTGGTAAAGACTTTTTTCATGCGTTTATAACCTTTATCTCCAGGGCCTAAACCATCGCCATGACCAATTAAAAAAGTTTTGTTGTTAAACGTAAATGTTTTGGGTTTATGGTATACGGGAATGTTTAATTCTTCTTCAAAATAACCATTCATCCATAAATCATGGTTGCCCACAAAATAGTAAATAGGAATGCCAGCATCCGAAATTTCGGCAAGTTTTCCTAAAGTACGCGTAAACCCTTTAGGAACTACAGTTTTATATTCAAACCAAAAATCAAATAAATCTCCAAGCAAGAAAATAGCCGCCGCATCTTGTTTAACGTTGTCTAACCAGTTAACAAACTTTTTTTCGCGTGGCAACGACATTTTTTTATTGGGTGCTCCTAAGTGATTATCGGAAGCAAAATATATATTTTTTCCTTTTGGGATATTCATGAAGTAAATATAATAGATGCTAAGCCAAGTTTAGCATAACAAATCAATTTTAATTATCGCCAGCGTACCATTCGGCATAACTCGTATCGGTTTCCTGAAGTTTTAAAGCGTGTAGTTTAATGTTGTCAGGTAAGCGTTTTTTAATTTTTTTTGCAAAATCTATGACCATCATTTCACTTGTTGGTTGATAATCGACTAGCATAACATTATGCCCGCGTTCTTGTAGTTCTTTAGCGAGTTCTATGTGAGGAGTGTTTTTATTAAAAACCGTAGCGTGGTCAAACACATCAACAATATCTTCTTTCACGATTTTTTTTAAATCACCAAAATCGATAACCATACCGTATTTTACATTGGAAGTATCGTTAATAGGCTTTCCTATTACAGTTACCGATAGTTTATAGCTATGTCCATGTACATTTTTGCACTTTCCGTCGTAGCCGTAAAGGGCGTGTCCTGTTTCAAAAGAAAATAGTTTAGTGATTCTAATATGACTCATGTTGTAAAAAATTTCATTGCAAAGGTATCGATTTTGTAAAAGCAATCGGGTTTTAAATTACATTTACACACTTTTTGTGATTTAAGTTTATGAGTGAGTTTTTTGTGCGATTGGATTTTGTTGAAAACCCACAATATTAACGCATTATTTCCGATTTACTGGAGCAACAATACAGTATTGTAAAGACTATTCGTGGCGATCAAATTTTTTGGATTGATGAAGCAAAAGCCAATACTTCCGAACAGTTATTTTTTACTAAAGTAAACGATTTAATTGCTTACTTAAACAAAACATGTTTTATGGGAATTTTGCATAAAGAGTTTCATTATGTCATTTATCCTAAAGGCACATTTTATAAACGCCATTTAGATATGTTTCAAAAAGATGATAGACGAAAATTGTCTATAGTTTGTTATTTGAATGATGAAGATTGGACGCCAGAAAATGGTGGCGAATTGGTGTTGTATTTAAATAATGAAGGGCAAGAAATACCAAAAGTTATTTACCCATTTCCCGGTAGGATGGTTATTTTTGAGAGTCAGTTGCTAGAGCATGAAGTAAAACCTGTAAACACTAAAAGACTTAGTATTACTGGATGGTTAAAAACACGATAAGTTATCTTCTGCGGCCTCTATTTCGGTTATAAAAATAGATGATAATTAAAACGACTGCTAAAAGCAAAAAGAGTTGATTACCCATAATTAATTGTTGTTCATTTTATTTTTATTGTACCTATAAAATAAGTAGGCAATAGCAACTAATACGACAAAAGGCAGTAAGGTTCCAATAAACACACCTATTTCATAGTGATTATCAGGAGCATTTTTTATTTTTTCTTCAATATTTACTTGTTGTAATAGCGCTAACATAACCTGTTTTATAAGCATAACAAAGTTATTGTTTTTGTGCTAATGGTAAAAAGAGTTGTCTAAATTTTATAATTAATGGTACGCCACGGGCGATAATCCAAAAGGTCATGGCTGTAAAAACAGCATAGAGTTTATATTCCAACTGGTCTAAAAATAAAAGGACAGGAATAAAGACAATAAAAGTAGCAAAGAGCAAGAGGTTTCTGAGGTATTTCATCATTCCTAAGCCTTTAAACATGCCATCAAAAATAAATGCTAAAGCACAAAGTGGTTGCATGGCTAGTACGATCCAGAAAATATTATAAAACTGATTTAAAACGGCTTGGTCATCGGTAAAAATTTCGCCAATACGATAGTAAAACAACGCGCCAAAAATAGCGATAACTATTCCAGAAACGATTCCAAAACCAATAAGTTTATTGCTTAATTTAATTAAGGAATGGTATTGTTTTGCACCGTAAAGTTTCCCGGATAAGATATTGCCAGCACTAGCATAACCATCAATTAAAAAAGCCCCAAAAAACCAAATATTTATTGCAATAGTGTATGCGGCAATATATTCGGCGCCATAACTCGTTGAAAAGGAACTGGCAAAATATAATGTCACATTAAGCGCAATGGTTCTTATAAAGAGGTTAAGTACCATAACACTAAATTTTTTAAGTTCTTTATTTAATGGTAATTGCACTTTTAGTGGTATGGGCGTTTTTTTAAGTAAATAAACAGCCGAAATAAGTGCCATTAAAACCTGAGCAATAACACTAGCATAAGCAGCACCTTTAATGTGCAGAGCAGGAATTACATTGTCTATGCCATAAACAAGAACAATATCTAAAACAATATTGGTTGATGCGCCAATAATGGCAATAATCATAGGATATAGTGTGTTTTGAAGTCCACGAAAAGCCCCAAAAACAGCAATTGTGAATAATGTAAACGGAAACCCAAATATTCGTATGTTGTAATACTCTACACAATAATCAAGTATCAATCCTGAAGCATTATATAGCTTAAAAATATGCTTAGAAAATGGAAATGTGGTTACAATAATAAACACACTAATCATTATAATAATAACAATAGCTTGTCCTGGTAACGATTTAACTTCATCTAATTTTCCTGCCCCTAAATACTGTGAAATAATCGACGAAATAGCACTCCGTGTTTGTCCAAATACCCAAATAAGCATAGACAAAAAAGTTGTAACAATACCAACAGCAGCAAGCGATTGGGTAGCATTAACATCGATGTTACCAACTACAGCCGTATCGGTTAATGATAGTATTGGCTCGGAAATTCCAGCTATTAATGCAGGAATGGCTAATCGGTTTATGTTTTTTGTGCTTAAATCTGCGTTCAAGAGATAAAATTGTAAGTGTGAAATTTTTATAACTGCTAAGGTCGTAAAATTTATTAAATGAATACATTTTACGAACATTCCTTCAAAATAAATTTAATGTGTACTTTTGCATTCTAACTTGTTTAGAATATTGATTATGAAGTCTATATTAGTTCCTGTAGGATCCTCTAAAAATGCTGTAAACCATTTACAATACGCCATAGATTTTGCTAAAGCTTTTGGCGCCAAGGTGTATGTGGTACAAATTTACAATGTATATACTAAGGCAGGAACCATGCTAAAAGTGGATCATATTTTAGAACGTGAAAGTTTAGATTTTTTAAATTCTCATGTTAGTAAAGTAAATAAAAAGGGTGTTGAGGTTGTCGTTAAAACGTTTAAAGGAAAACTTATAGATACTATAGAATTGGTTTGCAAAACACTCGATATAGATTTAATTTTAATTGAGCCAAGAACCAACTCTAATCGGGAAGAAGTGTACTTGGGTAAGACCTCGGGTAAAATTGTTAAGCAAACAAATATTCCTGCATTAATTGTTCCCGAAGGCTATACTTTTAAGCCTATTATTTATATTTTAACCGCTTTAAAATCAGCTAATATTAAGAAAGAAGGTGTTTTAAAACCATTAAAGGATATTCAAAACCAATTTAAATCGATAGTTAATTTATTATTGGTAAAAACGCCGTTTTACAATGAAGGTGATTTTGATGTTAACGAGGAATTAGCAGCACTGCTTACCAAAACCACTAAAAGTGAAAACGCCACGACATTTCAAGGCGTATTAGAACACTATAAAGATAATGATCCTGATTTACTATGTGTGGTAAGAAGAAAACGCGGTTTTTTTACTAAACTTTGGGAAAAGAATACCATTCTAAAAAAAGATTTTAACAGTACTACCTTACCAGTTTTAGTATTAAGCGGATTGAAATAAATTTAGTAGAAAAACGTATTTATTTTTATAAAAATACTATTTTCGCTTTATAAAGGGGCATTAGCTCAGCTGGCTAGAGCGTTTGGCTGGCAGCCAAAAGGTCATCGGTTCGACTCCGATATGCTCCACACAAAAACCCCGAACAGTTTCGGGGTTTTTCATTTTAAAGCGTACAATAAAATACGATTTTCTGCTTAACTTTTATCTGAGGACATTTTTGTGTACTCCAATACCAAGCCGCTAAACCAATCCCAGTCTACAGCATTGTAAGGGTATTTTTTTATAAATTTTTCGTTGTCGCCAAATAAGAAGTTGTAATTCTCTTCGAAATCACTTTTATGTAGCCAAATAATTTTGTCGCCCTTTTTTACATAATACGATTTTATAACACCGCCGCCAATTTTAGGCGCCCCACCAAACCTAACACCACCAGTTTCTTTTGCAAGAGGGTCGTGATATACCGCAATAACATGACTAAAATTTGGGTTTAAAAGCTGCATTAAAAATTCTTGCTTGTCTTTTTTGTTTTTTAAAGAAACCATCTGGTTTTCAAAATAAATTTGATCGCTAGAGGTTACTTTGCTCATGCTATTTCTGCCCATTCCCCAATTATTCATTTTTTTGGAAGCTTTGTTAAATTTTTCCATACCACTGGCAAACAAATAAGCTTCGGCAATATCTTTTACATTAAGTGTCATTTTATCTCCAGAAATACTGTCTTTAAAGTACACTTTGTGTATTTGTCCCTTTTTTGTAATAACACTTTTGCAATAGCCTTTATAAGTCGTGCCATCTTTCATAATTAGTGTAGAAAGCTTTTTTCTAGCAGGTGTGTTAAAGCCTTCATTAAAATAGTATGCTTTTAGCATATCTATTTCATCATCGGTATATTTTACTTTGTCTTGAGAAAATGTAAGTCCTGTAAAAAATAATGTTAAGACTAAAAGAAGTTTTGATGTCATAATATTACATGTGTTGATTTATTTTCAAAATAACAACAAAACAAGATTTATTAAAATACGGCATATGACGTATAATGGATAACTTATTGGTGGATTTCTTTTTCTACAAATGGACTATTAGGATTGCAAATTTCTAATATTAGCTGTTTTAGTTCTTGAAAATAATTATCTAAAGTATCTTGAGTTATGAGGTTGCTTTTATTTTCATAAAACGGCATAAACCCTTGGCTTAAATTTTTAAAAGAAATAATGCCAGCTTGAATGGGTTTTTCAAACGGATTATTATAATTCATCATATAAGCATAGGCCAATATTTGAAATGGTTTACTGTATTTATCGTAATCGGTTGTAAGGTCTTCCCATTGGTTAATTTTTACTTTACCAGGTTCTACTTTTCCAGATTTATAATCTATGACTCTTATTGTGCCATTAAACTCATCAACACGGTCAACCATACCAGTTAAGTGTACCGGGAAATCAAGTTCAGGGATATGTAAAGGCACTTTATAAGAAGCTTCGACAGCGAGTATTTTTATAACATCACCGTTTTTAATCTGATTAAGTTCTAGGTTGATAAAGTTGTTGACATAGCGTTTAGCGATTTCGAAAATAATAAGATTTATCCCTGTAGTAATATCACCAGATTTAAATTCATTTTTTATATGATTATGTACAAGACGAGATACATTCTCTTTTAAGTTTTTTAGCAAGTCTTCTGTTAATTTTTTATTTATTAGTGGCCTGTATAAGTCTTCGAGCGTGTTGTGTATTGTTGTTCCTAAGGTGTTTGCTGCTACGGTTTCTTCAACGTCATCAAACTCTTTTATGCCTAGAATTTTTTGGGAATAAAAGTCTAAAGGGTTTCTAATATAGTTTGTTAGTGCTGAAGGAGAAAACCCTTTTTGTGCGATGTCTTTTAACCGATTTAATACAGCGTTATTTTTTTCAACTTCTAATAGTTTTTTTGATATTGACGGTACTGGAGACGTTACTATGGATGAGTCTACATTATGAGTTTCGTCTATTTCTAATTGTGTTATAAATCGGCTTTTTTCGCCACCGTTTAACACATCGGGTTCGGTATTGTAAACAATATGAACATTGGAGGCGCGTTGCAATAATCTGTAAAAGTGATAGGTATATACAGCGTCTTTTTCTTTGTATGTAGGAAGTTTGTTTTCTCGTTTTACATCAAATGGAATAAATGAGTTTTGTGTTTTACCTGCTGGTAAAATACCTTCATTAACAGAGGCTATAATAACGGTGTCGAAATCTAAGACACGAGATTCTAGCATTCCCATAATTTGCAGGCCTTGCAAGGGTTCACCATGAAAATCTAGAGTGTCATTTTTTATAAGTTCTCTGTATAAGCTATATAATGTGTCAACGGTTTCTATATAATTAAATTGTTCCATCATTTGCTCTAAGGAGTTAAATACTTCGTTAAAGCGATATAAATATTCTAAAGCCAGTAAATTGTTCGATTTATTACTGTCGAGGTGAGTTTTAATATTTAAAATAATGTTTTTACAGTGGTGTAATGCTTGTATTGGATTGTTTCTACAAGTTATAAAAAGTTGTATGAGTAATTCCTTCTTATTAGGCGCAATTTCACAAAGTTCATGTACAGAAAGCGAGACAATGTTATTTGTTTGTATATGTTCTATAATAACATTGGCATAATTTAAGTTGTTATCTTTAAATAGCGGTCTAATGTATTCATGCGATAATATGTTTACGACCTCTTTGTAATAGATAATGGTTTTTTTCGATTTATAGATACCGAATAATTTTTCAAAAAGAGATGCTAATGGGATTTGATGGAGCGGTAAGCCCATAGTAATATTTATTGCATTAATGTTTTCTGGTAAGGAGTTAATTAATGGAATAAGAAGCGATTCGTCTCCTAAAACAACAGCTGTGTTTTTTAATTGGTTTACAGTGTTTAGTTTTTCTAATAAACCGCCAATGTATTTTATTTGTCCCACATTTTTAGGTGTTCCTGTAACAGCTATTTGTTTATCAGTATGGTAATGGTTGGCGTTCCATTTAAAAGGGTGTTTTTTTAAAACAGGCCAATTTTTTTTGTGAGATCGAATAAAATGGCCAGCATCATGCAACTTATTTTTTACAAAATGGTTGTCAATATCCCAGTAGATGTTTGCTAGTCCTTGATTTAACAATTCTTGAATAATTACCTCTTCCGCTTTATTAAGTGCATTAAATCCAGCGAAAATGAATCTTTCGTTTGTGTTTTGTTTTATAAAAGCATGTAAGTTGTTTGATGCTTCTCTATAAACAAGGCCTTGGTAGCCTTTTTGTTTGGATATAAGTTGTTTAGTTAATGTTTGATAATATAGTTTTAACCTATTCCAGAAGGACAAATAGTTTTTTATATACGATGTTTGATTAGCCTCTATAGACCAATGATTGTGCTCTATTTTTTTTATTTCGCTTAAGTAATCAAAGATATTATTGGGCTCGATTAAATAGCGATCGATTTCATTAAAATCTTGAATTATTATTTGTGCCCATTTAAAAAACTTATCAAATGGCTCAATTTCTTCCTTAGGAGTAATGTTAAGGTAAACGCTATAAAACTCAAAAAATAACTCTGTATTAGAAAGGCGCTCTAAGTTAGATATTTGTTCAACAAACTCTTCAATAGAAACTATTTCAGGTGAAAAAAATGTTCCAGGAATATGTTTATGCAAGGTATTCTTTAAAAATACACCTGCTCTTTTACTAGGGAGTATAAAGGTTAATTTAGAAACATCCTGACCTTGTTTTTTTAGGTCTATAATTACGTCTTCAAGAAATGTTGTTGTCATGTTATAAAAATAAAAAACGCCCCGAAAATCGGAGCGTTTTTTTAAAAATTTATATGGTGTGTTTAACCAGTAATTATTTTACTAAGTTAATTTCTACACGTCTGTTGTTAGCTCTACCAGCTCTAGTTTTGTTAGTGTCGATAGGCTTAGACTCACCGTAACCTTTAGAAGATAATCTAAATTCGTCGATACCATTTTCTACTAAGTAATCTTTAACAGATAATGCTCTAGCTTCAGATAATCTCATGTTTAAAGATTCAGAACCTACACTATCAGTGTGACCTTCTACAGTAAACTTAGCATTAGGGTATTCTTCTAAGATATCAATAATGTTAGCTAATACTTCTTCAGAACGTGATTGGATTGAAGATTTACCTGTATCGAATAAGATTGTTTTAGCGTATGCGTTTAATGATTTTTGTACAGCTTCAGAAAGTTCTGGACAACCATTGTTTGCAACAGTACCAGGAACATCTGGACAGTTATCGTCTTTATCTAAAACATTATCACCATCAGTATCTGGCCATGGGCATCCGTTGTTTTCAGATGGACCAGCTTCGTTAGGACAGTTATCATCTTTATCAGCAATACCGTCACCATCAGCATCTGGACATCCAGCTAATGCTTTTTCACCAGCTACTGCAGGGCAAGCATCATCTTTATCAGCTACACCGTCACCATCTGTATCAGGACATCCGTTAAACTCAGCTAAACCAGCTTCGTTTGGACAATCATCCTTACCGTCTTCGATACCATCTCCATCAGAATCAGGACATCCGTTAAATTCTTCAAGACCAGCAACTTCTGGACAAGCGTCGTCTTTATCGTAGATACCGTCACCATCTGTATCTTTACCACCAAACTTAAATGTTAAACCAGCAGTATGTTGGAAGTGTGTGTCTAAATAATCTTCAAAGGCATGCTTGTAAGTACTTTGGAAGTTTAAACCAATATGCTCTGATAACCAGAAATTAATTCCTACAGTTCCATTTAAAGTACCAGCTCCAATTTCGTCAACCCAAGTGTAACCACCACCAACACCTAAGAAAGGTTCAATGCAGTTTGAGTTTAAAATTTCAGAAAAGCTATATTTAACTGTACCGTCAAGTCCGTAGTAAGAAAGATCATTAACAGAGGCATCACCGTAGCTGTCAATTCTGTTAATAGAACCTGTAACACCTAAACTAAAACCACTATCAATATATCTTGATACAGTAAGGCTAGAAAGTGAAGGTAAAATGTTCCAGTGATCTGTGGCATTAAAATATTCGTCGAAGTAATCGCCAAGTGGAGCATCTTCACCAGTAGGGTAAAAATCAACCGCGTTTACTCCTAGACTTATGGCCCATGGGTTGTTTTCATCTTGCGCATTGGCATTGCTTAAGCCAAATATAAGCAACATCGCGAACAATAATCTGCTAAGATTTTTCATATTCAAAAATTTAATTTTTAAGTGTTAATTGTAAGCAAAAGTAAGTTGTTAAATAATATTAACAAAGACAAATATAGAAAAATATTGAATATTTGCCCTAATTTATAGGCTATTCTAAGAAAAAATTAAATGATTTCCAACTTTTTCCCAACTTTAACAAATGCTTTAATGGCTTTATCTAAATGTTCTTTTTCGTGTGCTGCAGATAACTGTACTCGAATTCTAGCTTTTTCTTTTGGTACAACTGGATAGAAGAAACCTATAACATAAATACCTTCTTCAAGTAGCATATTAGCCATGGTTTGCGATAGCTTAGCATCGTAAAGCATAACAGGAACTATGGCAGAATCGCCATCAATGATATCAAAACCGGCTTGTTTAAGCCCATTTTTAAAATAGTTTGTGTTCCATTCTAGTTTGTCTCTTAACTCGGTATTATTAGAAAGCATATCGAATACCTTAATTGAAGCGCCTACAATAGCTGGTGCTAATGAGTTAGAGAATAAATATGGTCTAGAACGTTGACGCAACATTTCTATTATTTCTTTTTTTCCTGTGGTATAACCTCCCATAGCGCCGCCCAAAGCTTTTCCTAATGTTCCTGTTATAATGTCTATGCGTCCCATAACACCTTTTTCTTCTAAAGTACCACGACCTGTTTCGCCTATAAAACCAGCTGCGTGACATTCGTCTATCATTACAAGGGCATCGTATTTATCAGCTAAATCGCAAATTTTATCTAATGGAGCCACTAAACCATCCATAGAAAATACGCCATCGGTAACTATAATTTTAAACCTTGCGCCATTTTCGTTTGCTGCAATAAGTTGTTTTTCAAGATCTGCCATATCGTTATTTTGGAAACGGTATCTAGCAGCTTTACATAAACGAACACCATCGATAATAGAGGCATGATTTAAGGAATCGGAAATTATAGCATCTTCTTTAGTTAATAATGGTTCAAAAACACCACCATTAGCATCGAAAGCCGCTGCATAAAGAATAGTGTCTTCGGTTTGATAAAATTGGGCGATTTTTTGTTCAAGGGTTTTATGGATGTCTTGTGTTCCGCAAATAAAACGGACCGAGGACATACCAAATCCATGGGTATCCATAGTGTCTTTAGCAGCTTGAATAACGTCAGGGTGATTACTTAATCCTAAATAATTGTTAGCGCAGAAGTTTAGTACTTTTTCTCCAGTATTTAATGTAATTTCTGCATCTTGAGACGATGTTATAATGCGTTCTTCTTTAAATAAACCATCGTCTTTTATGTGTTGTAATTCTTCTTGTAAATAGTCTTTTATTTTTCCGTACATGATTGTGTTGTTTTTTGCAAATTTATAATTCTTTTACCGTAATTTCTTTATTAATGTAAATGAGTATTTTTTTGGTTACTTTATATCCCATGTCTTTAAGGGCATCATGATAACGTTCTATTTGTATTTGGTGTTTCTCTTCTTCTTGGCCTGTTTTATAATCTAAAATGGTGACTTTTTGATTTTTATCAATAACTATTCTGTCGGGTCTTAAAATAGTTCCTTCTTTAGTTATAATATCTTTTTCGTTATAGACGACTTGTTGGTTGTTAAAATAAGTTGTTAACTGTGGATGATTACTAATTTGTAACACCATGGCTTTTAAGTTCTGTTCTTGTGTTGGAGTTATTTTTCCTTGTATTATATAATCTTTAAAAACAGAATTTATATCGTCGTGGGTTTTAATGTTGGCCATAATATTATGGACTAAATTTCCTCTTTCAATCGCCACTTCTTGATTGGTGTTCCACAAATATCCAGAGTTTGTTACAATTTTTAAGCGGTGTTGTTCTCTAGGTGTTGATATAAACCTGTTTAATGTTTTGGTAGCTTGTTTTGTTTTAGGTTGAAGCGTTCTTTTGGAGCTGCCAAAGTGGTATTCTGTTTTATTGTTGTCCCAAAGCTGGTTGGCTTTAAGGTAGTTAATTAGTAACCCAGAATATTTTTTAAGCTTCTCTTGATTTTTTCTATCTAAATCCAATTCAGAGATAACATATAACTGTTCAACGGCGCGTGTTAAAACGACATAAAGTAAGTTTACAGCATCTAGTTCGAGTTCGGATTGCGAGTTTATATATAATTGTTCACCTATTTTTCCGTAGGTTTCAAGCTCTTTATTTTTATTAATATACACATATGGTACTCCATGAAATTCATCTGGATTTAAGGGAAACCAAATCTTCGATTTATCGAAATAAATGTCTTGATTGGCATAAGGAAAAATAACCACAGGAAATTCTAACCCTTTTGATTTATGAATAGTCATAATCTGGATGGCATTGCTTTGTTGCGGCGCAGCAATACTGAGCTTGTCTTTTTTTCTGTCCCAAAGCTCTAAAAACCCAGAAATACTTGCATCGTGTTTATGGGAGTAATCTAAAATTTCATCTAGAAAAAACTGGATGTAAGCATTAGGTTTTTCGCATAAGTTAAATGCGCGTATAATACTTTCGGTAGCTTCGTAAATAGGAAGACTGGAAACATCATTAAAATCAAAAGTTATTTGATTTTCACATAATCGGTTAAATGCATCTACAGGGTTTAAACTTATGTATTGGGCATAAAAATTATGCTTATCGTTAATATTTAAAATATGTTCTGCTATAAATGTTAATAGTGCAAATTTTGTCTCGTTGTTTTTGGGTTGCAAACTAAGTTGAAACATATTCACAAGAAATTGAACCTCTGGTGCATTACTGAGTAATAATGATTCCGATGAGACAACATTTAAACCTTGATTATTTAAATACTCAGCAATAGCGACCCCTTCTTTCCCTTTTCTGGTAATAATACAAATATCGCCAAGTGCAAAACCTTCTTTAAGCGTTTGTTGTATTATTTGTAGTGTTTTTTCACAATGTAATTCATCTTTGTCTTGTTCTTTAACATCTAAAAAAGAAAGCTCTACATACCCTGTTTTTTCTATCGATATTTTTTGTTCGCTGGCTTGATATATGGCTGCATGGTTAGGATTTGAAAACACAAAACTAGACAGGTGCTTAAATAGCGCATTGTTGAACTCTACAATGGTTTTGGCGCTTCTAAAGTTATACTCTAAAGATTTCTCTTTAGCATCAATATGAAAAGGGTTTGTGTGTTTTGTATATAAATCTATAAATTGCTCTGCGCGTCCGCCACGCCAGCGGTAAATAGCTTGTTTTGCATCGCCAACTAACATGGCTGTTCCTGTTTCGCCTTTTAAATTTTCGTTAGACAAAGCATGGCTTATTAAAGGCGTTAAATTAGTCCATTGTAATATAGAGGTGTCTTGAAATTCATCGATAAAATAATGTTTAAACTTTTCGCCAAGACGTTCGTAAATAAAAGGTGCTGGTTGCTGTTTGATTTCGTTGTGTATAAGGGTGTTGAATTCTGAAATCAATAGTAAGTCGTCCTCTTTTTTAATAGTGTCTAAGGTTTCACTAATGGCATGTATTACTGATAGTGGCGTTATATTTTTTATACAGTTTTTAAGAAAATTATACTCGGCAATAGCTGTTTTTGTTGTTTCAAAAAAAGCCGCTAATTGTGGTTGTATGTCATTAATAATTTGGGCAATATTATCGGAAACTCGTTTTGGGTAAAGCGTATTGTTTTCAACTAAATCTTTTTGCCAAGCAGCAGTGAACTCATCTTTAAAATTAGCATTAACAAGTTTTGTAAAATACTTTGGGAGCGAGCCGCGGCTAAAATCGTTATGTTCTAAACTGGCAGCTTCAATAAGTTCTAAAGCGTCTTTAGCTTGTTTTATAATGTGATCGCTTTTTTCTTTTTGAGTTTTAAGTAAGGCTGTTTTAAGATTGGCAAAATCTGTAACAGTTTTTCCTTTAAGTTGGTTTATATAAGGAATGTCGTTTTCGTTAATTAAAAGTTTTGCTATTTGGTTAAAATCGTAAGCAATATTCCAGCTTCTGTCGTCATCGGCTTTTTCAATAGCAAAGTCAACCAACACTTTGGTTAGTTTTTTATTGGTGCCAGCTTCTTCTATAAGTAAATCAACGGCTTTACTTAATAGATAAGTTGTATCTAGTTCTACTTCAAAGTTAACAGGTAGTTTTAAGTCATGAGCAAAGGTTCTTATTAGTCTATGATTAAATTTATCTATAGTAGAAATATCAAAAGCCGCATAATTATGTACCATAGTTTGCAGCAGTGTTGCAGATTTTTGATGGAGGTCTTTAGGAGAGATGCTAAGTTCCTGTGCTAGATCATTAAACATAGGGTGATTTGCCGTTAGAATGCTTTCTTCAGAAAAAAGCTTTAGCGTTTCTATAATACGCGATTTCATTTCGTTAACGGCTTTATTGGTAAAGGTTAACGCGAGAAGTGTTCTAAATTTTAAAAGATTATTTGAAGCGAGAATAATTTGCAAATAGTTTTTTACTAGCGTATAGGTTTTTCCGCTTCCGGCCGAAGCATTATAAATGGTAAACGTATCTTGTTGTGGCATTTATTAATTTGTTTTGGTACAAGATAAAAACAATCGATAACTTCATAACAATTTATTATTTTCAATTTGTCCTGAAACTCCTCAATTATCATTAAATTTGGCTAAAGAATTAAGTTTAATCATTAAAACATAACATATTATGGCTTTTGAATTACCAAAATTAAAATACGCATACGATGCATTAGAACCACATATTGATGCACGTACTATGGAAATACATCATACAAAACATCATAACGGTTATACCACTAAGTTAAATGCTGCTATTGAGGGTACAGACCTAGAAGGAAAAACAATAGAAGATATCCTTACAAATTTAGATATGGATAATGCTGCTGTTAGAAATAATGGTGGTGGATTTTACAACCACTCGTTATTTTGGGAAGTGATGAATCCAGAAGGAAAAGGACGCCTATCAGGTGAATTAAAAGACGCTATAGAAGATGCTTTTGGATCTGTAGAGGCGTTTAAAGATGCTTTTAGTAAAGCTGCGGCAACACAATTTGGTTCTGGATGGGCCTGGTTGTGTGTACACAAAGGAGGGAAAGTTGAAGTATGTTCAACACCTAACCAAGACAATCCATTAATGCCAGGTGTAACTTGCCAAGGAACACCTATTTTAGGATTAGATGTTTGGGAGCATGCTTATTACTTAAACTATCAAAATAGACGACCAGATTACATTGAAGCGTTTTTTAACGTAATTAACTGGAACGAAGTAGAACGTCGTTATGCCGAAGCTAAATAACAATACGTTTTAATAGTACAGAAAAAAGCAAACCTAAATGGTTTGCTTTTTTTATTCTATTGTGATTCTATTTTATAAACCGAATTAAAATGAAAAAAGGTGAACAAGTGTTCACCTTTTTTGCCCCAAATCTACCATAAACTTAACCTACTTATGTTATGGTGATGACAAATTTATGGAATAGGCTAAAACCGATTAAAAATATTGGATAAACTGCTTATAAATCAGTCTAAAAGTTAAAAAGAGAAGCAGAAACGAGTGTTTTCTTAAGAAATAGCTAGGGTTTTAATAAAAAAGGCGAACAAGATGTTCGCCTTTTTTGCCCCAAATCTACCATGAACTTAACCTACTTATGTTATGGTATTACTAAGGTAGATTTTATTAAATTAAGTTGCGTTAAAAAATAGATAAAATGCTATTTTATTAGCCAAACAGTTTATTTTGTAGGATAAAGTGTATTTGTAACTCTTTGATTAATAGGCTCTTTCTTTGTTCCCTTCGTAAAAATTAATAAACGCTCTATTAACAACACGATTTCCACCAACAGTAGGGTAATTGCCTGTAAAATACCAATCGCCTAAATTTTTAGGACAAGCTTTATGAAGGTTTCCTACAGGTTGGAAAATGGTTTCTACTTTAGCATTTACTGTATCATCAGAAATAAGTTGTGCGATTTTATTAGAAATCTCATCGTCTGTAAATTGCTTATATAGATCTTTTACAAAGTTTCTTACGTCTTTATCTTCTAAGTTTACTTGGGCTTTACATTTATCATAAACTTCTTTTACCAAGTGATATTTATTGTTTTCCTCTAATAACTCTAACATGGCTCTAAAGGCAATTAAGTCTTCTAGCCTAGCCATATCAATACCGTAACAATCTGGGTAACGAATTTGAGGCGCCGATGAGACCACAACAATTTTTTTAGGGCTTAAGCGATCCATCATTTTTATAATACTCTTTTTTAATGTGGTGCCTCGTACAATACTATCGTCTATAATAACAAGATTGTCGGTAGGTTTAATTACGCCATAGGTTACATCGTAAACGTGAGCGACTAAATCGTCACGACTACTATCTTCTGTAATAAATGTTCTTAGTTTAACATCTTTAATGGCAATTTTTTCAATGCGAGGTCTTTCAGAAAGTATATCGGTGACTTGATCTGCAGATAATTGACCTTTACCATCAAAAATGGCTTGGGTTTTCTTTTCGTTTAAATGTGCTTCTACCGTTTCAATCATTCCAAAAAAGGAGGTTTCAGCTGTATTAGGAATGTATGAAAAAACGGTGTTTTTTGTATCATTTTCTATAGACTCCAATACTTTTGGCATAAGTAGTTTACCTAATTCTTTACGTTCTTGGTAAATTTCAGCATCGCTACCTCTTGAGAAATAAATACGCTCAAAGGAGCACGCTTTTCTTTCTAGAGGTTCTATAATTTTTTTAATAGCGACTTCGCCAGATTTTTTTGTAATTATGGCGTGTCCAGGATCTAATTCTTCAACGTCGTCAAAATCTACGTTAAAAACGGTTTGAATAACCGGGCGTTCAGAAGCAACGACAACAACTTCATCATCTTTGTAGTAATAAACGGGGCGAATTCCAGCAGGATCGCGAAGCACAAACGAATCGCCGTGCCCAAGTAAACCTGCCATAGCATAACCGCCATCCCAATCTTTTGAGGCTTTTCTTAAAATTTTAGCAACGTTTAAACGCTCGGCAATTAAAGGTGAGCATTCATTTTTACTATAGCCTTCTTTTTTAAGTTTCTTATATATTTTTGATACAGCATCATCTAAAAAGTGTCCAATTTTTTCCATTATAGTAATGGTATCGGCTTTTTCTTTTGGGTGCTGGCCGAGTTTAACCAATTTGTCGAATAGTTGATTAACATTGGTCATATTAAAGTTACCGGCAACAATTAAGTTACGGTGCATCCAATTGTTTTGACGTAAAAATGGATGAACACTTTCCACACTATTTTTTCCAAAAGTACCATAGCGTACATGTCCCAAAAGGACTTCGCCTACATACGGAATATGGCGTTTTTGTAGGGCAACATCGTTGGCGTATTCTGGATGCTCGGCAAGTTCTTTATTAATACGTTCGTTAATTTGCCCAAAAATATCTTGTATGGGTTGTTGTGCTATAGAGCGTACTCGGCTAATGTAGCGTTCGCCAGGTTGAGTATCTAGTTTTATGCTTGCAAATCCAGCACCATCTTGACCGCGATTGTGCTGTTTTTCCATCATTAAATACATTTTATTTACGCCATAAAAAGCGCTACCGTACTTTTCTTTGTAGTATTCTAAGGGTTTTAAAAGCCTTATTTGTGCAATTCCGCATTCGTGTTTAAGTGCGTCGCTCATGATGTGTGTTGTGTTGTTATGTAATTAAAAAACGCGCTCAATTTTGAGCGCGCCTGTTTATGCTAATTCGATATCGAATTGTGTTAGTTGTTTAAATTCTTGTAAGCGTTTGTGGATCAATTTTTTTTCTAGATTTTGCATACGTTCTGTACCAAATTTTTCAACACAGAATGATGCTAGTGTTGATCCATAAATTACGGCTTTTTTCATGTTTTCAAAAGTAACATTATCAGTTTTTGCTAAAAAACCAATAAAACCTCCGGCAAAGGTATCGCCAGCTCCTGTTGGATCGAAAACTTCTTCTAAAGGTAAAGCAGGCGCGTAGAAAACATTACCATTATGAAATAATAACGCACCGTGTTCTCCTTTTTTAATAACCACATATTTAGGTCCCATATCATGAATTTTTCTAGCAGCTACTACTAGAGAGTATTCTCCCGTTAGTTGTCTTGCTTCTTCATCATTTATGGTAATAACATCAACTTTGTTAATGACTTTGTGTAAATCTTCTAAAGCATTGTCCATCCAAAAATTCATAGTATCCAATACAACTAATTTTGGTTTGCTTTCCATTTGTTCTAACACGCTTAGTTGTACTAGCGGATGTAGGTTTCCTAGCATAACATAGTCGGCGTTTTTATAGTTTTCAGGAACTACAGGATTAAAATCGGCTAGGGTGTTAAGTTCTGTCGCTAGAGTATCTCTAGTGTTCATGTCGTTGTGGTAGCGTCCACTCCAAAAGAATGTTTTTCCTTCTTTAACGATTTCAACTCCAGAAATATCGACGTTTTTATTTTGAAGTAGGTCTAGATAATCTTGTGGAAAATCGCCGCCTACTACAGACACTGCTGCGCTATCAATATCGAATTGAGAAGCTGCGAGACCTATAAAAGTAGCTGCTCCTCCTAAAATTTTATCGGTTTTGCCAAATGGTGTTTCAATAGCGTCGAAGGCTACTGTACCTACAATAACTAATTTGCTCATTTATGGTGTTATGAATTTTTTGCAAATATAGTGGTTTTTTAAAAGACGAGCAGTATAATAATGGTTTGTGGCGTATTTACTTGTTGTAAGCGATTTAATATAGATTTTTAATCTTTTATATGGCTCTTGCACTACGCATGACAAATTATATTGCAGAAAAAAGCCATAATAATTTTCTCTGCATCAAGAGTTTTTTAATTAAATTAGTTATAGAAACCTAACCCTTACATGACATACAAATTTAACGAATATGAATAAGCTCTTTCATATATTTAAGGTAGATGCAACAGAAGCAAAACGAATTTCGGAATTACCAAACGAACCTCATAATCATAATTTTGAAGAGCTTCTTATAGGAATTCAAGGTGAATTAGAGCATTTTATAGATTTTGAATCATCAAAAATACAAGCGCCTTTTATAAGCTTTGTAACCAAGGGGAAAATGCATAGAGTAGTACCAAAACCCATAAAGGGTAACTGTGAAATTTGGGGCATTCGGTTTAAAAGCGAATTCATACCAGAAACTACCTTTCAATTATATTCTTTATATCATAACCAAGCCAATATAAAATTAAAAAGAGACAATTGCTTTCAACGATTGGTTACCATTTGCGAAATGATGTTTGACGAAACACGGCAGGAACAAATAGACTACGCCATAATTAGGCAGTTATTAAGTGCGCTTTTAACAATGATAGAATCTGAAAGAAAAAAAATGCTTCCAACAGATGAAACCGCCCCAAAAACGCAACACATCTCGTTTGGTAATTTTTTAAGCATTCTAGAAGAAAATTATCATAGACCTGTAGGAGTAGAATTTTACGCAGAAAAACTATTTATGTCTTCAAGAAACCTAAACATAATTTGTCAAGATATATTAGAGCAAAGCGTTTCAGAAATTATAGAAACTCGAAAATTAATCGAGGCCAAAAACCTGTTAATTTCTACCAACAAAACAGTTGCTGAAATAGCCTATGAGTTAGGGTACAGCGAAGGGTCTTATTTTTCTAAAGTATTTAAAAAGAAGTCTGGGCAATCGCCAGGAGACTTCCGTGAAGAGATGCAAAACTCGCTCATTTCCTAAAATTACCCTAAGACTTCCGAAAAGTGTAAAAAACAAAGCATCATTTGTACGCATTTTTGCAATGTGAATATTAAACACTATTCAAAATGAAAACAAATTTTAAAACATTAAGTAAAGTAGTAGCTGTTGTAAGTTTTGCAGTATTTTTAACTAACTGTACAAACAATAGCACAGAGTTGCAATCTAAAATAAAAACTTTAGAAGCCGAATTACAAACCTATAAAGATGCCGAAACAAAAACACAACAACGTTTAATGGTGTTTGATACGTTAGACTACGAATTTTATACAAATCAAAAATGGGATAAATTTAGTCACAGTCATGCTAGCGATATTGTTGTTTATAATGCAGATGGAAGCATTAGCAAAGGGTTATATCCAGCACATATTACCGATTTAAAACCTATGTTTGTATTTGCGCCTGATACTCGTATAGAAAATCATCCTGTAAAGTTTGGAAATGGCGATTGGATAGCTGTTATAGGAGAGTTAAAAGGAGCTTTTACAAAGCCAATGCCAATTGGTGATGGGAAAACAATTGCTCCTACAGGTAAAAAATTCAAATTAAGAATGGCAACCATAGCCCATTGGAAAGATGGAAAAATGACAGAGGAGTATTTATTTTACGACAACCAAGATTTTATGAAACAAATTGGGCTAGCTCAATAAAATAAAAGTAAAACTTGAAAACATTGCTCTGTGAATCGAAAAAAATTTATAAAATCATTGGCACTAGTGCCACTAATAGGTTCAGCTATGAATTTAAGAGAATTAGATAAAATGACCTCAAACATGAGTAATACAAGTAAAATGCCTGTATTATTCTTAGGTCACGGAAGCCCAATGAATGCCATTGAGGAAAACGAATTTGTTGCAGGGTTTAGAAAAATAGGTAAAGAAATACCAAAACCTAATGCCATTTTATGTGTTTCTGCTCATTGGGAAACCAGAGGGACGTTTGTAACAGCCATGCAGCACCCAAAAACAATTCACGATTTTGGTGGTTTCCCACAAGCGCTGTTCGATGTGCAGTATCCAGCACCAGGAAGTCCAGAGTTGGCCAAACAAACAAAAAACCTAATTACCCAAACAGAGGTTGGTTTGGACGACAAATGGGGGCTTGATCACGGTGCATGGAGTGTTATAAAGCACCTTTACCCGAATGCTAATATCCCAGTTGTACAAATGAGTATTGATTATACCAAACCAGCACGTTATCATTATGAATTAGCAAAACAAATAAACAGTCTTCGCCAAAAAGGTGTGTTAATTATTGGTAGTGGGAATATGGTGCATAACCTAAGAAGAGTAGCATGGAACAAACTTAACGAAGAATTTGCTTTTGATTGGGCAACTGAAGCCAACGAAGCAATGAAAAGACATATTTTGAGTGGCGATTTTCAGCCTTTAATTGATTTTAAATCGCAAGGAAAAGCCTTCGATTTGGCAATTCCTACACCAGAACATTATTTGCCACTACTTTATAGTTTGGCCTTAAAAGAGGACAATGAAAAAATAAGCTTATTTAACGATAAGCCTGTTGCGGGATCCTTAACAATGACTTCCTTAAAAATAGGATAGGATTGGATTTAAATGGGAAATTATAGTATTGTAATAAGATTATTTTCTACCAAAGTCGGCAGGAATTTCTCCCCAAGCTTTAGTTTCCCATTTTACAATGATTGTCGTATAGCTGTTTTCTTTAAGCCATTTTACAGCACGATCAACAAGTTCGAAAACAGGTTTGTTTTTCTCGTTCCGTTCTAATTTGGTGTTACAGTTTTTTTTACGAACCCAACTTAAAGCTGTTTTAGAGTCTGTATAAATAATTCGGTTACTGTTGTGTTGTTTTAAGAAAGCCAAGCCATGAACAATAGCTAAAAACTCACCAATATTATTGGTGCCTTCTTCAAAAGGACCTTGAATAAAAAGTTGCTTTTTGGTTTTGGTGTCTACACCACGATATTCCATTTTTCCTGGATTTCCAGAAGATGCAGCATCAACCGAAATGGAGTTGTAATTGGGTAGGCCTATTTTTTTTAGTTGTTCTTCTGAAAGGTCGCTTTTAAAACGTTTCGACTTACCTACATAATCCTTATAGTTACTTTTATAGGCTTTTTTAGCCGCTTCAAAAGATGAAAAAGATTTATAAATAGCGCCTTTAAAATCTTTTATTTGTGCTTTACAGTCATCCCAAGACTCAAACACACCTGTGTTATGACCTTTCCAAACGGTGTAATATTTTTTCTTTTTCTTACTCATTTAGTAATTTCTCGACAACTTTAGGAAAATGTTCCATTTCCAATGTATGTATTTTAGCTGCTACATCTTCTGCATTATCTAAGGTGTCTATGTAACATTTAGCCTGAAAAATAATGGCGCCTTCATCGTAATTTTCGTTTACATAATGAATAGTAATCCCCGTTTCAGTTTCTTTATTAGCAACAACAGCTTCATGCACATGCATGCCATACATGCCTTTTCCGCCATATTTTGGTAATAAGGCTGGATGAATATTTATCACTTTATTAGGAAATTCGTTTAAGATGTGATCTGGAAATTTCCATAAAAACCCAGCTAGAACAATTAAATCGGGTTGCGATGCTTTAAGAATGTTTAAAACATCGTTTGTAGTTGTGAAAGCTACACGGTTGAATGATAAAGCGCTGGTTTTTAAGTTTTTACACCTGTCTAGTACTTTGGCATGAGGATTGTTAGTAAGAACTTGAACAACAGTAGCATCATCTCGATTTTGAAAAAACCTGATTAAATTTTCAGCATTAGAGCCGCTACCGGACGCAAAAATTACAATTCGTTTCATTTATAGGTATAGTGCTATTGTTGTTGACAAAAAAAAGAATTATTATTAACAATTAAGACGCAAAATTGAAATACTTCAAAGTAATTTTAGTAAATTACAATCACATTTTTAGGTCAAAGGTGTGTATTAACATAAAGTTTTATATTTTTGCGTCCTAAATTTAAACTTAAAATTAAAAATTATGTCAGACATTGCATCAAGAGTAAAAGCGATTATCGTAGACAAATTAGGTGTAGATGAGAACGAAGTTGTAACTGAAGCAAGCTTCACTAACGATTTAGGAGCAGACTCATTAGACACTGTAGAATTAATTATGGAATTCGAAAAAGAATTCGATATCCAAATCCCAGATGATCAAGCTGAGAACATTGCAACAGTTGGTCAAGCTATCTCATACATAGAAGAAGCAAAGTAATTCATTACGTAATTTATGGAATTAAGGCGAGTTGTAGTTACTGGTTTAGGAGCACTTACACCTATAGGCAAAACCAAAGATGAATATTGGGAAGGCTTACTTAATGGAAAAAGTGGTGCTGCCCCTATAACATATTTTGATGCTGAAAAGTTCAAAACTAAATTCGCTTGCGAATTAAAAGACTTTAACGCTACCGACTATCTAGATAGAAAAGAAGCTCGTAAAATGGATAGGTTTACACAGTATGCAATGGTTGCTTCTGATGAAGCTATTGCAGATGCTAAGTTAAACCTTGACGTTGTAGATAAATTACGAGTGGGTGTTATTTGGGGAGCAGGAATAGGTGGCTTGGAAACCTTCCAAAACGAGGTAATTAATTTTGCTGAAGGTGATGGAACACCAAGATTCAATCCATTTTTTATCCCTAAAATGATTGCAGATATTGCACCAGGAAACATATCCATTAAAAATGGCTTTATGGGGCCTAATTACACAACGGTATCTGCATGTGCGTCATCGGCTAACGCTATGATCGATGCACTAAACTATATTCGTTTAGGCCATTGTGATGTGGTTGTTACTGGCGGAAGTGAAGCTGCTGTAACCATTGCAGGAATGGGTGGTTTTAATGCTATGCATGCGTTATCTACAAGAAACGACAGTCCTGAAACCGCTTCAAGACCTTTTGATGCCACAAGAGATGGCTTTGTCTTAGGAGAAGGTGCAGGAGCTATTATTCTTGAAGATTACGAGCATGCCAAAGCAAGAGGCGCTAAAATTTATGCTGAAGTTGTTGGAGGCGGTTTGTCTTCCGATGCACATCATATGACAGCACCTCACCCAGACGGTATAGGCGTTATAGCTGTAATGAAAAATTGTTTAGAAAATGCAGGCTTGAAACCCGAAGATGTAGACCACATTAATACACATGGAACTTCGACACCTTTAGGCGATGTTGCCGAATTAAAGGCTATTAAAGAAGTTTTTGGGAATCATGCTAAAGACATTAATATTAACTCAACAAAATCTATGACTGGGCACTTATTAGGTGCAGCAGGTGCAATAGAAGCCATTGCTTCCATTTTAGCTATGGAACATGGTGTTGTGCCGCCAACTATAAATCATAGTACGGTTGATGAAAATATTGATCCAGCATTAAATCTAACACTTAACAAAGCTCAAAAGAGAGACGTTAAAGTTGCTATGAGTAACACATTTGGCTTTGGTGGTCATAATGCTTGTGTGTTATTTAAAAAAATGGATTAATTCCTAAATGAGTTACATTAAAAACATATTTAATTCCCGTTCAGATTCTGACGGGAATTTTTTTGTTGCAGTTCGTCATATTTTAGGGTTTAAGCCTAAAACGTTACATTATTACAAAACGGCTTTCACGCATCGTTCTATGAATATTAAAGACGATAATGGAAATGCTGTTAATTATGAGCGATTAGAGTTTTTGGGCGACGCCATGTTGGGGGCTGTTATTGCATCTCATTTGTATCTTGAAGTCCCAAGTGGCGATGAAGGTTATTTAACAAAAATGCGTTCAAAAGTTGTTAGTCGCGAGCATTTAAACGAACTAGGTAAAGATTTAAAACTTATTTCGTTGGTGGAAAGTAAAATTCCCAAAGGCCAATTTGGTGATAATATTCATGGCAATTTATTTGAAGCCTTAGTTGGTGCTATTTTCTTAGATCGCGGGTATAAAAATTGCGAAAAATTTATTTATAAAAAAGTCATTATCCCTTATGTTGATATAGAAAAACTAGAAGGGAAAGTTATTAGTTATAAAAGCTTACTTATAGAATGGTGCCAAAAAGAAAAGAAAACATTCGATTATAACGTTTATGAAGATACAGGTAATGACGATATAAAACACTTTTCGGTTAAACTATCTATCGACGATAAAGTTGTTTCTAAGGCACGCGCAACTTCAAAAAAGAAAGCCGAAGAAAAAGCTTCCAAGCGCGCTTTTTTTGTCTTCCAAAATCAAATTTCTAAAACCTTTTAATCTTTTTATCAACATCATGTTATAGTGCTTAAACTATAACGTTTTCGTTGATAAAATCACCTAAGATTAAAGAAAACATAACTTTTTTAACACTTATATATAGTATATTTGACTAACATTAAGTTATGGGTATACGTAAATTACATCTAGATGTGTTTGATGAAATCGACTATCGTTTAGTTGGTATTCATACCTCTATAGAGGATTACCGGTTAGCGTATTTGCTTAACCAAGCTTTAAACCTAAAACTTAAAAGACAAAAACACGATCTTGAATTTGGAGATGCTTCAATATTTCCCATTTTCCAATGGTACGACGATAAAAAACAAGTCACTTGGCATCTTGTTGCGAATACCTGTAAATTAGAACTCGCATCTGGTAGTCAAGAAATAGAAACCGAACAAAGTTTGTTTAGTGGTAATAAAACGTATTTTAAAACAACATATTTATTGCCAGAGTATAAAAAAGTAAACTATTTGTTAAAAATTGAAGATGGCCAAGCCAATACCGTGGTGGGGCAGCATTTCATAAATCAAATACAAGATATACATCATGTTATAACAGCTTATAGCATAGATGCTAGTCAACTTAAATCAAAAAACAATTTAATCTTTTATTAATGCCACAACAAAAGAAAACAAAAATAGTAGCCACATTAGGACCAGCAACAAGTAGCAAGGAAACGTTAAAACAAATGCTAGATGAAGGCGCTAATGTGTTTCGAATTAATTTTTCTCATGCCGATTACGATGCCGTTAAGGAACGTATAAAAATGATAAGAGAGCTTAACGACGAGTATGGGTATAATGCAGCTATACTTGCCGATTTGCAAGGCCCTAAGCTTCGTGTAGGCGTTATGAAAGGTGAGGTTATAGTCAACGAAGGCGATGAGATTATTTTTGCCACAGGAAAACGTTTTGAGGGAACGAAAGAACGTGTTTACATGACTTACGATAACTTCCCACAAGATGCAAAACCAGGAGAAAAAATTCTTTTAGATGATGGTAAATTGATTTTTGAAGTCGTTTCTACAGATAAAAAATCAGAAGTTAAAGCGCGTGTAATTCAAGGAGGTCCTTTGCGTTCTAAAAAAGGCGTTAATTTACCAAATACCAACATATCACAACCAGCATTAACCGAAAAAGATGTGGAAGATGCCATTTTTGCTGTTAGTCAAGATGTAGATTGGATAGCGTTATCTTTTGTACGTCATGCAGAAGATCTTATGGAGCTAGAAGCTTTAATAAATGAACATAGCGAGCATAAAATTCCTATTATAGCTAAAATAGAAAAGCCAGAGGCTGTTGAGAATATAGATAAAATTGTGGCTTATTGCGATGGTTTAATGGTAGCAAGAGGCGATTTAGGTGTTGAAATTCCAGCACAAGAGGTGCCTTTAGTACAAAAGCAATTAGTATTACGTGCCAAAAAAGCTAGAATCCCTGTTATTATTGCTACGCAAATGATGGAGACCATGATTTCTAGTTTAACACCAACCCGCGCTGAGGTTAACGATGTAGCAAACTCAGTTATGGATGGTGCCGATGCTGTGATGCTTTCTGGAGAAACATCGGTTGGGCAATTCCCTGTTCAGGTAATTCGCCAAATGTCTAATATTATTAAAAGTGTTGAAGACTCTCATTTAATACAAGTACCACAATCGCCACCACATATTCGTACCAAGCGTTATATTACCAAATCGGTTTGTTATCACGCTGCCAATATGGCTAATGAAATTGATGCTAAAGTAATTTCAACGTTAACTAATAGTGGGTATACAGCATTTCAAATTTCAGCTTGGCGACCAAAAGCACATATTTTAGTATTCACGTCTAATAAACGCATTCTTACACAACTAAATTTACTTTGGGGCGTTCGAGCTTTTTATTACGACAAGTATGTAAGTACCGATGAAACCATTGAAGATGTAAACAAAATTGCTTGTAAAGAGAGTTTTGTAGAGGTAGGCGATATGATTATTAGTTTAGCTGCTATGCCAATCCAGGAAAAAGGTATGGTAAATACCTTACGTGTTACCGAAATTACGACCTGTAGTTTTTAAGGGTTGTTAATTTCTTTTTCAATTAATGAAATTATTTTTTCGAAAAAGGTAATTAAATCATTTATAATCTTTTCACCTGTATTTAAAGTTTCAAGTTTAAAGGTCGTAATATTCCATAATTCCATGCTTTTTATTAGGGTGTTATAATCTGTTTTTGGACCACCTTGTATTAAACCATCTTTGAAATAGTCTATTGCTATTTCGCTATAGTTTACTTTTTTAACAAAAAAGGGCTCTATTGTGTTGGTATATTGAGTGATAGCGTAGTCATTTTGGGCATCTATACTGTTTCTGTAGATTTCTAAATATTTAAAGGCTAATTTAAGCGAGTCGCTTTTTATTTGAGATTGCAGGTTTTGATTTTTAAACTCATCAGTAACAGGAAATGAAAGTCGCAGAGTCCAAAATGTAGATGTATTACCTAAAATTTTTTTAAGTGTAGGTATGGAGTCGGGGTTTTGACTGTCTAAAATTTTTAAAACATGTTTGTTGTCTTTAATTTGAGTCGTAAGATCATCATTATACAACTTTAGCTCTTTAATTTGACCTTTAAGCTCATCAGAAATACGTAATAAATATTCGGTTTTTTTATTTGAGGTAATTCTATTTGAGTTCCAGTTGTTAATACTTAAGGCTATTAAAATACCTATTACTACAAGTATAATTTCGCCAACCGCATACTTAAAATATTTAGTTGTTCTTCCTTCAGAAAGTAAACTTTGTCTAATTTTTCTAAAAAAGTGTATCATTAATTATGTGTGTCTCTAGCTTTAGACCAAGTTCGGGTTTTTAATTTAAAAAGACAAGTTATTGATTTTTAGTGTTTTTTATATAAAAAAATGCGTTAGAGACTTTAAATCTAACGCATTTTATGTTTTTAGTAGAGAATATGCTTATCAAGCTACAACACCTAAGGGTTTGTCTGAATTTTTTGATTTTGAAGTCGATTCTTCAAATTGATTTGATGTATTTTTTTCGCCACCTGCTTTTAAAGCCTTTTCACCAGCAAAGAAAGTTTTGTGGTCATCACCAAGATCCGATCCAGCCATTCTTTGGTGTTTTACACAAGAAACACTTTTTCTAATTTCCTGCCTTTGAACACCTTTTACATAGGCAAGCATGCCTTCTTCACCAAAATAAGCTTCTGTAAGGTCGTTCATATGAAGCGCTGTAGTGTGATAAGTTGGAAGTGTAATTAGGTGATGGAAGACTCCTGCTTCACGTGCTGCGTCCCTTTGGAAGGATTTGATTTTTTGGTCAGCGCGAAAACTTAATTCCGAGTTATCGTACTTTGGGTTCATTAAATCATTACGATCATAAGCTGTCATGTTTTCCTCTTCTGCTAACATTTCATCATAAGCTTGATTGCGGAAGTTTAATGTCCAGTTAAACGACGGTGAGTTGTTATAGACTAACTTGGCCTTTGGCACAACTGCTTTAACTCGATTTACCATGTGAGCTATTTGTTTAATATCTGGTGTTGGGGTTTCAATCCAAAGTAAATCTGCACCATGTTGCAGGCTCGTAATACAGTCTAACACTACACGATCTATATTGGAACCTTCTTTAAATTTATATAACCCATTTTCTAATCGAATAGGGCGTACTAATTTGCCATTTCGTTTAAGAAGCACATCATCTTCTTTTGCATCTTCTATAGCAATTTCTTCAGCCTCTACAAAAGCCAAATATTGAGACGCTAAGTCGCCAGGAGTTTGACTTACAGGTAATTTTTGAGTTAATCCAGCGCCTTCCGAATCTGTTCTGGCAACGATAATCCCATCATCTACTCCTAACTCTAAAAAAGCATATCTTATAGCGTTTAATTTGGCAATAAAATCTTCGTGAGGAACCGTTACTTTACCATCTTGATGGCCGCATTGTTTGGCGTCTGATACTTGATTTTCAATTTGAATAGCACAAGCACCGGCTTGAATCATTTGTTTGGCTAGTAAATAAGTAGCTTCTTCGTTACCAAAACCAGCATCAATATCAGCAATAATTGGGACTATATGTGTTTCAAAATTATCAATGTCTTTTTGAACATCCTCACCATTGTCTAAGCGTCTAAATAAATCATTTAATTCAATCGCATCTGCTTGACGTAAGAAGTCGTATATTTCTTTTATTAATGCTGGAACAGCTGTTTTTTCGTGCATAGATTGATCTGGTAATGGGCCAAATTCCGAACGTAATGCAGCAACCATCCATCCCGATAAGTAAAGGTATTTTTTATTCGTTGTTTTATGGTGTTTTTTTATTGCAATCATTTTTTGCTGCGCTACAAAACCATGCCAACAACCAAGAGATTGAGTATACTGTGAAGGATTAGCGTCGTATTCGCCCATATCTTTTCTCATGATAGCGGCTGTATATTTTGCGATATCTAAACCTGTTTTAAAACGATTTTGAGTAGCCATTCTAGCGGCATTTTCAGGTTCGATAGCATTCCAGCTGTTGCCGTAACTTTCTTTAAGGTTTTTAACTGCTTGTAGTGCAGATTGGTAATTGCTTTGTGCTAAATTTTTCATAATTTTGTAATACGTTATTTTTAATTAATAATGAGATCCTGTTGATTGTTGCCGCAATCGCAGGATTGTTTTTTTATATGTATTTATAGGCAGGAGTGGTTAAAAATTCTTCAAATTTTTCTGCAGTAACGAGATTGTTAAATAGGTCAATAGCCAATTTAAATTTGGTGTTTTTAATATTGCTATCACTTACTTCTGTTATAATTTTTTCAACTTCATCATCAAATAATATTTGGTAAAGATTCTTTGTGAATATCCTACCGTCTTCAAGTTTCACCTCATTTTTTAACCATTGCCATACTTGTGTTCTGGAAATTTCGGCAGTTGCGGCATCTTCCATCAAATTATATAGTGCTACAGCGCCAAAACCACGTAGCCATGCTTCTAAGTAAAGAATACCTACGTTAATATTTTTTCTAATTCCAGTTTCTGTAATGGTGCCTTTAGGTTGTTCCACTAAATCGGATTCGGTAATTATTAGGTCTTCTTTTTTTATGTGTATTTGATTTGCTGTTGGCATGTGTTTGTTAAATTCATCCATAGCAATTTTCACCAAGGCAGGATGTGCAACCCATGTACCGTCATGGCCATTTTTAACTTCTCGTTCTTTGTCTTTTCGTACTTTTTCTAAAGCTTGAGCATTTGCGTTTTCGTTGTTTTTAATAGGAATTTGTGCCGCCATGCCACCAATAGCCAATATGCCACGTTTATGACATTTTTGAATAACCAATTTTGAATAGGCATCCATAAATGGCGATGTCATGGTTACTTGGTCTCTATTTGGAACGATAAAATTCGGGTGATTTCTAAACTTTTTTATGTATGAAAAAATATAATCCCAACGCCCACAATTTAACCCAACAATATGCTCTTTTAGTTCGTAGATAATTTCATCTAATTGAAAGCTTGCTGTTATAGTCTCGATAAGGACAGTGGCTTTAAAAGTGCCTTGAGGAATATTTAAATATTCTTCTGAAAAACTAAAAATGTCATTCCACCAACGCGCTTCTAAATAATGTTCTAGTTTTGGGAGATAGAAATACGGTGCTGTGCCATCTTTTAGCATGGTTTTAGTATTGTGAAACACATAAAGACCAAAATCTATTAAGCTCCCAGAAATTTCTTCTCCATCACATAGTAAGTGTTTTTCGTTTAAATGTAATCCGCGTGGTCTTACTAAAAGTACAGCTGTTTCTTGTTTTAATGAATAAGTTTTGCCACGTGAAGTATCTATTAAGCTAATGGTTTTTTTGTTGGCATCTATTAAATTTTGTTGACCTTGCATGCAATTATCCCAAGTTGGAGAATTGCTGTCTTCTAAATCTGCCATAAAAGTTTTGGCACCAGAATTTAAGGCGTTGATAATCATTTTTCTGTCCACAGGACCTGTAATTTCAACCCTTCTGTCTTGAAGGTCTTTAGGAATTGTTCCTGCCGTCCAGTCTTGTTCCCGTATGTTCTTCGTTTCTTTTGGAAAAGAAGGGAATGCGCCAGAATCAAAGTGTTTTTGTTGTGTTTTTCTGTTTTCAAGAAGTTCTAAGCGGGTTTTATTAAACTTTTCGTGAAGTGTTACAATAAATTCTAAAGCCCCATCGGTTAATAGTTCTGGATACGTGTTTTTAACGTTGGTGTTAAATTGAATTTTAGTCTGTTTTGCAAGCGTTTTTTCCATGACATTTAAATTTTACAAGACAATATTATGATAAAGATTTCAAAAAAACAAGCGAACGTTCGCTAAAAATGTATTTTCGCTTTTTGTTTTTGTTTCGCAAAATTGTTTATTTTTGTTTTTAACTATGGAACAAGACTATATAAAACTCATATTTGGGCTTAAGCTTAAACAAATTAGAACCGATAAAAATTTATCGTTGTTTGGCTTGTCTAAACTTACAGGATTATCAAAATCGTATTTAAATGAAATAGAAAAGGGAAAGAAATATCCTAAACCAGATAAAATAGCCATCTTATCTGAAAAGTTAGATGTGCCTTACGACCAATTAGTGTCTTTAAAATTAGATAAGAATTTAGCACCAGTAGGAGAGATACTTCAGTCTAAAATTTTAAAGGAAATTCCTTTCGACCTTTTTGGAATTAAAGAAAGTAACCTGATAGATATTGTCGCTAATGCACCTGCTAAAGTGAATGCTTTTATTAGTACAATTATAGAAATTGCTAAGCATTATAATTTTAGTCGAGAAAGTTTTTTCTTAGCTTCTGTGCGCTCTTTTCAAGAAGCTAATAACAATTATTTTGACGATTTAGAGCAAAGGGTTTTAAAGTTTGCAAAGTCATATCAGGTCGATTTAACGCAGGCTATTCAATCAAAAGATTTAGAAGAAATACTCATTGAAGAATACGGGTATACTATTAATGAAACAGAACTTGGTAAGCATGAGGCCTTAGACAATTTGCGGTCGGTTTTTGTTCCTAAAACTCAAACCTTGTTATTGGCAAGTGGTGTTGATGAAGCGCAACGTGCCTTTATTTTTGCCAAAGAAATAGCCTATCATTTTTTAGAGATTACAGATCGATTATTTACATTTCCGTGGATAAAATTTGACAGTTTCGACCAAGTACTTAACAACTTTTATGCCTCCTATTTTGCAGGCGCATTGGTGTTACCAAAAGAAGAATTAACGCTGAAATTACAAGATATTTTTGAAAAAAATACTTTTGATAAAACGCAGTTTATAAAAACAATGGAAAGCTTTAATGCCTCTCCAGAATCTTTTTACCAAAGACTAACCAATGTGTTACCCAAAGCATTTAATATTAAAAACTTATTCTTTTTAAGGTTTACACATAAGGCTAATAGCAATAAATTTTATTTAAAAAAAGAACTTCATTTATCGCATCAGCATTCTCCACGAGCCAATGAAACTAACGAGCATTATTGTAGACGTTGGGCGTCTTTAAAGGTTTTAAAAGATATTAGTAAAAGTAAAAAAACACATGAATTTGATATTCAGATTTCTAATTATGTAAACGATGATATGACCTATTTGGTTTTGTCATCGGCAACGCAAGATCCGTTTAAACCTAATCAATATCGAAGTATTACCATTGGTCTATTACTTAATAAGCAATTAGAGCGAAAACTAAATTTCTTAAATGATAAAGCTATTAAAACGCAAGATGTTGGCGTAACTTGCGAACGTTGTGCTATTAAAGATTGTGCGTTAAGAGAAGCTCCGCCCATAGTTTTAGATAAAATAGAGAAGAATAAAAAGATTGAAGATATTGTTAACACGTTAAACAATGTGTTTTCAAAAGCATTGTAATATTTTTTATTTAAAGAGGTTTTAAAATCTTAAAACACAAATCGCAATTGTACGCTTACTTCTTTTTTGGGTTCAACCTGCTTTGCTTTTTTTTCTGTATTAAGATTAGAAAGCGATATTCCTAGAAGTCTAACAGAGTTTTGTGGCTTTTCTTGGTATAACAAATCTTTTGCGGTTTCTAGAATGATGCTTTTGTCGCTAATAAAATACGGTAAGGTTTTGCTTCTAGTTTGTAGGGTGAAATCGCTATATTTTATTTTAAGAGTTACTGTTTTTCCGGCAACTTTACTTTTGGTTAATCGTTTAGAAACCTCTTCGGCAATATGTTCAAGTTTTTCTAGCATAAATATTTCTGAAGACAAGTTTTCACGAAACGTACGTTCGGCAGCTAATGATTTTCTTATGCGATTAGGAGTCACTTCACTAGTGTGAATACCGCGAACCACATGATAGTAGTAACGTCCAGATTTACCAAAATGGTTATCTAAATATTCTACAGATTTGTTTTTTAAATCCTTTCCTGTAAAAATGCCTAGTTGATACATTTTTTCGGCGGTTACTTTACCAACACCATAAAATTTTCTAATATCTAAAGCTTCCAAAAAAGGTAAAACATCTTCAGGGTTTACAGTTTTTTGTCCGTTAGGTTTGTTGTAATCACTAGCTACTTTAGCTATAAATTTATTAATAGATATACCTGCAGAAGCAGTTAAGCCAACCTCTTTAAAAATACGCGTTCTAATTTCTTTAGCAATTAGTGTGGCGCTTGGATTTCCTTTTTTATTCTCGGTAACATCTAGATAGGCTTCATCAAGAGATAAGGGTTCCACTTTATCGGTATAGTCAAAAAAAATCTTGCGAATTTTTTTTGAAATTTCTTGATATCTCTCAAACCTTGGGCGTACAAAAATTAAGTTTTCACACAAGCGTCTAGCTTTTACACCACTCATAGCACTTCGTACGCCAAACGTTCTGGCTTCGTAACTTGCAGCACTTACCACACCACGCTTACTGCTTCCGCCTACAGCAATGGGTTTTCCTTTTAAATCAGGATTATCCATTTGTTCTACAGAAGCGTAAAAGGCATCCATATCTACATGAATAATTTTTCTAATTGGTAAATCACTTAACATACCGTAAATTTAGGCATTAAATACCGTTTAATAATTGATTTTTTAATGATTGAAATAGAGCGTAAATTTTTAGTGATTTCCAATGCATTTAAAGCCGAAGCGACATCACAAACTAAGATAAAGCAAGGGTTTTTAAACACAGATCCAGAACGAACTGTAAGAGTAAGATTAAAAGGAAATCACGGATTTTTAACGGTGAAAGGAAAGTCGACTAACGATGGAACGAGTCGTTTTGAATGGGAAACCCAAATAGGTAAAACTGAAGCCGAAAATCTTTTAAAACTTTGCGAAAAAGGTATTGTTGATAAAACAAGATATGAAGTTGTAGTAGAAAATCATACGTTTGAAATAGATGTGTTTTCAGGAGACAACGACGGACTAATTGTTGCAGAGGTAGAACTAAATCATGTTACCGAAGTATTTAAAAAACCACTTTGGTTAGGAGACGAAGTCACAGGACAATCAAAGTATTACAATTCACAATTAAGTAAACATCCATATAACACGTGGAACAAACAATAACACTATGAAACAGTTTTTAACCATTTTTGCTTTAACATTATTTTTTATGGGTTGTAAGGATAATGAAAAAGCTTCTGAATTAAAAGATTTTACGACAGAGCCAGAGGTTAAAGAAAACCTTATAGATACTATAGTTGCAGAAAACCCTGTTTCTGAAAAGTCTGTGGCAAGAATAAAAGAAGAACTAAAAAAACAAGGCTATCAAACCTTTGATTATGTAAATGAAAAAACAGGCGATACCATTTTAATGCAGCAGTATTTTATGGTGTTTTTAAAAAGTGGTCCCATACGTTCGCAAAATGAAGAAGAAGCTGCTAAGTTGCAAGAAGCACATTTGGCGCATTTAAGCCGTATGTATGAAGAAGGTTATGCTGATATATCTGGACCTTTTGGCGATGATGGCGATATTAGAGGAATTACCATTTACAATGTACCAACACTCAAAATAGCCGATAGTTTAGCTAATTTAGACCCTATGGTAAAATCCGGGCGTTTAGTCATAGAAGTACACCCTTGGTGGGCAGGGAAAGGGTTCCCTTTAAGGTGATTTTTAAACAACTGTTAACACCCAATACCAAAACGCTAAAGTTATAAACGAAACGGGAATACCTATACTAACCATCATGTTACTTAGTTTGGGCTTAAGACCGTAAGCACTCGCTACAATAGAGGCCGTTATCATAGGAGCCATGCCGGCCTCCATAATACAAACATTAATAGCAGTTCCCGATTGATTTAAAATAATTTTATAAAGCACTAGAATAATTAAAGGCCACAATATTAATTGGTACGTTAATCCTAATATTAGAAAATTCCAGTGTTTGCTGCGTTTTTCTAAATTAATTTGATATCCAACAGACACTAATGCTAATGGAGAAATAGTGTACGATAATTTTTCAAAAACACCATCTATCGTTTCAGGAAGTGTTCTATTTAATAAAATAAGTGAAATACCTACAATAAATGCAATAAAAGGAGGAAAGCTTATTATTTGTCGCCCTATTTGTTTTAGATTCGTTTTTCCTCTAGAATAAGTTGTTGCCACAATAATGCCTAATGTAGATAACATAATAAAAGACCCTGGTAAATCTACAAGAACAAGCGTCTCTAAGCCTTCTTTTCCGTAAAGCGCTTCTATAACAGGAATGCCTATAAATGAAGTATTTCCTAGACCGCTAGTTAGTATTAAACAGCCTGTAAGTTTTTTAGACCATCCTAGCCATTTCCCTAAAGAGGCAAATAAACCAAAAGCAATAAAGAAACCTATCCAAGCAGCCCCAATAGGATACAATAGTTTTGGAGATAATTCAATTTTAGGCAGGTAATGTAAGGCCATAGCTGGCAAAGAAATGTAGATAACAAACTTATTTAAAACTACAGGTGTTTCTTTAGGAAAAAGGCTGCTTTTTTTAAAAAAGAACCCTAAAAAAAGACATGTGAAAAGTAAAATAATATTAGCCATAGTAAATATATGACTGTAAAGATATGGGCTAAAATGTTACCAGCGTATTAATTAAAAAAGAAATATGTTTTAAAATTCATACTCCCGTTCTACTTTACAAATTTTAACCCGATACCAATCGTACCAAGTTGTGCGTCCTTTTTGTTGTGCTAAAAGGTGTTCGCTATGTTGCTTCCACTGTTTTATAGCCTTAAGAGATGTCCAATAACTTACGGTAATTCCAATGTCGTTTCGGGCACTTTCCATACCTAAAAAGCCATTTTGCTGTTTAGCTAATTGCTCCATGGCTTTAGCCGTATCGTTATATCCTATGGTGTTTTTAGATTGCTTTGAAGTAAATATTACAGCATAATAAGGTTGGTGGGTTTTAGTCATTGTAGTTTTTCATTCTTAATTAACTAAGATAAAGTTAACAAATTTTAACCCGAGAGATTGTTTAATTAAGCGACTTATTATTAGTATATTCGCAAAAATTCACATAAATAAATATAAAAAAGAGAAAAATATGCAAGCAGTTGCTACAGATTTTGGGATTACTGAAGCCTTGAAAGCACTAGGCGTTAACGATATTAATAATGGAACATCAATAGGAGCCAATAATTTTTCAAGTGGAGAAATTATTGAAAGCTATTCTCCAGTAGATGGGCAGCTTATAGGAAAAGTAAAATCGACTACAAAAGAAGATTACGAAAAAGTAATTACAGCCGCTACCGAAGGATTTAAAACATGGCGAACTATGCCAGCACCACAACGTGGTGAAATTGTAAGAAAATTTAACGACGAGCTACGTCGCCTTAAAGAACCATTAGGAAAATTGGTGTCTTACGAAATGGGAAAATCTTACCAAGAAGGTTTAGGAGAGGTCCAAGAAATGATAGATATCTGTGATTTTGCTGTAGGCTTATCACGTCAGCTACACGGATTAACAATGCACTCAGAACGTCCAGGACATCGTATGTACGAACAATATCATCCGTTAGGTGTTGTGGGGATTATTTCTGCTTTTAACTTCCCAGTAGCCGTTTGGAGTTGGAATACAGCCTTAGCTTGGGTTTGTGGCGATGCTTGTGTTTGGAAAGGATCAGAAAAAACACCATTAACATCGGTTGCTTGTCAAAATATCGCAGCACGTGTATTTTCAGAAAACGGTGTGCCAGAAGGTATTTCTTGTTTAATTACAGGAGATTATACCGTTGGTGAAATGATGACTAAAGACGAACGTATTCCATTAATATCAGCGACAGGATCAACGCGAATGGGTAAAATTGTAGCCAAAGAAGTTGCCGGTCGTTTAGGAAAAACATTGTTAGAATTAGGAGGAAACAACGCCATTATTGTAACGCCTGATGCTAATATAAAAAATACGGTGATTGGTGCTGTTTTTGGTGCTGTAGGAACTTGCGGACAACGTTGTACATCAACACGTCGTTTAATTATTCATGAAGATGTATATGATAAAGTTAAAAATGCCATAGTAGATGCCTACAAGCAAATTAAAATAGGAAATCCGTTAGATGAAAATAATCACGTAGGACCGTTAATCGACAAGGACTCCGTTAAAAACTACCAAAATGCTTTAACTAAAGTTGTTGAAGAAGGCGGAAAAATATTAGTAGAAGGTGGCGTTTTAGAAGGTGAAGGTTATGAAAGTGGATGCTATGTAAAACCAGCTATAGCAGAAGCCGAAAACCATTTTGAAATTGTACAACACGAAACTTTTGCACCAATACTTTATATCATGAAGTACAAAGGCGATGTGTCTAATGCATTAGACTTACAAAACGGTGTTCGCCAAGGATTATCTTCAGCAATTATGACCAATAATTTACGTGAAGCCGAACGTTTCCTATCTGTAGAAGGATCGGATTGTGGTATTGCCAATGTAAATATTGGAACTTCGGGAGCCGAAATAGGAGGCGCTTTTGGAGGTGAAAAAGAAACAGGTGGAGGGCGTGAGTCTGGATCTGATGCTTGGAAAGTATACATGCGTCGTCAAACAAATACCATTAATTATACAACCGAATTACCTTTAGCACAAGGGATTAAATTTGATTTATAAAATCATAAAAAATCATTAAAACAAAAGGCTCATTTCTTTTTTGAAATGAGCCTTTTTTATATTCTTGAATAAGAAAGGTTCAATTAAAAAGCCATGAAAAAATCGTTTATAAAGATTTAGTGGCAACTTTATATAATAAAACCTGCTTACACGAAATGTTTTTCGTAAAAAGCAGGTTGTTTATTTAATTGATTAATAGCGAAACTAAATTCTGAAAAAATATAATTAAGGTAAAATAAAAACTACGAATGGTAAAAAAAACCATATAAACGGATGATTTTTAGTTAACTGTATTTTACTTTTCTTAAAATTCTAATAGCATCTTTGTATAACGAATACACATCATCATTATACGCTTTAAGGTAGGGTTTGGCTTCGTGAAGCTTATTTAAGGCTTCGTGAAATAGGTTTAAATAACAAAGTAAATAGGTGGCCGGAAGATTTTTAATATCGGCTTGTTCTGTTTTGTTTAAGGTTAACCCCTTTTTTAGTTTCTCCAATATAGCGTTGTTAGCATTGTAAATATGGTGCAATACTTTTTTGTCGAATTGTGGCGGCTGGAATAAAAGCTCGCTATTTATTTGATACGATCCGTTATTGTCAAAACTGAAAATAGTTTCCTCCAACGGATAGTATTTATAAGAATTTTGAAGCCCTAAACTTACGTATTCAATAATCTTAAAATTATCGTCATCATAGGTAATCGATACTTCATCTAAATTAGAATAAAATAATCGCACTTGTTCGTTAATGAGTTTAATGTCTACTCGAGAAAAGTAAATGTCATCTTTAACCACTTTTTTCAATCCTGCCCAACACACTACAAAATATTCCTTGAATACTTTATACTGTGGATTAAAATCTTCGCGGGTTTTCATAAAATCGAAAACACCATCTAAAGTGTGTTCTATGTTGTTTTGCGCATGTCGCTCAATTTGAGAAACAATATTAGAATTAACATCCTTAATCTCTATGTCAAATACTTTGGGCATGCTCATGCTGCCGTCTCTAAAAAACACTGAGCCACCATAATATTTCCAAATGTTTTTTCTAAGCGATGTTATAGAGTCATCGCCTTTAGGCCTAATGGTTACCAACCCTACAACTTTATCGTCTGGCAAATGTGGAAACGGAATGTTCTCGTACTGAACAATAGGCGGATTGGTTAAATAAGCGTTGATGAGGTTTTGTATTTTGCTGTCATCAAAAAAATCGACGCCTATTATATTGTTGTCCTCATCATCAACACCTATTACAATGTAAGAGTTGTTTTTAGGATTGCTGTTGGAAAGGGCGCAAATATGTTTTAAAAACTTGGCTTTGCCTTCTTTTTGACCAATATCAATTTTACGCTTTTTATCATAAAAACTGTTCTCATCGTTATGAGCGAGCAAGTTTTTTATGAGGAGGCGTTTGTTAATCATATTGTATAGCTTATGGTACTTTATGTCCTTGTGAGGCTACGAGTAGTGCAAACCAATCCTGTTGGCTTAAATCGATTTTTGAGGCTTCAATGGCAAAAGTCAAACGTTCTGGAGTTGTAGTGCCAACGACAGGTATAATGTTTGCGGGGTGTTTTAGTAACCAGGCCAAGAGCAATTGGTCTTTGCTAGCATTGTACTGCTTTTGTAAATGGCACAAGACTTTGTCTATGCGTTTTGTTTGAGAGGTATCTTCCTTGAAAAAAGATCCCAAAGGCGACCACGCCATAGCTTGTATGTTGTGGGTTTGTAAATAATCGAGGTTGCCATCAAGTAAGGGGTCAAAATGTGTAATGGAACATTCCTGTTGGTTTACTGAAACCTCAATGTACTTTTGAAGCAAATTTATTTGCGAAGGTAAAAAGTTTGAGACTCCAAAATCTTTTATTTTTCCTGCTTTTTTTAAAGTTGTTATGGCTTCTGCAACTTCCATAGGGTTTAACAAAGGACTAGGCCTGTGCAAAAGCAATAAATCAAGGTAATCTGTTTGTAGGTTTTTTAAAGACTGTTCAACAGACCAAATAATATAATTCTTGTTGTAATCGTAGTGTTTTACCTTGTTTCCAGGGCGAGAATTTCCTAAATATTGGATGCCACATTTGCTAATCAGTTGTATGTCTTCTCTTTTGATGTTGCTATCGGCAAGTGCTTTTCCAAATTCAGATTCAGTAGAATAATCGCCATAAATATCTGCATGGTCAAATGTGGTGATGCCACAATCCAAGCAATGGTACATTAAATCAGCCATGTCCTTAGTGCAAAGTTGTTTGCCCCAAGCTCCCCAATTCATGGTGCCTGCAATTATATCAGAATAGGTTTTACTCATTTTTTTAAATCGATAGGTTAAATTTAGAAAACATATTGCTCTTAAACTTATGTGAAACCCTTATTTTTTAACCAATTATTAACAGCGCTACAGAAAAAAAATTAACAATTTGCATCACTCAAATAAGCAAACTATATTCGAGCTTTTTAAAACTTAGAAAAATGATGGAAGAAACAAGTACAATTGATATTAAAGCAATTAATGAAAAGATAGAACGCGAAAGTGCTTTTGTTGATTTACTTACCAGAGAGATGAATAAGGTTATTGTTGGCCAAAAACATATGGTCGAGCGATTGCTTATTGGTCTTTTAGGACAAGGCCATATTCTACTTGAAGGTGTTCCCGGATTAGCAAAAACATTAGCCATTAATACCTTATCTCAAGCTGTTGATGGAAGTTTTAGCAGAATTCAATTTACACCAGATTTATTGCCAGCCGATGTTGTTGGTACCTTAATCTATAACATCAAGGAAAACGATTTTTCCATTAAAAAAGGCCCTATTTTTGCCAACTTTGTCTTAGCCGATGAAATTAACCGTGCGCCAGCCAAAGTGCAATCGGCATTACTGGAAGCGATGCAAGAAAAGCAGGTAACTATTGGCGACGAAACCTTTGTGTTAGACAAACCATTCTTGGTAATGGCCACACAAAACCCCGTAGAGCAAGAAGGAACCTATCCGTTACCAGAAGCACAGGTAGACCGTTTTATGCTAAAAACGGTTATCGATTATCCAAAGCAAGACGAAGAGCAACTTATTGTTCGTGCCAACTTAAAAGGCGCATTCGAGAAAGTAAATCCAGTAGTGTCGTTAGAGCAAATTTTAAAAGCACAACAAGCCGTTCGCGAGGTCTATATGGATGAAAAAATTGAAAAATATATTTTGGATATCATTTTTGCAACACGTTATCCAGAGAAATTCAAACTGGCCGATTTAAAACCATTAATTTCCTTTGGCGCCTCGCCACGTGGTAGTATCAACCTAGCCAATGCTGCTAAATGTTATGCGTTTATTAAACGTCGTGGCTATGTTATTCCTGAAGATGTTCGCGCAGTGGTTTACGATGTATTGCGCCACAGAATAGGAATCACTTACGAAGCCGAAGCCGAAAATGTAACCTCGGTTGACATCATCAACAAAATTGTTAACGAAATCGAAGTACCATAAAGAGTTAGCGGTATTCAGCGTTCAGCTTTTATGAGGTTATTAAACACTGTGCAATGAATACTTTTTTAGAACTGCTTACTGCAAACTGAAAACTGCAAACTAAAAAATGGATACTAAGGAATTACTCAAAAAAGTACGCAAAATAGAGATCAAGACACGACGGTTGTCCGATCATATTTTTGGAGGCGAATATCATTCTACCTTCAAAGGGCGTGGTATGACATTTTCCGAAGTACGCCAATACCAATTTGGTGATGATGTAAGAAATATCGATTGGAATGTTACGGCACGTTATAACGAGCCCTATGTTAAGGTTTTCGAAGAAGAACGCGAGCTAACGATGATGCTGATGGTTGATATGTCAGGATCAGAGTTTTTTGGTACCGACCAGCAGTTTAAAAGCGAGATTGTTACCGAAATTGCCGCTACGTTAGCTTTTTCAGCAACACAAAATAATGATAAAATAGGGTTGATTTTATTTTCAGATGAGGTGGAGCTTTATATTCCACCAAAAAAAGGGCGTTCTCACGTATTACGTATCATTCGAGAACTTATCGAGTTTGAGCCCAAAAGCAAGCAAACCAACATTACCGAGGCATTGAAGTTTCTTTCCAACGTTATGAAAAAGAAAGCCATTGTTTTTGTGTTGAGCGATTTTATTTCAGATGATTATCAACATACGTTAAAAATTGCTTCGGGACGACACGATGTTACAGGTATTCGCGTGTATGATAAACACGAAGTTGAAATCCCAAATTTAGGAATGGTACAAATGCAAGATGAAGAAACAGGCGAATTACAGCTGATAAATACAGCATCCAAAAAAGTGCGTCGCAATTATGAAGCTTTTTACAGAGAAAAAGTGACTTATTTTAAAGAGAGCTTTACCAAATCGGGTGCAGGAAGTTTAGCTTGTAGAACCGATGAAAGCTATGTAAAAAAATTATTGGGCTATTTTAAACGAAGAGGATAAAATGATGAATTACAATTTACGAATTATGAATTTAAAAAAGACACAAGTAACACAGGTTGCCTTGTCTCTTTTCTTTGTTCTGTTTTCTTTGTTTTCTCAAGCTCAAGTTACGTCATCTATCGATTCTACTTCCATAAAAATAGGCGAACAAATCACCTATAAAATTGAAGTGGAAGCCGATTCTACCGATTTGGTCATCTTCCCCGAAGGACAAACCTTTATGCCATTGGAAATGATCGAGTCATACAAAATAGACACGACCAAGCAAGACACCAAGTTTCAACTTATCAAAAAATACGGTTTAACCCAATTCGATTCGGGAGCATACACCATTCCGAGGCAAAAAATTCTTATTGGCGATAAAACCTTGTTCACCGATTCGCTTCGAGTTACGGTAAATCCCATTCAAGTCGATACCACAAAACAAGGTATGTACGACATCAAGCCGCTTATTGCCGTAGAAAAACCCGTAAGCAATTGGTGGAAAACAGCACTAATAGTACTTGGTGTTTTAGCTATTATTGCCTTTTTGTTATATTGGTTTATATGGCGCAAAAAACCACTTACTGAAGACGAAAAAATAGCGATGTTGCCACCTTACGACAAAGCCAAGGCAGCCTTGAAACAATTAGATGATAGTAGCTTTCTACAAAATGAAGAATTAAAGGAATACTATTCTGAGCTAACCTTCATCATTAGAAGATATCTTGACGAAAAGGTTTACGATCGCGCTCTAGAAAGCACAACCGATGAATTAATAACGCGATTGAATTTATTAAAGGAAGGTAATCAAATAGATATCAGCAAGAATGATATTCAGAAATTAGAAGTCATTTTACGACGTGCCGATTTGGTTAAGTTTGCCAAATCTGCTCCAGATGTTGCCTTGGCCGAGTTGGATAGGCAAACCATAGACCAAGAAATCGATCATGTAAAAGAAGCCCTTCCAGAACCAACGGAAGAAGAAAAGTTATTAGACGAAAAATATAAAGAAGAACAAGAACGTAAGCAAAAACGCAAAAAGGTTGTTATTACAGTCGCTATTTGTGTGTTTTTGGCCATAGCTACATTTATTGGATTTGGTGTAAAATATGGGTTTACTTACGTAAAAGATACCATTATTGGTCATGAAAGTAAAGAGTTGCTAGAAGGGCATTGGATAACTAGCGATTATGGTGTGCCGCCTATAACTATTTCTACACCCAAAGTATTAAAGCGTACTGAAATTCCAATACTAGAAGAGACCCAACAAAACACTAAAACTATTGGCTTTAATTACGGTACAATGCTAGATATGTTTAGCGTTACGGTAGTAACATCGGTTTTTGAACAAGTGCAACAGCCTCAAGGTCAAAAGCAACAGCAAGCTCCAAAAATAGATTTAAGTATGGTTGCTGATAATGTGATTAAAGGTATGGAGCAAAAAGGCATTAGCGATATTTTTGTAAAACAAGATAAATTCACAACCCCAAATGGTGCTGAAGGATTAAAAACTCACGGAACAATGAGTGTGCCTATTTTACAAACCGAAAATTATATGGCAGCCAATTATACCATATTGCATTTTACATCGCAAAACGTCTTACAGCAAATTATTATTACTTGGCCACAAAATGACACCTATGCTGATGATATGGTAGACCGTATAATAAATTCAGTAGAATTACAACCTGAAAAACCCGAAACAGAAGAATAATGTTAGAAGGAATTGAGTTTTTAAATAAAGAATTCTTTTGGTTATTACTACTCTTGCCAGTAGCAATAATATGGTATGTGTTTAAAAGAAACAAGCAAACAGCCGAGCTAAAAATGTCAAGCCTTAAAGGGTTTAAATCGACAAGTTCGTTGTTGCCCAAACTAAGGCATTCCTTGTTTTTGTTACGTTTATTAGCATTAGTATTAATTATTACAGCATTGGCAAGGCCACGAACCGTTGATGTATCTACAAAAACAAAAACCACGCGAGGTATTGATATTGTCATGGCCATTGATGTTTCGGCAAGTATGTTAGCCAAGGATTTACGCCCAAATCGTTTGGAAGCGTTAAAAGATGTTGCTTCAGAGTTTATAAAAGGTCGTCCAAACGATCGCATTGGTTTAGTAGAATATGCAGGCGAAAGTTACACCAAAACACCTATAACCAGTGATAAAGCCATTGTGTTACGTTCCTTGGATGATATAAAATACAACAATATTATCGAAGGCGGAACCGCCATTGGAATGGGCCTCGCCACGGCAGTAAACCGATTAAAAGATAGTAAAGCGAAAAGTAAAGTCATTATTTTGTTAACCGATGGAGTGAACAACTCTGGATTTATCGACCCTAAAATTGCTAGTGAATTAGCAGTTGAATATGGCATAAAAACGTACACCATTGGTTTAGGAACTAACGGGATGGCGCTATCGCCAGTAGCCATTTTACCTAATGGTAATTTTCAATACGGTCGTGTTCAAGTTGAAATAGACGAAGATTTATTAAAGGAAATTGCCGAGGTGACAGGTGGACGCTATTTTAGAGCGACCAATAATCAGAAATTAGCCGAGATTTACGATGAGATTAATAAACTAGAAAAAACCGAAATAGAAGAATTTAAATATTACAATTACCAAGAAAAATTCCGACCATTAGTATTATTGGCCGGGTTATTATTGTTACTAGAAGTGTTATTGAGACATACTATTTTTAGAAGTTTTATTTGATGAATTTGTGAGCAAATGGATTATTTTCAATTAGAAGAAAAAATATGGTTTTGGGCATTATTGGTTATTCCAATAGTTGTGCTTATGTTTTTAGTGCTTCAGTTTTGGAAAAAACGCACCCAAAAACGCTTTGCCGACAAAGCCCTTTTAAAACGACTAAGTCCCAACCAGTCGCTATTCAAAGCCATTCTAAAACTAGTAGTTTGGAGTTTGGCCATAGCGTGTTTGGTATTGGCCTTGGTTAATCCTAAAATAGGCACCAAATTAGAAACCGTAAAACGTGAAGGTGTTGATATTGTCTTTGCCGTTGATGTATCTAAAAGTATGTTGGCTGAAGACATTGCACCTAACCGTTTGGAAAAATCCAAGCAATTAGTAACGCAAATTATCAACAATTTAGCTAGCGACCGCGTAGGTATTATTGCCTATGCAGGGAAAGCCTTTCCGCAGTTGCCTATTACAACCGATTATGCCGCAGCAAAAATGTTCCTTCAAAATATGAACACCGATATGTTATCATCGCAAGGAACAGCAATTAGTGAAGCTATTGAGCTAGCAAAAACCTATTTTGATAATGAAGAACAAACCAATCGGATTTTAATTATTATTTCCGATGGTGAAGACCATACCGATGTTGCTGCAAATGTTGCTGAAGAAGCTAGTAACGAAGGGATTAGAATATTTACCATAGGTGTTGGCGATGTAAAAGGTGGCCCAATTCCCATTAAAAGAAATGGCGTGGTGCTGAATTATAAAAAAGACAGTCAAGGCGAAACGGTAATTACCAAGCTCGATGAAAATACCTTAAAAGCCATTGCCGATGAAGCCAATGGTGCTTACATCAATGGGCGAAACACAAACGAAGTTGTTGAAAACATTCGCGATATTTTAAACAAAATGGACAAAACCGAATTTGAAGCCAAAGAGTTTGCCGATTTTAAAGACCAATTTCAATGGTTTTTAGGATTTGCAATTGTTTTCTTATTGCTAGATATTTTCCTTTTGGAACGTAAAACAGCTTGGCTAAAAAAGCTTAATCTGTTCAATGAAAATCTATAAGTTGCAAGTAACTTTATAAAACCTTTAACGTATAAAACCGCTAAGGCTTTATAAATTAGTAAGCTAAATAAAAGACATTTAAGTAACGATATTTTTGAATAAATCATTACCATCGTTGAAAAAGAAAATGAAACCACTACTTTCTATAATATTACTTTGTATCACCAGTTTTTGTTGGGCTCAAGATGAGGCTGAAAAAGCACGACAATTAGCCTTACAAAAAGCCAATGGTTTAGTGTATGAAGCCAATGAGTTATTGGGTGAAGACGATTATGTCTCTGCCGAAATGGAGTATAGAAAAGCTATTTCAGAACAACCTAATCATACTGTTGGAGCCTATAATTTAGGGACATCCTATTACCAAAATGGCAGTTTAGATGAAGCCTTATATCGATTGCAACAAGCTGCCAAAGCAGCGACTTCTAAAAATGAAAAGCATAAAGCCTTTCATAACATTGGCAATATTTTATATAAAAACAAGCGTTGTAAAGAAGCTGTTGAAGCCTATAAAAATGCGTTGCGTAATAACCCTTCAGATGACGAAACGCGCTACAATTATGCGTTAGCCAAAGAATGTGCCGAACAACAAAAGCAAGAAAACGAGCAAAATCAAGACGATCAGGAAAAAAATAAAGATCAAAACGACGAGCAACAAGACCAAAAGGATAAGCAAGATCAGCAGGACGATCAAAATAAAGACAATAAAGACGAAGGCGATCAAGATAAAAAAGAAGGTGAAGACAAGAAAGATGAAGATGGTAAGCCTAAAGATGACAAACAAGACCAAAAAGGCAATCAAGGAGATAATAAAGACAAACAACAGCCTAAACCTAAACAAGGTCAACTATCGCCACAACAAGTAAAGAATCTTTTAGAGGCGATGAATAATCAAGAACAAAAGGTTCAAGAAAAAATGAATGCCGAAAAACAAAAAGGCGTAAAAGTGCAAACAGATAAAGATTGGTAATGAAAACGAAAGCATACATTCTTATAGTATTTCTTTTTACTTCAGTATTTGGGCTTGCACAAGTTAAGTTTGAAGCTAAAGTTAGTAAGAAAAGATTAGGTGTAAACGAACGGTTACGTATCGATTTTGAAATGAATCAAGACGGCGACAATTTTAATCCGCCAAACTTTCAAAACTTTACAGTTGTTGGCGGGCCAAACCAATCGGTAAGCCATTCTTGGGTTAATGGTAAGCGCTCGTTTTCTAAAACATATAGTTACTTTTTGGCACCAAAACGGTTAGGAACATTTACAATAAATCAGGCAACTATAGAAGTTGAAGGAAACACCTACAAAACAACACCTGTAAATGTTGTTGTTACGAAAGCCGTTGATAAACCTAAAGATGGCAATAATGCCGAATATATTGCCTCTGAAAATATTCATTTAGTCGCCGAGGTTTCCAAAGCGAATCCTTACTTGAATGAGGCTATAACGGTTGTTTACAAATTATATGTTAACCCTAACACAGGTGTGAGTAATTGGCGTGAAATAGACAATCCAAAATACAGCGATTTCTGGAGTCAGAACATAGATATCAAGGGGTTAAAAGTTCAAAATGGCACCTATAAAGGCGAAGATTATCGCTATGTGGTGTTACGAAAAACAGTACTTTATCCACAAAAAACAGGCAAGTTAGAAATAGAGCCTTTAAGTTTAGATATTACAGTTGAAGTACCTACCAACCGACGTGATATTTTTGGCGGCCGGTTAATGAGTCAGGTACACAGAACCATTTCGGCAGGAAGTAGAACTATACACGTAAAACCACTTCCTGAGCAAGGTAAACCAGCAGGATTTACTGGAGCAGTTGGTAATTTTGATTTTGCTGTAACAACATCAAAAGAGAAATTAAAAGCATCGGAATCATTACAACTAAAAGTAGAAGTGTCTGGTAATGGTAACTTAAAACTGTTTGAATTACCTAAAGTTTCTGTGCCAAGTTCGTTGGAAATTTACGAACCTGAGCATGTAGAAAACGTAAGAACCAATTTAGGTGGTATGCAGGGTAGTATTTCCGATAGCTACACCGTTGTTCCACAATACAAAGGAAAATACCCTATTCCTAATATTTCGTTTTCATATTTCGATCCTAAAACAGAACGCTATAAGAGCCTTAACTCCAATGAAATTATTGTTGATGTATTAGATGGTCCAACCAATGCCTCTTCTAATGACAATATTGCCTCTACAGCAGCCAACAAACAAAAAGTGATTATGAGTAACGACCAATTCGCTTTTGTAAAAACCGAAACCCGTTTTGTCTCTAAAACACCTAAGCATTTCTTTAAATCGGTTGGGTTTTGGGCGTCGTTATTAGCGCCATTATTAGCTATTCCGTTAGCCATTGTTTTCCGTAGAGAAAAAGAGAAACGCGATGCCGATGTGTTTGGAAACAAAATTAGAAAAGCCGATAAATTGGCCAAGAAATATTTAAGTGAAGCTAAAAAGACATTGGGGCAAAAAGAAGCCTTTTATGTGGCGTTGGAAAAAGCATTGCATAATTACTTAAAAGCCAAATTACACATTGAAACAAGTGATTTTAGTAAAGATAAAATCCAAGAACTACTATTATCCAAAGGAGTTGAAACTACGGTTGTAGACGAGTTTTTAGAGTTGATTGAAAACTGTGAGTTGGCACGTTACACACCGTTGAGTAATGTAGAAATGCAGCAAGATTATGACAAAGCTGCTAAAACGATTTCATTAATCGATAAACAAGCTAAATAAGATGAAAAAGTTTTTGTTTTACGTATTGTTTTTCGTTGTGGCAACAGGGTTCTCACAAAACCAACAATGGTTTAATCAAGCAAACGAACTATACAACCAAGGTAAGTATAGTGAGGCTATCACGCGTTATGAAAAGATTTTGGAGAGCGGGCAGCATTCGGCAGAATTATACTTTAATTTGGCCAATGCGCACTATAAACTAAATCATATCGCGCCAAGTATTTACAATTATGAAAAAGCATTACAATTAGCACCTAACGATAAGGAGATTAAAAATAATATGGCATTTGCCAAAAATATGACTGTCGATGCTATAGATACTGTTCCAGAAGTTGGGTTGTCACGCTTTTTAAAAGCAGTTACTAACTCATTTAGTTTTGATGGTTGGGCATATTTTACGGTTTTTGCTATGTTAGCTTTTATTGTGTTGTATTTAGTGTATTATTTTAATTCTTCAACAGCTAGAAAACGCCTGTCTTTTGTGCTTAGTTTCACTTTTTTGTTACTATCGGTTATTACGTTGTCCTTTGCTTTTCATAAATATAATTTAGATAAAAACGATAAACCGGCTATAGTTTTCTCGCAAGAAGCTCAAGTTAAAAGCGAGCCTAATTTACGGAGTGTGGAAGCTTTTAAACTCCATGAAGGTACAAAAGTTCAAATTTTAGATACCGTGAATAGTTGGAAACAAATTAAATTATCAGACGGAAAAACAGGCTGGATATCATCTGAAGATATTAAAGCGTTATAAGATTTAAAATATATTTAACGTAATAATATCTTACAAATTTTATATTTGTAGTTTAATTAATCTTAAATATGCCAAGAACGAGAATAGTCATATTTTTTTCTATTATCTTTATGATGTTCCTCGTAGCTCCTACGGTTATTTCGGTTATTGAAGACACTTACGATCTTACTATTTTTTATAGTGTTAACGAAGAAGAAAATAAGGAGCAAAATGAAGTTCAAAAGAACTTAGAAGTCAAATATTTAGAAAACCTAGGTTTTGCTAGTGTTTTTTGGGATAATGATGAAAATGATTCTTTTAGCTATTACTTAAAAAACTATACACCGCTTGTTTTAGAGTGTGTGTCTCCTCCTCCAGAACAGAACATATTATAATACGTTTTACACAGTTTTCCAGATGTTACTTCTGGACTGTACTTTATTTTCTAAAATTTTAAAACTTTATATATGTTCAAGTATATTAAAAGCGACTTGCCAGCTAGTATTGTCGTGTTTTTTGTGGCTTTACCATTGTGTTTGGGTATTGCACTTGCTAGTGGCGCACCATTATTTTCAGGATTAATAGCCGGAATTATCGGCGGAATTGTTGTTGGAGCTTTAAGTGGCTCTAAAATAGGCGTTAGTGGCCCAGCTGCTGGATTAGCAGCTATTGTATTAACAGCTATTGGCGCTTTAGGAGGATACCAAAACTTTTTAGTAGCAGTTGTTATTGCAGGTGTTATTCAAATTTTATTTGGCGTGTTAAAAGCGGGTGTAATAGGCTATTATTTTCCGTCTTCTGTTATAAAAGGTATGTTAACAGGTATTGGAATTATTATTATTTTAAAACAGATTCCTAACTTTTTTGGTTATGATGAAGAATCTGCTTGGGATTTAGAATTCTTCGAGATTGATGGAGGGAATACATTTTCAGAGATTTTTCAAGTCATTAATAACATTCATCCTGGAGCCGCTTTAATAGGTGTAATTAGCTTATTAATATTATTATTTTGGGATAAAGTATTAAGTAAAAAAGGTAAAATATTTCAGTTAATCCAAGGCCCTTTTGTTGCTGTAGTTATAGGTATTATATTCTTTACTCTAACCCAAGGGAATAGTTTGTTAAATATAACATCAAACCACTTGGTTAGTGTTCCTATTCCAGAAAGTGCATCCGACTTTTTAAATCAATTTAGTTTTCCAGACTTTAGTGCAATTACCAATGTAGATATTTGGGTTACGGCTTTTACAATTGCTCTAGTAGCTAGTTTAGAAACACTATTGTGTGTAGAAGCAACAGATAAGATAGACCCCGATAAAAATGTAACACCAACTAATAGAGAATTATTAGCGCAAGGAACAGGAAACGTAATTTCTGGTTTAATAGGTGGATTGCCAATTACACAAGTTATTGTAAGAAGTTCTGCAAACATTCAATCAGGAGGAAAAAGTAAAATGGCAACTATTATTCATGGTTTCTTATTATTAATTTCTGTTATCTTAATACCAACATTACTTAACATGATTCCGCTATCAGTTCTAGCAGCAATTCTATTAATAGTGGGATATAAACTAGCAAAACCACAACTATTTAAACAAATGTATAAATTAGGGTGGAAACAATTTGTACCTTTTATTGTAACCGTTGTAGGGATTGTATTTACCGATTTACTATTTGGTATAGGTTTAGGACTTTTAGTAGGTATTGTAGTAATTCTTCTAAAGAGCTATCAAAACTCACACTTCTTACATATTGAAGATAAAAGTAATGGAAAACACAAAATTAAAATGACATTAGCCGAAGAAGTAACATTCTTTAACAAAGGAGCCATTTTAAAAGAATTAGATAGTTTACCACGCGACACATATCTAGAACTTGATTTAATAAAAACCAGATATTTAGACAACGATATTATTGAGATTTTAGATGACTTTTCACACAAAGCTAAAGAGCGAAATATTGATATAAAACTAGTTTCTAAGCGCGGTGTAGAAGAAAATCCAGAAAGTTTTGCCGAGTTTTTTAGAACAAGACCAAAATCTGATATAAGCTTAAGCTAATTGCTATGGGAAAGCCTAAACATAACATTCTTCTACTGGCAGATTTAAAAAAGCCAGTAGAAGATATTTTAAAAAGTACTGTTAGTTTAGCAAAAATGATTCATGCTGATATTGAATTATTTCATGTTAAACAACTTACAGATATTGTTAAACGAGAAAGTCAATTGTCAGCTATGCGAACGCTTAACGAAACGCATTCAAAAACAGATAAGCAGCTTTTAAGTTTAATAGAGCCAATAGCCAAAACGTACGACGTAAATATTAATTACAACTATGTTTTTGGAAATGTTAAAACAGAAATAGGTAATTATATAGAACAACAACAACCAGATATTGTTGTTTTAGGCAAACGCAATAACTCGTTTAATCCTTTGGGAAATAATATTACCGATTTTGTGTTAAAGCAATTTAAAGGTACTGTTATGATAGCCAATAATAACAATCTTATCGATTTTGAAAAAGGGTTTAACTTTGGCGTGTTTAATGTAACTAACGAATTTCAAAATCAAATGTTTATAAAAGATTTAATGGCTTATATTAACAAGCCTTTAAAATCATTTCAAATTGTAGGAGAACCCCCCGCAAAAATTAAATATAAAGACGATGTTGTGGAGCATGTTTTTGATCAAGGAAGCAACGCCATAAAAAACGTGTCTAATTATCTATTAAAAAGCAATATTAATTTATTGTGTGTAGAGAGAGATAAAAATAATGCTACTCAAACACCAATAAAAGATATTGTTAATAATCTTAATGTTTCCCTGTTTATCACAGGAAATAGAAACTATTCATCTTAAAAAATAAAACAAATGAAAGCACATACAAAAGAAACACAGGCAACCATGACGCCTCAAAAAGCATTGCAGTTTTTAAAAGAAGGAAACCAACGGTTTCAAAGCAACCTTAAAGCAAACCGAAATCTTTTAGAGCAAGTAAACGATACCAGCGATGGGCAATTTCCTTTTGCAACTATTTTAAGTTGTATCGATTCGCGTGTTTCAGCAGAATTAGTATTCGATCAAGGTTTAGGAGATATTTTTAGCGTGCGAATTGCAGGTAACTTTGTAAATGAAGACATTCTAGGAAGCATGGAATTTGCTAGTAAATTAGCAGGTACGAAATTAATTGTCGTTCTAGGGCATACAAGTTGTGGTGCTATTAAAGGTGCTTGCGACGATGCTAAGCTAGGTAATCTTACAAGCATGTTGGCTAAGATAAAACCAGCAGTAGAAGCTGTTTCAGAACCTCAAGATAAAAGCCTTAGAAACTCTAAAAACTTAGAGTTCGTGGATAACGTAGCTAAAAAAAATGTTGCTTTAACAATAGAAAATATAAGGCAACAAAGCCCAGTACTAAAAGAAATGGAAGACAACAACGAAATTAAAATTGTTGGTGCTATGTACGACATTAATACCGGAGGTGTTTCTTTTTTTGAATAAGAAAACACGCTAACAAATAATATAAAAAAAAGACTGTTATTATAGCAGTCTTTTTTTTATATTATAAATTCAAAATATTACCCAATTATGAAAAAGTTCTTCTCAAATATAAAAGGCGATGCTTTTGGTGGTATTACAGCTGGTATTGTTGCATTACCATTGGCTTTAGCATTTGGTGTATCCTCTGGTTTAGGTCCAAGTGCAGGACTCTATGGTGCTATTTTTATTAGTTTTTTTGCCTCGCTTTTTGGAGGAACAAATACACAAATATCAGGGCCAACAGCTCCAATGACAGCAGTAAGTATGGTTGTTATTGCGGGTATTATTGCTGCTAATGATGGCGATGTTAACAAGGCCTTACCAGCTATTTTAACAGTGTTTTTGTTGGCAGGTTTAATGCAAATAGGTTTAGGAGCTTTAGGTTTAGGTAAGTATATTAGATATATTCCTTACCCGGTAGTATCGGGATTTATGACGGCTATTGGTGTTATTATTTTAATAACACAAATACTCCCAGCAGTAGGCTATTATCCAAAGGAAGACATGAGTTTTGTAGATACTTTTAAACCCCAAGCCGAAGAAGTTATTTTAGAAAACATTTTAAAAGAAGAAGCAGGCGAAGGTATTCTAGTTTTAGAAGACTTTAAAGAAACCATTAATAGAGCAGAAAAAGTTACTGAAGCAGATATTTTAAAAGAATCTAAAACCTTAGCCGCAAAAGAAGCTTCAGGTGTGTTAGGAACGTTTAAAGTTATAGGTAGAGCCTTAGGGAACGTTAATTGGTTGGAAGTTTTATTAGCACTTGGAACAATACTTATTATTTATGGTTTCAAACGAATTACTACCGCTATACCAAGCACCTTAGTCGCTTTATTAGTCATGTCTGGAATTGCTGTAGGTTTTGGGGTAAATTATCGCCCAATTGAAGAAATTCCTAGTGGTTTCCCCATACCAAATCTTGAAATTATAACACAATTTCAATTAAGTAGTATTACACCTTACATCTTTACAGCATTAACCTTAGCACTTTTAGGAGCCATAGATTCCTTGCTAACAAGTGTTGTTGCAGATAATATGACTAAAACTAAGCACAAACCGAATAAAGAATTAGTTGGACAAGGAATTGGAAATAGTATAGCAGCTGTTTTTGGAGGACTTCCAGGAGCAGGAGCAACTATAAGAACGGTTGTTAATATTCAATCAGGAGGAAAAACTAGGTTATCTGGTATGATTGCTGGTGTGTTGTTATTGGTTATTCTACTAGCATTAGGACCAATAGCTTCTCGCATTCCTGCAGCGGTATTAGCAGGTATTTTAATAACCGTAGGGATTGGTGTTATGGATTATAAAGGCTTACGTGCTATCCCAGCGCTTCCTAAGGATATTAAATTTGGACCAATAAAGTTAAGTTCTGAAGTTTTAGTTATGCTAGTGGTTTTAATATTATCTACATTCTGGAATTTAGTTTATGCAGTTGGAATAGGTTTAGTCATTGCTTCGTTAATGTTTATGAAAAAAATAGGAGATCTTACAGCTAGACGATCCGATGTAAAAACGTTATCTCAAGAAAAAGCCTGGGCAGATGAAAAAGATTTCCCCGAAAAGCTCAAAGAAGAAGTGTTTATTAAACATTTAAAGGGGCCGTTGTTTTTTGGATCGACTAGCGATTTTCAAAGTTTATCGGCACAAATCCCTAAAACCGCATCAACTGTTGTTATTCGATTAGGAAGAATGCAATATATGGATCAATCTGGGTTATATGCCATGGAAGATGTGCTGCAAGAACTACGTAATAACAAAGTGCAAATCTTGTTTGTAGATTTATTAAAACAACCTAAATATATGATGGAACGAATTGGCATTATTCCCGATTTAATTTCTCAAGAACATATCTTTAAAAATTTTAAAGATTGCACTCAATGGATAAAAAATAATGTGAAAGACGAGTATTGAAATAAACAAAGCCGTTTCAATTGAAACGGCTTTGATGCTTAAAAAACTAAACTAATTCCAAATATGGATTAAGATGTTACTGCAACAATTCATATTGAAATTGAGGAAAGCCACGTTCACCTGTGTTGCTTTCAACGGCCGTAAATCTTAGTTTGTAGTAGTTGTCATCTGTATCTTTTATAATGTAGTATCTGTCCTCTCTTACAGAAGTTTCACCAGTCATATAATCTACACTTCTCCAACCACTACCAACAACAGCACGATCATTATAGACAAAATTAGCTTCATTAACATTAGTTATTGAAAAATTAGTAAAACTGGGTGTTGTATCATCTTCTATTGTAATTTGATATAAACCTACACCACCTAGTGTATTATGTGTTGTATAATCTGAATAGGTTAAACCTGCTGCTAAATTTCCTTGTAAGCCATAATAAGAGAATACACCACCAAAATCTATATCCCAGTCTGATGCCATTGGTTCAACGTCAACGATTTGTCCATTTGTTAAACTTACTGCAGTAAGGTTATAGTTGTTATCTTTGCTTACGGTTATTTCAGAATAATCGGTCGTGTTGCTTAATTCTGCATATTGTATTGTGTAGCTACTTCCATCTGTTAATACTCTAATTTTCATAAAGCCTCTAGGGTCACCAGTAGTATTTAACGACCCATTGTTTGTTGTTGGGATTTCGTTTCCTAAATTTACAACATATACATTGTTATCACTATCTGTTGTAGAGATTTCACTAAAAGCTGTACCTGTTAATTCCCCTTCTTTACTGTCTGTAAAAGAAATGCTTGCATCAAGATCACCATATTGTGTATATCCTACAGGTAAACCTTGCATTAATTCAGCAACAGTATTAACAGTTACTGTAGTTGGGGAAAAGTTTTGATCTAATGCATTAAGAGTTAATGGGGATGTTAAAGTGGTGGTTTCGGTTACTGTTGTAATGTCAGTAATGCTTTCGAGTTCTGCGGCAGACACCAATAAAGCGTTGTTTAAGAAAATTCTGTTTTCCGAACCGTTATATACAGCAATTTCCCAAGTATCACGATTTACAGCTATCTGCTCACCTGTGCTTAAATCTACATAAACACGATTAGGTTGATTAAAACCACCTACTTCTGGATCTATAATTCCACCAGAAGATGGAGGCGTTGATACAACTGGAGTTCCGCTGTTATCGTCACTACTACAACTTGTTATTAGAGTAGCTGTTACAAAAAATATTAGTGTTAAAAATTTGTTTCTCATAATTATTAGTATTAAAAATTTAGGTTATATGATAGTTTTAAAAAGTAAGATCGGCCGTTACCAATTAGTCTTGAACTTGATGTTGGAGTAGTGTGGGCTCCGGCTGAAGTACCTGTGTTTATGCTTACAACATCTAATAGGTTTCTTGCGCCTAGCGTTGCGCTTATTTTGGACGAAATATCTGTTCTTATTGAAGCATTTAACCAAGTAAAAGCATCGGTCTCTCCAATAAATAATTCGTTATTCGTATTGGTAAATACATTTTGTGTTTTACCAGTATATTTTAATTGGCTTGAAATTGTGGTGTTCCACTTAGTTATTTTATATGCCAATGAGGTTTGTAGGTTTAAACTCCACAAATAATCAGAGGAGTTATTAAAAGACTCATTAATAGCATTTGTAATGCCTAAATATGTAGCACCTAAACCGATGTTCCAGTTTTTATAGATAAAACTATTGTCTAAAGTGAATCCTAACCGTTTGCTATAATCTATATTATCTTGTGTAAATAGAGTTCTACCATCTTCTTCTGTAGTAATGCTAGCTATAGCGTCTTTTAGGTCAATAAAAAAGAATGTAAAGCTAGGGTTTAAAACCCCTTCTTTAGCAATTATATAGCTGTCTTTTAGGTTTGTAAAAATAGAGATGCCATCTTCTGGCTCTAACTCAGGATTACCTTGTACATTATGGTTAGAGTCAACAAAATAGTAGAATAGTTCTTCAAAATTTGGGGCTCTGTATGCCGAACCTACAACAGCTTTTAATTTTAGTGTCTCTGAAAAATCATAGGTAGATGATAACGACCAAATTAGATGACTGTTAAATTGAGAACTGTTTGTAAATCTGGCACCTGGGTTTATAGATAGATTTTTTGAAGGTTGAAATTCGGTAATACCAAATAATTCATAATTGGTAATTGTATTTTTAACTACATCACTAGAATAATCACCTGTAGCTATGGCATCAAAACCAGATTGATTTGTGAATTCATAACCTAATTGCAAATCAAAAAAACTAGATTTTGATATTATATTATTTACGAAAGCTTTAGAGTACCATACTTCAGATGATTGGCTTACAGCATCAGTTAAAACAGAATCTGTATGTCTTTGAAGAATGTTGTAAACATATTCTTTATAGTTGCGTTTTTGATTTTGATAGGAAAACGTGAAGTTATATTTAGTAGCACCATGTAATGGCCCAGAAATATTTAAATTATTTACCCATCTATTAGTATTGTATTTTTGATCTACAGCTGTAGGGTTGAGCCTACCGTTAAGATATCTACCATTAACATGCCTATCATAAATATCTAAATCTTCATTGAAATATTGTAGCTTATAAAAGAAGTTATGTTTATTTACGTCTAAATTGACATTTCCAGATACCGTGATTTGTTCTTTGGGATTCCATTCTGTACCACGCAGACTGTCATTAACAACACTACCTTCTTGGGTGTTTATGTTTACGTAGTCTTTGCCTTTATAGGAGTTATAAAAACCTGCAAAATCATTTCTTGAAATACCCAATGAATAGGATAATTTTTCATTAACCTGATTTGTAGCCTTAACATTTTGAATATGCCTTCCTTTATCAAAAAACTCAAACTCGTTACCAACTGTTTCTTCTTGTAGAGACAATTGAAGTTCCCAACCATTGTCATTTAGTCCTCTTTTGGTAATAATATTAATTACACCAGCAACTGAATTATCGCCATAAAGAACACCCATTGAGCCTTCTACTATCTCTATACGTTCAACATCATCTAAGTTTATTTGAGTAATATCTATATTATTTCCAAGGCCATTATCACTAATAATAGGAATACCGTCAAGCAAAATTTTAACGTATTGTCCATCTAACCCAAATAAACTTACTGTAGAACGACCATTAGAAGCATCGGGATTTACCGTGATGTTTAGGTTGTTGAAAAGAACATCAGCTAAGTTGTTTCCAGCTACATTTGCAATATCTTTTCTTTTTATTGTTTCCACGGTAAACAACTTTTTACTTACCGACATAACATTACTTTCTCCAACTATAACAACTTCTTCTAACGTCTCAACTTTGGTGGTGTCTTGTTCTTTTTCTTGAGCACTAAGTATGCTACACAAAAAAAGTAAAAAATAAACAACGATTTTATTTTTATTTAGACTCATTCTTCTTTATTTTTGTCGCAAATATATAATCTTATTTTAAATCAGTCTAAATAAGAATGATGTTTTTTAATTTTTTATAAACACAAATCATACTTAAAAATGAAACAAATAGTTTTATCAGCATTTCTTGCACTTGTATTCTTATCAAGCGTAGTAGCTCAAAGTAAAAAGAAGCAAGACCAAGCAGCCATAAAAGATATGTGTGGCTGTTATGAGGTAACTTTTAATTTTGCTGAAACTTTCGAATATTCTGAAGATTCTACTTATATACCATCAAAAGTAAAACATGATAAAGGTTTGGAGTGGGTGCAATTGGTAGAAGATAGTAAAGACAAAATTTCAATGCAGCACTTACTAATTGTTGGTTCTAAAGATAACCCATATATAGTAAAGCACTGGAGACAAGATTGGGAATATCAAAATACAGATTTATACGAGTACAACCACGATAATAACTGGACTTATGTTAGTCTTCCAAAAGATAAAGTAAAAGGTCAGTGGTCGCAAAAAGTATTTCAAGTAGATGATAGTCCACGTTACGAAGGGTCTGCTTCTTGGGTACATGTTGATGGTAAAAGCTATTGGGAAGATGAAACCTCAGCACCATTACCAAGGCGTGAATACACAAAACGTAGCGATTATAATGTAACTGTTAGACGTAACCGTCACGAAATTACCAACTATGGTTGGTTGCACGAACAAGATAACGATAAAGTTGTACGTAAAGATGGTAAAACAGATGTGGTTCTTGCTCAAGAAAAAGGCTATAATACTTATATGAAAGTTGATAATAGTCGTTGTAAAGCTGCTCAAGATTACTGGAAAGAAAACCAAGCTAAATGGGCTATTGTACGTGCTAAATGGGATGAGGTTTTTGCTAGAAATAAAGATTTATCTCTAGAAGAAAAAGTAGACAACAAGGTGCTATTTAAGTATTTATTCGACAAAGAAAACTACAAAACAGCAGAGGAAATCAATCCACTTATCGAATCATTTGTAAAGCAATAAGATGAAACATTTTAAACTAAATATTCTTGCATTAATCCTGTTATTAGGGTTTCAAGGATTTTCACAAGACAACATTTTTTTAAGCCGTGATTTTTGGGAAACCAAACCTTCACCAGAAGTTATAAAAGCCAAAATTGAAGCTGGTAACGACCCATCTGAAGCCAATGGAGGTAACTTTGATGGTGTGGTTATTGCAACTTTGCAAGACGCTCCACTTAAAAGTATAATATATCTTCAATCTCAAAAAGGGAACGATGTTAATAAGTTAACACACGATGGAAGAACCTATATTTTTTGGGCAGCTTACAAAGGCAACGTAAAGCTAATGGAACACCTTTTAAAACAAGGCGCTAAAACAGATGTTAAAGACGATCATGGCCTAACTGCTCTAAATTTTGCAGCCAATGCAGGCGTAACTAATACCAAGGTGTACGACATTTGCTTAAAACATGGAGCTAACCTAGAAAAAGACTTAAATCAAGATGGTGCTAATGCGCTATTATTGGCTATTTCCAAAGATGATGATTTAGCGTTAACGAAGTATTTCGTATCGAAAGGGTTAGATATAAATAGTAAAGATGCTAATGGCAATGGAGCCTTTAACTATGTGGCTAAAACAGGAAACCTTAAGTTAATGAATAAGCTTTTAGAACAAGGTATAAAAGGTAATGACCAAGCATTTTTATTTGCTGCATACGGAACGCGAGGAAAAACTAATGGTTTGGAAGTGTATCAATTCTTAGAGGAAAAAGGCTTAAACCCAAAAACAACAAATCACGAAGGTATGTCACCATTACACATTGTTGCGGCAAGATTAAAAAATCCAGAAATTATCAACTACTTTTTAAATAAAGGATTAGATGTTAATGCCGCCGATCACAATGGTAACACGCCATTTTTAAATGCTACTTACAGAAATGATTTAAAGATTGTAGAACTGCTATTTGATAAAGTTAAAAATATCGATCACGCCAATAAAAAAGGAGAAACAGCATTAATGTTAGCCACACAAAGTAATCATCCAGAAGTTGTTAATTTCTTAATTGAAAAAGGTGCTAATATTAATCAAATAGATGCTAAAGGAAACAATTTAACTTACTATTTAATTAATAGTTATTCTGATAGAAATAAAGATGAGTTTGTAAAAAAATTAAAGCTTTTAAAAACAGCAGGGTTAGATATTAAAACACCACAAAAAAACGGTAATACCTGGTATCATCTTGCTGTAGAAAAGCAACGTTTAGAGTTATTAAAAATAGCATCAGAATTAAACCAAGATATTAATGCAAAAAATAGCGAAGGTAATACGGCTTTAATTTTAGCTGCTATGAAAGCTAAAGATGACAGTATTTTAAAATTTCTTTTAGAACAAGGAGCCGATAAATCCATCACTACAGATTTTGAAGAAACAGTTTACGACTTAGCCTCAGAAAACGAATTGCTAAAAAAGAATAATATTTCAATAGATTTCTTAAAATAAATAGACAAGCATATGAAATTAAAACATATAACCATATTAAGTGTATTGGTTTTAGGCCTATTATCATTTACTACCTTGACAGAATCTACTAAGTATAAATGTATGATTCAAATGACGAATTATACAGGAGAAGGCGCTTACATTGTTATCTCGTTAATTAACCCAGAAGGTGAGTACGACAAGACTTTGTATGTAAAAGGTGATGACGACGAGTGGTACAACACGGTTGAAAAATGGTGGCAATTTTATGGTAAAAAGCGTCATAATATCGATGCCATTACTGGTGCAACCATTTCTGGTGGCGGTCGAGCTATTGAGGTTATCGATATTGAAGACTCTAAAATCGATGCCGGTTATAGTATTCGTTTTGAGACTGCAGTTGAAGACGATGAGTATTATGTAGACGATGTGCAATTTCCTTTAACTACCGAAAATATTAAAGGCAAGCACGAAGGCAAAGGGTTTATTCGTTATATAAGAATGATGCCGAATTAGAATTAACAACTATGACTATTTCTATCTGGAGATACAGCCACTTAGCGTTGGCTGTATCTTCTTTTGTTTTTATTGTTTTAGCATCTGTTACCGGAATTATTCTGGCATTTCAGCCTATTTCCGAACAAATGGAGCCATACAATGTGGCCGATTTGGACAACATCACACTTGCCGAAACAGTCGTGGTTTTTCAAAATACATATCCAGAAATTATCGACATAAAAGTCGATGCCAACGATTTTGTAATCGCCACGGTTTTTACCGAAGACGGAAACGATTTAAGTGGCTATTTTAACCCTAAAACAGCCGAGTTTTTAGGTGAAGAATTAAAACCTTCACCATTTTTTCAATGGGTTACCAATTTTCATAGGTCGCTATTCTTAAAAAGCGTCGGCCGATTTTTTGTTGGGTTGTGCTCGTTTTTGTTGTGCTTAATAGCGGTTACAGGAACCATCCTAATCGTAAAACGTCAGCGTGGTGTAAAACGCTTTTTTACGAAAATTATCAATGACGATTTTAATCAATATTGGCACGTGATTTTAGGTAGGCTGTCTTTACTTCCTATCATTATTATTACGGTTACAGGCGTCTATTTGTCCTTAGAAAAATTTGATGCCTTACCAGAAACAAAAACTGCACATAATATAGATTACGAGTTGCTTTCTGAAACGCCAAAACAGGATGTTTCACATTTTAGCATCTTTACAAACACATCGCTTTCAGAAGTAAAACATATTGAATTTCCGTTTTCTAGTGATGTGGAAGATTATTTTACAGTAAAATTACACGATAAAGACTTACTTGTTAATCAATTTACAGGGGCTATTTTAAGCGAAGTAAATACACCAAAAGTTGAAGTTTTTTCAGCTTTAAGTTTCAATTTACACACCGGAAAAGGCAGTATATTATGGTCTATTATTTTAGCAGTTGCCACGGCTAATATTCTGTTTTTTGTTTATTCTGGTTTTGCAATGACTTTAAAACGTCGTAAAAGCCGCTTAAAAAATAAGTTTAAAGCTGAAGATGCAGAAATAGTAATCCTTGTAGGTTCAGAAAACGGCAGTACCATAAATTATGCTAATACGTTTTTCAAGCAATTAATTAAGCAAAACAAAAAAGCTTTTATTGCCGAAATGAATGCTTACACACAGTATCCAAACGCCAAACATTTGGTGGTTATGACGGCGACTTATGGGCAAGGCGATGCACCAACCAATGCCAGTCAGTTTTTTCAAAAGTTAAATGAAAACACCAATACAAAAGATCTTAAGTTTTCAGTTGTAGGCTTTGGGTCGTTGGCTTATCCAGATTTTTGTCAGTTTGCTTATGATGTTGATAAGAAACTGCAACAAATGTATACACCAATATTACCCATATTTACTATTAACGACAAATCTATTGATGCGTTTAACCAATGGGTTGAAAATTGGAGTGAAGCTTCGGGGATTTCAGTAACTATTCCTCAGGAGCATTTAACAATACAGCCCAAACAGCTTAAAAAATTAAAAGTGATAAGCAAGACTAAAACGAATGTAGACAATACATTTTTAATCACTTTAAAACCTAAAAAACACCATCAATTTACATCAGGCGATTTATTAGCTATTTACCCAAAAAACGATTATCGTGAGCGGTTATATTCCATTGGAAAAGTGAACGGAACTATGCAACTAAGTATAAAATTGCACGAGAATGGTTTAGGCTCTGAGTTTTTACATTCGGCAGCAGATGGAGATAAAATCAAAGCGCGATTGGTGAAAAATTCGGCATTTCATTTTCCCAAAAAGACAAAACAGGTGTTTATGATTGCCAATGGAACAGGTGTGGCGCCATTTTTAGGAATGTTGCAACAAAACAAAAATATAGAAACACACTTATATCTAGGGTTGCGCACACAAGAGTCATTTCGGTTATATCAAGAACAAATAAAGCAACTTCTGTTTGATGGTAAATTAACAAAACATCATTTGGCATTATCTAGAGTAGGTGATAAACACTATGTTCAAGACTTTTTAAAAAGAGATGCTAAAACGGTTGCTAAATTGCTTTATAATAATGGAGTAATTATGATTTGCGGGTCGTTAGCAATGCATAAAAGTGTGATGAGTGTATTGGAAGAGATTGCGGTAACGTACAATAATAAACCATTAAGTTATTACCAAAACAAGCAGCAAATAAAGAGCGATTGTTATTAAGCTGTAGGTGTTTCTGTGTTTTCTGAATTTTCTTCTGTAGAATCTTCGGTATTCAAAATATTAGGAAAAATAGTAGGTGCCAAAGATTTTACAGGCTGATATAGTAAGGATTCACTCAAGCTGTCTTCTTTAGCAAATGGGATAGTTTTATTCATTTTATCAAATACAATTAAAACAATACTTAAAATCAGGGCAATTTTAAGTGCGCCAAATACACCACCTAGAAGTTTATTTATAATACCTAAAGCCGCAAAATTGGCTAATTTGGTTAATGCTTTTCCTGCTAGGGCAATAGCCAAAACAATAACAACAAATGTAATGGCAAAGGCTGTAACATTAATAGCTTGTTCGTCCCAATCTACTTTGGCTTGTAAAAAAGTCGCCGCATAATTACTAAAATGAATGGCGCCGTACACGCCAGCCACTAAAGCGACAAGCGAAGCCACTTCTACAAAGAGCCCTTTCATAAAACCGCGTACCAATCCAAATAGAATTAAAGCTGCTAAAACAATATCAATACCACTCATAATTTAATATTTCTGTAAATATAAACTAACTTTGCAACTTTAAAATTATTATGGCAAGAGACGAACAATTAAAAGAACGATGGGATTTAGTGGTTACCAAACTCTCTAAACAGTTTGCAGATGGCGATGAATTAGACTTAGATGCCATTATTTACCTTATAGGAGTTCAGGAGTTAGGACAATTTCATAGACGTTTTAAAAAAGATCATAAGTTAGACTTAATGCATATTGCTATTTGCCGCTTGTTGGAACCTTATGGGTACTATGAGTTTGATTTTTTTGATGATGATGGCTGGCCACACTATAAAGTAAAAGAGCAGTTACCACACTTAAAATCGGGAGAACAAAGCGTGCTTATGAAAGAAGCGATTGTAAACTATTTTCTGGAAGCCGAGTTTATAGACTAACTTTTATTAAATTTGCACTCATTTTTAAACTATTATGATAGACGAGATTAAAGCACTTATTGCCGAAGCAGAAGCCTTTACTGCAGATACTAAAAGTGATGTAGAAGATTTTAGAATTAAATACCTTGGTAAAAAAGGGATTTTAAACAAGTATTTTGCAGAGTTTAAAAACGTTGCAAACGACCAAAAAAAAGAATTTGGTCAAACTATTAATGCTTTAAAAAATACCGTTCAAGATAAAGTAAACACTTTAAAAGACGAGTTAGATAGTAAAGAAGAGGTTAAAGGGATTTATGGCGATTTGTCTAGACCTGGCGAACCTATTGAAATTGGTGCACGTCATCCAATTTCAATAGTAAAAAATCAAATTATAGATATTTTTTCGCGTATTGGTTTTAACGTTAGCGAAGGTCCAGAAATTGAAGACGATTGGCATAATTTTACCGCTTTAAATTTACCAGAATACCATCCAGCGCGCGATATGCAGGATACATTTTTTATTCAAACCAATCCAGATATCTTGTTACGTACGCATACCAGCTCGGTACAAGTGCGTTATATGGAAAACAATAAACCGCCAATTCGTACTATATCACCAGGTCGTGTGTATCGTAATGAAGCTATTTCAGCACGTTCGCACTGTTTCTTTCATCAAGTAGAAGGTTTATACATAGATAAGGATGTGAGTTTTGCCGATCTTAAGCAAACCCTTCAATATTTTACTACCGAAATGTTTGGGAAAAGTAAAATACGTTTACGTCCGTCGTATTTTCCATTTACCGAGCCAAGTGCTGAGGTGGATGTGTACTGGGGACTAGAAACTGAAATAGATTACCGTATTACCAAAGGAACTGGTTGGTTAGAAATAATGGGCTGCGGTATGGTAGATCCTAATGTACTAGAGAATTGTGGTATCGACCCTAAAGAATATTCTGGCTTTGCTTTTGGTATGGGAATAGATCGTATTGCCATGTTATTACATCAGATAGGAGACATAAGATTATTAAGCGAAAACGACGTGCGTTTCTTAGAGCAGTTTAAAAGCGCTTTATAACCTAAAAAACATATGTATTTTAAGCCGGCAATTCTGTCGGCTTTTTTATTTAACATTTTTTTAACTTCGTTTAGTTCGGTTTGTTCCGAACCAAAGTGTAATTTTGCACTCTAAAATTAGCGTGACGATGAATCAAGTAGAAAAAAGAAAATGTGAATTAGTTGAAAGACTAGGGATTTTCTTAGAGAATAAAGAGCATATGGCGCCTGTAGCAGCTCGCATTTTTTCGTATATTATTTTAACAGGCAAACAAGGAACCACTTTCGAAGATTTAGTGTCTAACCTTTGCGCAAGTAAAAGCACTATTTCTACACACTTAAATCACTTACAGGATTTAAAAAAGCTGACTTATTTTACCAAAACAGGTGATAGAAAAAAGTACTTTATCATAAATAAAGATACCACGGTACAGACCATTAGTAATATGATAGACGAGTGGAAGAACGAAAAACAATTGCATATAGAAATCAAGGCTTATAAAGAAGATGTAAACAAAAGCTTAGAACAGGAAAACCAATTTGAACTTGACTATCATAAAAGCTTTATCGAGTTTTTAGATGGTGCAATAGCCTCAATAAACAAATTAAAAGAAACCATAATAAATAATAAACACTAATTAATAATCAATAAATAAAAATGAAACAATCAAAATTATATAGTATTGCTGTAATAGGCATGGTTGCCTTATTTTTTACAAGTTGTAAACAAGACCAACAACAAGGGCAACAGCAACAACAAGCCTTGCCGCTGGCTGTAACAGCAGTTCCACAAAAGAATGTTACAGTATATACAACCTATCCAACTAATATAGAGGGTGTGATAAATAGTGAAGTTCGCGCCAAAGTTTCGGGTTATATACAAAAGGTTTTAGTAGACGAGGGGCAGAAAGTAAGAAAAGGACAAGCCTTATTTAAACTAGAAACACAGTCCTTAAGTCAAGATGCCGAAGCTGCTAAGGCTAGAGTAAATGTTGCGCAAGTTGAAGTTGACAAACTAAAACCTCTAGTAGAAAAAAATATTATTAGCGAAGTACAATTAGAAACAGCAAAAGCCAATTTAGCACAAGCTAAAAGTACCTATAATAGTATTGTTGCTAATATAGGGTATGCCACTGTAACAAGCCCAGTAGATGGTTATGTTGGCGCTATTCCTTATAGAGAAGGCTCTTTAGTAAGTGCCACAAGTGCTAGACCGCTAACAACTGTAGCTAGTATAGAAAAAGTGTTTGCTTACTTCTCAATGAATGAAACTGAATACTTAGATTTTCTACAACAAACAGAGGGAAAAACACTACAAGACAAAATTAAAAATTTTCCTAAAGTAGAATTAGTATTAGCTAACGGCCAAGCATATGAACAAAAAGGAACAATAGAAACAGTAACAGGACAGATTGACGCCAATACAGGAACGGTAAGTTTTAGAGCTGTTTTTAATAACCCAAATTTACTGTTAACTAATGGTAACAGTGGAACGATTAAAATACCAGAACAATACGAAAATGCTACAGTTGTACCACAATCGGCTACTTTTGAGCAACAAGGGCAAACGTATGTATATACTGTAGGAGAAGACAATACAGCAAAATCATCTTTAATTTCAATTAAGGACAAAAACGATTTACTTCTTATTGTAGAATCTGGCGTAAAGCAAGGTGACCAAATAGTTGTAAAAGGTATTGGTAAAATTAAAAACGGAACACCTTTACAACCACAAAAAGTGGCGTTTGATAGTATTGTAAAGCCTATAAAACCTCTATTTCAATAATATTTAGAAGAAAAGAATTATGTTAAAAACATTTATAGAAAGACCGGTATTATCTACCGTGATTTCCATCATCATAGTTATTTTGGGTATTTTAGGATATTCAGCATTACCTGTTGAACAGTACCCAGATATTGCACCGCCAACTATTCAGGTGAATGCTACCTATCCTGGTGCCAGTGCCGAAACCATTTTAGAGAGTGTTATTATTCCTATTGAAGAGCAAATAAATGGTGTTGAAGGTATGACCTATATGACATCTTCTGCTACAAACAATGGTACTGCAAATATTACGGTATATTTCGATCAAGAAATGGATCCAGATATTGCCGCAGTAAACGTACAAAACCGTGTGGCCCGTGCCAACCCATTGTTACCACAAGAAGTAATACAAACAGGGGTAACAACACAAAAGCAACAAACATCGGCATTAATGTTCTTGTCGGTCTACTCTGAAAACGAAGACTATAATGCCACGTTTGTACAGAACTACTTAAAAATTAATGTTATACCAGCCTTACAAAGGGTTAATGGTGTAGGAGATGTCAACGTGTTTTCTAATCAGGATTACGCCATGCGTATTTGGTTAAAACCAGAAAAACTAGCTAGTTATAATTTAGTGCCTTCAGAAGTAACAGCTGCGTTAAGAGAACAAAGTTTAGAAGCCTCTGCTGGATCTTTAGGACAAAATGATGGTCAAGCGTTTTCGTATAACATCAAATATAGTGGGCGTTTTAAAACCGAGAAACAATACGAAGATATCATTATTAAAGCTTTAGATAATGGCGAATATTTACACCTTAAAGATGTCGCCACAATAGAGCTAGATGCGCAAGGATACGATTCTTATGGGTTTACCCAAGGTTATCCAAGTGTAAATATGGGTATTTATCAAACTGCTGGATCTAATGCGCAAGAAATTATTACAACGATAAAATCTGAGTTAACAAGACTTTCAGCAGATTTCCCTGATGGTATTGCTTATGAGATTAATTACGATACTAATAATTTCTTAACAGCATCGATGAACAAAGTAAGAAATACTCTAATAGAGGCTTTCCTTTTAGTATTCTTGGTGGTGTTTATTTTCCTTCAAGATTTTCGCTCTACGTTAATTCCAGCTATTGCAGTGCCAGTAGCTATTGTAGGTACGTTTTTCTTCTTAAACCTTTTTGGTTATTCGGTAAACCTTTTAACCTTATTCGCATTAGTATTAGCGATTGGTATTGTGGTAGATGATGCTATTGTAGTTGTAGAAGCCGTACACGCCAAGATAGATGAAGGTGCTAAAAGTGCTAAAACAGCAACATTAGATGCTATGCACGAAATTTCTGGAGCCATCATCTCGATTACATTAGTAATGGCTGCTGTATTTATTCCTGTAACGTTTATTCAAGGGCCAACAGGGGTATTTTACGAGCAATTTGGTGTTACATTAATTGTTGCCATATTAATTTCGGCAGTAAACGCCTTAACATTAAGTCCTGCATTATGTGCTTTATTCTTAAAAAGTCATGATGAAGAAGAACATAAAAACAAAAGCTTTTTACAGAAATTTTACGACAAGTTTAATGCTGGTTTTAATGCAACGACAGAACGTTACGGAAAATCGTTAAGCTTTTTATATAAAAACAAATGGATAACAGGTGTTTTATTAATCTTATCTGGTGTAGGAATTTGGTGGGCAGCAAACAGTACACCAACCGGTTTTGTACCAGACGAAGATCGTGGCGTAATCTTTATGAATGTAGAGTTACCAGCTGGTGCATCTATGGACAGAACAAATGTTGTAACTCAAGAATTGTATGCAAAAGCAAGACAAATTCCTGGTGTTAGAGGTGTAACGGTTATTAACGGTAGAAGTTTAATTAGTGGAGCAGGTACCAACTACGGATTAGGTTTTGTGATGTTAGAAGATTGGGGCCAACGTGAATCCGATGATATGTCTTCTGAAGCTATTATAGGAAAACTATTTGGTGTTGCAGCTACTATACCTGATGCCAATATCATTTTCTTTGCGCCACCAAGTATACCTGGTTTTGGACTTTCAGGTGGTTTTGAAGTAAACTTAATGGATAAATCTGGTGGTAGTTTTGAAGACTTAGATGCCACAACACAACAGTTTATTGGTAACTTGATGAAGCATCCAGAAATTCAATATGGGCAATCTTCATTCAACACAAGATATCCGCAATACGAGTTAGAAATTGATGTGCCATTAGCTAAAAGATATGATGTATCTATAAGCAGTATATTCTCTACTTTACAAGGTTATATAGGTGGAATTTATGCGGCTGATTTTGCTAGATTTGGTAAGCAATATAGAGTTTATGTACAAGCCTTACCAGAAGATAGAGCAGATGCAAGTTCTTTAAACGAATTGTATATAAAAACAGGAAGTGGTGAGATGGCACCAATTACACAGTTTGTTGATTTAAACCGTGTGTATGGGCCACAATCTGTAACGCGTTTCAACTTATATAATTCGTCAAAAATTAGTGGTGCATCAAACCCAGGTTTTAGTACAGGTGATGCGCTTGCAATTGTTAATGAAGAAGTTAAAAACTTACCTAGTAATTTTGATGTAGCGTATTCTGGTTTATCTCGTGAAGAGGTAAATGCAGGAAACCAAACAGCTATGATATTTTTACTAGTAATTGTATTCGTTTACTTTTTATTAGCAGCGCAATATGAAAGTTATTTGTTACCATTGGCGGTAATACTTTCATTACCATTAGGTGTGTTTGGTGCTTTCTTTTCAACCAAAATTATGGGCTTAGAAAACAATATTTATTTTCAAATTGCCCTCATTATGTTGGTTGGACTGTTGGCTAAAAATGCGATTCTTATTGTAGAGTTTGCCTTACAACGCCGACGTCATGGCGAAGGTCTAGTAGATGCAGCCATACATGGTGCTAAAGCACGTTTGCGCCCTATTTTAATGACCTCTTTTGCCTTTATTTTAGGATTAATGCCGTTAGTATTAGCAAAAGGTGTTGGTGCAGAAGGAAATAATTCTATTGGAACAGGAGCCGCAGGAGGTATGTTAATAGGAACTATATTAGGAGTATTTGTTATTCCTATTCTGTTTATCCTATTCCAGTGGCTACAAGAAAAAGTATCAAGTAAACCAGTTGTTGTTGAAACAAAAGAAGCTTAAACTATGAATTCAATTATAAATAAAACACTCATTGTAGTTGTAATGGCTACAACCTTACAAAGTTGTTTTGTGGCAAAGGACTATACGCGTCCTGAGTTAGACGAAACAGAACATTTATATCGCACCGATAATTTACCACAAGATAGCTTGTCTATGGCAGATGTATCGTGGAAAGATATGTTTACCGATACGTATTTAAAACAGTATGTAGAAGAAGGCCTTCAAAATAATTTAGATATTCGTGTAGCCATACAACAAATGGCTGCTGCCGAGGCTTACATGAAACAAGGTAAAGCAGGGTATTTACCAAGTTTTAATGCCAATGCACAAGTCACACATCAAGAATTGTCATCAAACAGTCAATTTGGTGGTTTGTTTTCGTCCTTAGACCAATACGAACTTTCTGGAAGCTTATCTTGGGAAGCCGATATTTGGGGTAAGATACGTAGCAACAAACGTGCAGGAGAAGCTAGTTATTTGCAAAGTGTAGCAGCCCATCAAGCTGTAAAAACACAGCTAGTATCAGCTATTGCTACAACGTATTATCAGTTAGTCGCTTTCGATGCTCAATTAAAAATTACCGAGCAAACTATTGCTGCCAGAGATAGTAGTGTTTACACCATAAAAGAGCTAAAAAATGCAGGACAGGTAAACCAAGTTGCCGTAGACCAAAATATTGCTCAGTATAACAATGCTAAAGCTTTAAAAGTAGAATTAGAAGCGGCTATTTTTAAAACCGAAAATGCTTTAAACTTACTTTTAGGTCGGCCAGCAGCAACGATAGAACGCAGTGCTTTAGATAATCAGCAATTGGAGGCCGATATCAAATTAGGCGTTCCAGCAACCTTATTACGTAATAGACCAGATGTCATGGCTGCCGAATATGGCTTAATTAATGCATTTGAAATGACTAATGTTGCCCGAAGCGATTTTTACCCTTCGTTAACATTAACAGCGAGTGGTGGTTTTCAAAGTTTGGAGCTAGATGAGTTATTCAATGCCAACTCGTTATTTGCAAATATTATTGGCGGTTTAGCACAGCCTATTTTTAATAAACGCGCTATAAAAACACAACATGAAGTAGCTGTAGCACAACAGGAACAAGCATTATTGAATTTTAAGAAAACATTATTAACCGCAGGTAATGAAGTGTCAAATGCGTTATACGATTATAGTGCTGAAACCGAGAAGTTTGAGTTTAGAGAAAAAGAAGTAGAAGCATTACGTAATGCCGAAGCAAACTCAGAAGAGTTACTTAAAAATGGTTATGCTAACTACTTAGATTTATTAACAGCTAGACAAAGTGCTTTAAGTGCAGAACTTAATATGATTGATAATAAACTTAATCAACTATTAAGTGTGGTAAATTTATATGAAGCGCTTGGTGGTGGCTGGAAATAGAAGCAAACTATGGGAAAGAAAAATAATAGATATAGCATAAATCTTAAAGAATTGGCTTTAAAAGATGAATCTTTAGCCGAAAAAAGCGTTGAGTTTGAATTTGAAAACCATGATAATATCTTTAATATCATAGATATCTTAAAATCTAAAGAACTATTTGATAAAGACAGTGAATCTGTTGAATTTGCTGTTGGTTTAAAGTTGTTTAGTGAAGTCATGCTAAAAAATAGAAAACACGAACTTTTTGAAGATTTCTTTCCCCATTTTGGAGAATTTATGAAGAAGCTTAAAGCTATGTAGAATAACAGTTTTGTTAGTCATTCACTATCAAGACAAAGAAAAATCGACACAAAATTATGAGACCTATCTTAGTTGCTACTAATTTTTCAGAGCGATCTAACAATGCTGTTTTATATGCAGCTTCGCTTGCTAAATTATTCAACTCAAAATTAATATTGTTTAATGCATTTAGGCTACCTATACATGCAGCTAACTCTAGGTTAACTGTAAAAACTATGGATGGTTTAATTAAGAAGAATAATGATAAATTAAAGGAACAAGCGTTGAGTTTATCAAAAGAATTTAATATTAATGTTGAGTACGAGTGTAAATATGTTGATTTAGAGCAAGAGATAGAATACTTAATGGAGGTGAATAATTCGCGTTTATTGGTTATGGGAATGTCTCCAAAATCTATGGAACAAAACTTATTAGGAAACCCAACAACAACGTTAATTAGTATGAGAAAGTTTCCTGTACTTGCAGTGCCATTAAATGCTAAATTTTCTGGTATTAAAAATGTGCTTTTTGCATGCGATTTAATGGAAGCTATACCACTAAAATCTTTAGCAAGATTAAGACAGATAGCAATGCAATTACAATCTAATGTTACTGTATTTCATGTAGAAAACAAGATAAACGAACTTTTATCAAAGGGTGAAGTGCTACAAAATATTGATAACGAATTAGAGCCAATTACACACATTTACAAAAATGTAAAGTCTAATGCCGTAATCGAAGAAATAGAGAAAGAAATTAAAGCCTCAAAAGCTGATTTACTAGTAATGATTCCTAAAAAATATGGATTTTGGGAATCCATAGTTCATAAAAGTAAAACCAGAGTTATGGCTTCTGGGATAAATATTCCATTATTATCCATAGCAGTAGAATAGTATATACTTACACAAGTAATGATAGACAAATGCGAATTGATAAAAGCTGCCGTTGACAGTTTTACAAAGTTTGGGAGTAAACGTTACACCTTAGACGAACTAGCAACATCAGTTGGCATTTCTAAAAAAACTATTTATAAATTTTACAATAGCAAAGAGGATCTAGTTGTAGATAGTGTGTCGTTTTTAGTAACAGATTTTGAAAAAACGGTTAGCGACATTATTACGAAACAGCAAGATCCTCTTGTTTGTATTATTGAAATTTACAAGCACGGTTTTGAACGTTTAAAACATTTTAAGCCGTCTTTTATATTTGGGCTAAAAAAATATTACCCAAAAGCAAATCAAGTGTTCGATGCCTTTAGAGATAATATTGTAAATAATACTATTTATGGGTTATTACAACAAGCACAACAAAAAGAACTTATTAATACCGATGTTAATCTAAAACTTTTTTGCGAGTTGTATTTTAATAGATTTGAAGAAATGGCCTTTAAAAATAATGCTCTTTTTGAAATATACTCGAATGCCGAGCTATTAAATCATTTTGTGATATATAACTTAAAAGGCATTTCAAACAAAGGATATTCTAACCCTTATTATTAATTGTTTAGTGTTTCTTGAAACAGTTTAAAAATGCGTCTGTACTCATCAGACCAACTACTGCTCTCAATAAATCCGTGACCTTCCATAGGAAATAAAGCCAATTCCCAATGGTCTTTTTTCAACTCTATTAAGCGTTGCGAAAGTCTCACAACATCTTGAAATTGTACATTAGTATCAACCATACCATGCAACATTAAAAGGTGTCCTTTTAAGCCATCGGCAAAATAAATAGGTGAACTGCGTTTATAAGCTTTAGGATCTTCAACAGGTGTATTTAAAATATTTGCAGTATAGCCATGATTGTAATGTGCCCAATCTGTAACCGAACGTAATGCTGCACCACTTTTAAAGGTTTTAGGCGCTTTAAACATAGCCATTAAAGTAATAAACCCGCCATAGGAGCCGCCATAAATACCAAGTTTTTCTTTAGAGATGTTATGATGCTCTACAAGGTATTTAGCACCATCAATTTGATCGGTTAAGTCTTTCCCTCCCATGTGTCTGTAAATGGCCGTTCGCCAGTCTCTACCATAGCCATTACTAGCTCTAAAATCAATATTTAAAACCGTATAACCATTATCTGCTAAGAGGTTATGAAACATATATTCACGATAGTAAGACGACCACCATTGATGCACATTTTGTAAATAACCAGCACCGTGAACAAAAATTATGGCGGCACCATTACTTTTTTCAGGGTTTGGTTTAAATAATGTAGCAGGAACTTTTGCGCCATCTCTGGCTTTAAATGATATAATTTCGGGATCTTTCCATGAATAAGATTCAAAATCTTCTGAAGTAGAGTTGGTAAGTTGTGTCATGGTTGCCTTAGGTGTGTTATCCATAATATATAATTCCCAAGGCTTATTTTTATAGGAATATCGTATGGCTAATTTAGTTTCATCAGGAGAAATGGTAACTTCATGACCTCCTTTTTTTGTGGTTATTTTATGGAGTTTTCCGCCATTTACAGATAAGTGATAAAAATGTGTTTCATGTGGACTAACCTTATTACTAGTTATGTAAAAGGTGGACTTGTCTTTAGAAAGTGTTGCAGTTTGGATTTCGAATTGTCCTTTTGTTAGAGCTGATGTTTTTCCAGAAGTTACATTTGTAGTGTAAAGGTGAGCATAACCAGTTTTTTCAGATTTATACCAAACAGTTTCCTGGTTTAACCACCCCATTTCTGGTCTAGAAAACCAGCCAATACCAGGACCGCCAATCCAAGCATCATCATGTTGATAATCTACAAGGTTTAAGCTACCGTCTTCTAAATTAATTGTCATAATCCAACGGTCTTTGTAATCTTGCGAGGTGATATTTATTAGCGTTTTATCATCTTCAGAAAATATAGGATTACCAAAATTTACAGGTTTTGGTTCGTCGTAGGTATTGCTGTATCCTTCTAAATTTTCGGTGTAGTCTTTTAAAAATTCAGGTTTATTTTTAATGCCTTCGATTTCATTAGTTTTTACTTGGTAAGTTTTATTTGTGTTAAGGTTTAAAATCCAAGTTTGGTAGTTATATTGCTTACTACCAACTTTTGAACGGGCATTTAAATCTTTAGTGTATCCGCTTTTGGTTACAAAATCAGGAACAATAGTGTTTTTTCTATTAGGTGCTTTATAAAGTTTGTAAACAACATACTTTAAACTGGGTGAAATAGCCAAGTTAGCTAATCGCCATTTTCCAATATAAGTAGGTTCTAACTGTTTTAATGTGCTTTGTTCGCGTCTGTATTGTTTGGCTTGTTTTTGGTGTTCTCTCTCGCTTAAAATATCAAAAAGAGCTAGTTGGTCGTTTTCTAACCACTCTTCTTGAGAGGAAGATTTTTTATCATAAGGTTTTTTTCCTGTTTTAAAATAGGTGAGTTGCTTTGTTGTGCCAGAATTAATATCCCATTGATATAAGTTATTACCTTTTTTGTAAACAATACTTTTGTTATCACCAGAGAAAACAGGGTTACTTTCTCTTTCAACAGTATGCGTAATGCGTTTAATACTGTAATTATGGGTATTCATTAAAAAAATATCACCGCCTTTAGCATAAACTTTCATGGTGAAATCGCTTGAAAAATCGCCATGACTGGTTTTTGCTTTTAAATCGTTAAAAGTCATTTTTTCAATGGCTTTTGTAGCAACATTAACCTTGTATGTAGACCGAATGGTATCGTTATCTGGGTTCCAACTAAAATAAATATCGTTACTGTTCTCGGACCAACTAATGTTTGTAGGTAAGTAGCCTACAAAGTCCTCGCCTTTCATGATGTCATCAATAGCAAGTGTTGAGGTGTTTTTTACTTGAGTGAATCCAGAAAATGATAACAAGAATGAAAGCGATAAAAACAGAAGATATTTCATATTGCAGGTTAAAAGATTAATTTTGCACTAAAAGTAACCTATTTAGGTTTAAGTAAAAAAACAGATGAAAAAAGATATTGAAATCCCAAAGGTTGAAGGTGTTTATATGGCTGCGGTAAGCGAGTTTAACGATACCCATAGAACGCACGACTGGAATGTGTATTTATTGAATGACAATGAGTTTGCCTTAGATACCGTATTAATTGTGTCTTTAGGGTATTCAACCGATAAGAAAACATCTGTTATGCGCCATAAATTAGATGTTTTACCAGCAAAAAGCTATGCGAAAGTCGAGTTTTTACAAGAAGATGTTTTGGCTTTAAATAACGAGTTTAAAGTCACTTTTTTTAAGGATAGCCAAATGTTTGATAAAACCTATATTTTTAAGAAAAACACGATTAATAAAAATGCATTACAAACAATTCCGTTAATGGAAACTAAAGGGGTTTTGGTTAGGTGAAAGTTTTGTATAACTGTTAGTTATGTGTTGTTGTGGTTAGTATTTTATTCAGTCAGTTATTCAGTTTCGTTTTTATCAGATTTATAATTTTTCTAAAGTCAGAGTTTGGTTTACAACAAGTTTTGTAAGTCCAATCTCCGCCATTATTTTTTATTACTTTTAAAATCCAAGGGTCATTTTTAGAGAATATTTGTGCAGTCAACGATGTCAAAATGTAAAGTTTATTCCACAATTTGTCATTTGGATTATAATAGATAACTTCTTTTATGTCAGAATATTTAAAAGTCCGATATTCCCAAAAGTCAATTGCTTTAATTTCAAAATGCTTATCAAATACCCGAATTGAGGGAAATCCTTTTTTTTCAAATATAAGAGGTTCATCTTGCATTATGGTTCTCATAAATTATTGCCAACTTCTTATAAAGAGACTATCAATCTAACTTCTCGGTTAACTTATTAAACACTTTTTTAGGGTTTTTACCTTCGTATAATACATCGTAAACGGCATTAATAATAGGCGTTCGTGTTTTCTTTTTGCTTTGTTCGTTTAATAAATGGGCGCTTTTTGTGGCATAATATCCTTCGGCAACCATATTCATTTCCATTTGTGCCGATTTTACGGTGTAGCCTTTACCAATCATATTGCCAAACATACGGTTTCGAGAAAATGTAGAGTATCCCGTTACTAATAAATCACCTAAATAAGCCGAGTTGTTAATATTTCGTTTCATTTTATGGCGCTTTTTAATAAAGCGTTTCATTTCGCGAATAGCATTACTCATAAGGACACTCTGGAAGTTGTCGCCATACCCCAAGCCATGAGCAATTCCTGCAGCAATAGCATATATGTTTTTTAACATAACGGCATATTCGGTGCCAATAACATCATCACTAGTTTTGGTTTGTATATAGTCGCTAGAAAGGTTTTTAGCAATGGCTTTTGCTTTTTTTGTGTCGGCACAAGAAATGGTAAGATATGATAAACGCTCTAAGGCAACTTCTTCGGCATGGCAAGGGCCTGCAATAACAGCAATGTTTTCAAACGGAATCTTATAAACATCATGAAAATGCTCGCCAACTAGTAAGCCAGACTCAGGAATAATACCTTTTACAGCCGAAACAATGGTTTTGTTTGAAATATCTGCCGTTAGTTTTTCTAATTCAGAATACATAAAAGCAGAGGGGATAACAAATATGAGCACATCAGCCCATTTGGCCATATCATTAATGTCGTTACTAAGTTTTAATTGTGCGGTATCAAACTCGACCGAGCTTAAATAACTTGGGTTATGATCTTCTTTTAATAGGTGTTCTTTAATATAAACGCTACGCATGTACCAACCTACTTCATCTAAATTCTCACATAGCATTTTTACAATTGCAGTGGCCCAACTTCCAGCACCAAAAACGGCATATTTTAAAGGTGTTTCCATGTATGGATTTAACATATTTATTTTCTCAAAAGTACATAAAATATAATGGTTTGTAAAGGTAAGTTATGGATGCTTTTTAATTTTTGGCACGTGTTTTGAATTACTTCAAGCATAACCCTTAAAAATGTAGCTTATGAAAACTTTAAAACTACTTTTTGCATTCACATTAACAGCCTTTTTATTTACCTCGTGTATTTATGAAGAAGAAGTTGTTTACGATAACTACAATCCAGGCCCAACACATACGGTAACATCTGATGATATACTACGTTCTTACGAGTTATGGTACGTAGATATTAATCAAACTATAGGTTACGGAAGTACGCCTTTTATGGAAATAGCGTTTACTTTATCGTTTAGAAACGGGGTGTTATATGCCAACAATAATTTAGTAGGTTTTGGAAGTCAGGGTAATGGTTTTGGTATACCAGTTGGTGATTACGATGCCTATAACATGATACTAGATGTGTACCACGATATAGATGGATACCAAACATTTGATGTTTATGAAGTCGATTATAATACCATAGAATTATACAATCCTTATACAGATACATCGTATTTTTTACATGGCTATCAACGCAATACGTTTGATTATGATTTTGTGTTTTACGATAATATCCACTATTTCCTTCAAGAATATGAAGCTTGGGAGAAAACCTATACAAGTAATTATGGTGAATTAAATGAATTTGACAATGAAAATTACTTGCAATTTTTAGCAGGAGGAAACGACTCAGAATTTAGAAGTTCTCAAGATCCTGTAGGGTTAAACCCAGAAAATTTATATTGGGATTATACAGGAGTTTATGGTGTAGGTAATGTTGCTAACAATATGTACTTAAAAACATTAACCTTAGACTACGATTATTTTGATAACGAACATTTTGAGTTAAGTGTATTAAATGATCAGCGTGTCGAACTGTATCATCCATCCTCAGGAACTCTATACGAATTTACAGGACGAGGTTATATACAATACATGAGAAATGCTGCAGGCAAGCAAACACAAGAGCCTAAAAAGCGTAAACAAAAAACAGAGAAAAAAGCAAACCCAAGAAAAAATACAAGAAAGTCATAAATATTTTGGTTGATTAGTTAGTTGATGAGAGTGCTTTAACAATATATTAATGTTGTAGCACTCTCTTTTTTTAGTATATTCACTATAAAATTAACCCTAACCAATATCGATTTATATTAACTAATTTAAACATTTTAAATCACACACATTATGGGATTATTTTCATTTATTAAAGATGCAGGAGCAAAAATTTTTGGCGGAAAAACTTCAGCAGAAAAAGCCGCCGAAGCTAAAGCTGAAGCTGCAGAAGCCAAGTTAAAAGCAGAAGAAGCTGCTGCAAACACATTAGAAGAAACCATTTCAGATTTATCATTACAAGTCGAAAATTTAAACATTCATATTGATGATGATAAAGCTACTGTAACAGGTGCTGCTTACGATCAAGCCACCAAAGAAAAAGTGGTATTAGTTGTAGGTAATTCGGCAGGAATTGCCACAGTTGACGACCAAATGACGGTTGAAAACCCAGAGCCAGAGGCGCAATTTCATACCGTTGTAAGTGGCGATACCTTAGGGAAAATTGCTAAAAAATATTACGGAAACGCGATGAAATACCCTGTTATCTTTGAAGCCAATAAGCCTATGCTTAAAGATCCAGATTTAATTTACCCAGGACAAGTATTACGTATTCCTGCGTTGGACTAAACGATTTTCGCTAAATTAAAATTAAAAATGCCAACTTTATGTTGGCATTTTTGTTAATCATTGTTTTCTATCGATTTTATTAGATTATTAGTTATTAAAAATCGCTTTACAGGTTTATACAAGTTTTGTTTTTTAGTTGTGGTATCTTTTAGCTTTATAGTAAAATTATAATCCATGAAAAGTTCTACAGGAATAAAGTTTTTAGATGTACTGTCATTATTTTTTGTACTCCATTCAGTAGACTTTAATAGAAAAATAGCATTACAATTTTTAGCTTCAATAGTATTTTTTGGAGTAAAAAAGTTAACAGTACTACCTTTTAGAGATTTAGATTGTCTATACCACGTTACTTTAATGTTATTATCTTCATAGTGATTTATAGTTTTATCAGGAAAAAATATCATTACCGAAATAGAAGCCATAAGTATTGTATTCCAAACAGCATGAAATAAAATAGACTTGAATAAATTGAAATTTAAACAAATCCAAATAGCAAAGAGGGCAAATGAAAATCTAAAAGAAAAACCAGCGAGGCTTAATGCGGTAAATAATTCTTCAACGTTTAAATGAAAAAAAGAAAAAATTAAAGCGTTTAAAAGGAATAAGTTTATCTCAAGTAATTTGTTCCTTTTATAAAAGCTAATAATTAACACACATAAATATATTAGTGTGAAAATTTTAGTGATTGTATTTTTTGTAATTATCAATAGGCTAATTAAACCAATAATGGAAAGTGTTTTAATAATCTTAGACTTAGAGAATCCACCTCTAAAACTAAGTTCTTCTATTATTGGAGCCCCTATTATTGCGACCAATAAAAAAACAAAATAGGGAACGCTAGTATACTTACTTATTAGATAACTGCTTTCTGAAGCAGGTGAAAAAAAATATGAATAAATTAAAGTTAATACCCCTAAAGCTAACATAGCTAATCCTAAGGTTATTAACCAATTATTTTTTTTGCTTTTTAAAAAATTATTTAACAATATAATATGTTTTATTATTAATTAGGTATACAATCTAAACTACAAGAGGTTCCTCCCCACCATGATGTAGATGTTTGCATGTTTGTTGGTGTGCCACCAGAGGCAATACATGCTTCTATTTGTGCCAGACAAACTTCAGTCATATCAATATCTCCATTATCATCAGACGAAGTAGCAATGTCAACAATAACAGAAATAACAACTTCAACTGCTAATGTGATACATGGACCACAATATTTTTCATGCCCTTGAAGATTAGTAAAGTTATAATTTCCTTCAAAAGTAACGTTATTAATATCAATTCCGTTATTAGTAGAAAAACTAAATTTTAAAACATTATCGCTAATCACTTGAATGTTGTGAAATTGAATTCTTTCATTTGAATTCAATTTATTTACGATAGTATAGGTTTCTAATTTATCATTTATTTCATAATCTTCAGCTTGGTGATTTCCTATTATTTCATATTCTAATTCACCATTTTTCAAGCGTAGTATTTTGTTGTCATTTGTAATATGGTATTCAATACCATTGTATACTAATTTAGAATTAATATTACTGCCATTTTTATAGAATAAAGCGCCTTAGTTAGAATTACTTGTAGATTTGTTTATATCGTTTGTGATGTCATTTGAACAACTATTTACACATAAGACTAAGAAATAATTGTTAATAAAGATAAATTTTTCATAAGATTTTAACTTGATTGTTTTTTCAAAAAAAAAAGAGATAAAATCAAAATAAAATAGAAACCTTTTAAATTAAACAAAAATATTATAGCAATAGCATATTATTTATGGAGCAATTAAAGATCCTGATTTAATTTACCCAGGTCAAGTATTACGTATTCCTGCGTTGGACTAATACTTATTATTTAACATAAAAAGATAAAAGCTCCTTTTAAGGAGCTTTTATTATGACTTATAAAAATTCATTTCATCAATATATTCCCAAACGTTTTCAGGAAGCATGGGCTTAATATTTTTGCCTTCTTTTATGCTTGAGCGAATAAATGTGGAGGATAACTCCATTATGGGTGCGTTAATATGATGAATTTTTGTATGATCATCAAAACGTGTTTCAATACTTCCTTTTGAAATTCGTGGATACACATAAATATCATGATGTTCTAAAATAACCTGATAGTTTTTCCACTTATGAAAACTTTTTAAATTGTCTTCACCCATAATTAACGAGAACTCATGATTAGGGTGTTTTTCGTAAAGATGGGTTAAGGTATTAACAGTGTAATTGGGTTGTGGTAAATTAAATTCAATATTACTTGGTTCAAGTTTGTCGTAAGCTTCGGTGGCGCGATACACCATTTCGTAGCGATGATGATCATCTAACAACGAGCTTTTTTTCTTAAATGGGCTATGTGGCGTAATTACAAACCAAACTTTGTCTAAATCGCTAAACTCAACCATATAATTGGCAATAACTAAATGACCAATATGAATGGGATTGAAGGTGCCAAAGTATAACCCTATTTTCATGCCTTTTGTTTTATAAATTCCGAAACTAAATTATACGATTCTTCTAAAGCGTGTTCTAAAGTGTCGTTAATTACAATATGATCAAACAAAGGTGCTGTAGCCAATTCTGCAGAAGCTTTAGCAATACGCATATTGATTTTATCGTTGGTTTCTGTTTGACGTTTTTTAAGCCTGATTTTAAGTTCGTCTATACTTGGTGGTTTTACAAAAATGGCCAAGGTTTCCTTTGGAAATTTACGTTTAATACGTAAGCCGCCAGACACATCAATATCAAAAATAACGTGTTTGCCTTTTGCCCAAATACGTTCAACTTCGGTTTTTAGTGTACCATAAAAATTATCGCGATACACTTCTTCCCATTCTAAAAACTCATCGTTTTTAATTTTTTGCTTAAATTCTTCAAACGATAAGAAATAGTAATCTTTGCCATCAACCTCTTCACCGCGTTTATCGCGCGAGGTAGCCGAAATGGAAAACTCTAAGCCTAACTCTTTTTGTTTAAGTAAGTGCCTTACTATAGTAGTTTTTCCTGAGCCCGAAGGTGCCGAAAACACAATAAGTTTGCCCTCTTGTTGCATTACAGTACGTTTAAAAGTTGTTCTTTAATTTTTTCTAGCTCGTCTTTCATTTGAACGACTAATTTTTGCATAGGTGCGTAATTAGATTTTGACCCAATGGTATTAATTTCACGCCCCATTTCCTGGCCAATAAATCCTAGTTTTTTTCCGTTGGATTCTTTAGAGTTTAATACTTTTAAAAAGTAATCTAAATGATTTTTTAAACGTACTTTTTCTTCGGTAATATCATATTTTTCAATGTAGTAAACTAGTTCTTGCTCAAAACGATTTTCGTCTACTTTTTCTTTAATGTCTGCAATGCCTTTTTCCAAACGCGCTCTTACGCCTTCAATACGTTCGGGATCTATAGCGATAACATCGTCTAAAAGCTGACTAATGTTCTCTACACGATTTATAAAATCGGTTTCCAAACTTTTACCCTCGTCTATACGGTATTGTTCAATTTTTTTAAGTGTTTCATCAATAGCATTCGAAATAGTTTTCCATTCATCATCATCAATTTCGTCACGTTCTGTAGTTATGGCATCAGGTAAGCGCACGGCCATTTTTAAGAGTTCGGTTTCATTGCCATCAACAACCTCTTTTAGTTGTTTTATGTATTCTCTAACAACCGTTTTATTAATTTGAGAAGACGTGTCTTCGCCTGTAATTTCCATATATAATGAAAAATCCACCTTACCACGATTTAAAACCGATGCAATGCGTTTTCTTATCTCCAGTTCTTTTTCTCTGTAAACAGAAGGCATTCTAGCGTTTAAATCTAGGTTTTTACTGTTTAACGATTTTATTTCTAAGGAGATTTTTTTGGTAGGAAGTTGTACCACGGTTTTCCCATAACCTGTCATAGATTGAATCATACACTAATTGTATTGCATCCCACAAAGTGGGCTTTATTCCCAAACACGTCATGCGAAAGGGTATATTTATTTTGCGCAAAGGTAACAAATTGCTAGGTTTTTTTAAGGATGTTAAACTGTTATGCTTGCATAATAAAATTCCATACTTTTGTGGAAACCCAAAACGACACTTATGTTTAAAAAAGAATTTGAAATCCGTTGGAGCGATGTAGATGCTAACAGACATTTAGCAAATAGTGCTTACACCAATTTTATGAGTCATACTAGAATGGCTTTTTTAATTGAAAGCGGCTTTGGTATGAAGGAACTTGCTAAGTATAATATTGGACCAGTGGTATTTTACGAGCATATGTTTTATTTTAAAGAAGCGTTCATGGGAAAGCCTTTAACGGTAACCTTGGAGGTTTCTGGGCTAAGTGAAGATGGTACGTTTTTTATGTTCGACCATAATTTTTATAACCATAAAGGTGAGCATTTAGCACATTGCGAAATGTTAGGCGCTTGGATGGATTTAAAAGGACGTAAATTAACCGATTTGCCAGGAGATTTACTAGAAATAGCCAATGCATTTCCTAAAGCAAAACATTATAAAACACTTACTAAAGAAGATACAAGAAAACACGGTAAAAAGCCAGTAAATTTAAATTAACCTAGAATATAAAGTACGAGGTTGCTAAACGTTACATATTGCTTATAGCTTGTTTAGCAGCTTCGACGGTTTTTTTACTGTTGCCAATAAAAATTTGATTTTCAAGAAGTAATACAGGACGTTTTAAAAAGGTATAGTGCTCTAAAATGTAGTGCTTAAAATCTTTTTCGGTTAGCGTTTGGTCTTTTAACCCCATCTCTTTGTACAACTTGGCACGTTTACTAAATAGTGCTTCGTAACTACCAGCTAGTTTATGCATTTCGTCAAGTTGTTTTACGGTAATTGGTTCCGATTTGATGTCTTGCATAACAACATTACTAGGTAGATTTAACTCGTTAATAATTCTTGTACACGTATTACATGTTTTTAAGTAAAAAAATGTCATGATTTTTAAAGTTTTTATAAGGGCATTATTTTTAAAAAAGGTTCAGCTTCGTTATAAGGAATAACAAACTCTGTAATACCTTGTGCGTAAGAGGCTATTTCATATTGATTATACAAAATAATAACACCTATATCATTAAATCCAAAAGATTCTGGAAGTGTAAAACCTTGCCCAAAGAAGTAATTTTCAATAGTGTCGTTTTTATTGGTTTCAATTTCTTTTTTTAGGTGGGTTTCAACTAATTTACTAAATCCATCTATATTAGTGATAAGATCTGCTATAGCCATTAATTTTCCCGTTTCTGTATCAAAATTTAAAAAGTCTATTCTGTCGTTTCCGTGGGCGCCACCAGTATACATATAAGAGCTCATGCCAATGCAAATAATTTCTGGTGTTTGTAATAAAACTTCGCCTTCAATATTCACTTCCCATTCTTGTGGTGTTTCTGGGAAATCTGCTTTAAACTGTTTTAATTCATTATCAAATTTAGAAATAACCTCTTTTATAGAAAGGGTGTTAGACGTATCTTTAAAATTAATTTGTTGTGCAATATAGTGCTCTATTTTATTATTGATTTGTTTTGCAACAGTATGATTTTCTTTTGCTTTTGGGTATAAAATGTCAATATCGGCTGTGGTTTTTGGAGAGATAATAGATCCTTCAAAAGTAATGGAAATATCTTCTTCACAGGAAAACGTAAGAAGTGCTAACAGACTTAAAAAAGCGAGTCTTTTTATCATTATAGACAAGTTTTTGTTAAACATAGACTAAAGGTACTGCATCCATTTGAATAGACCGAATTAAACCTTAAATTTGTTGCAATAAGAAAAGAAATGATATATGAAATTTAACACAAAAACGATACACGGAGGTCAAGAACATGATAAAGCTTACGGTGCAGTAATGCCTCCAATTTATCAAACATCAACCTATGCGCAGTCTACTCCTGGAGGACACAAAGGATTTGAATACTCTAGGTCGCAAAACCCAACAAGATCGGCTTTAGAAAATGCTTTAGCAAGTATAGAAAATGGGAATTTTGGTTTAGCATTTGGGTCTGGTTTAGCTGCTATTGATGCCGTAATGAAACTCTTAAATCCTGGCGATGAGGTTATCTCGACAAACGACTTGTACGGTGGAAGTTATAGATTGTTTACAAGTATTTTTGAACGTTTTGGTATTAAGTTTCATTTTGTAGGCATGGAAAATGCTACAAATATTGAAAACTATGTAAATGATAATACAAAACTAATTTGGGTTGAAACGCCAACGAACCCAATGATGAATATTATTGACATTAAAGCAGCTGCTAACATTGCTAAAAAACACGATTTAATTTTAACAGTAGATAACACTTTTGCCACCCCGTATTTACAACAACCATTAGATTTAGGAGCTGATATAGTAATGCATTCTGCTACAAAATATTTAGGCGGTCATAGCGATGTCGTTATGGGTGCTTTGGTTGTAAAAGATAAAGAGCTTGCAGATAAGTTGTATTTTATCCAAAATGCTAGTGGTGCAGTTTGTGGGCCACAAGATAGTTTTTTAGTACTTCGCGGTATAAAAACACTTCATATTCGTATGCAGCGTCACTGCGAAAATGGTCGTGCTGTAGCCGAGTACTTGAATAATCACCCAAAAATTGAAAATGTTTATTGGCCAGGTTTTGAAAGTCATCCTAATCATAATATCGCAAAATCTCAAATGAGCGATTTTGGAGGTATGGTTTCTTTTACTACAAAAGGGAATAGTTACGAAGATGCAATTAAAATAGTTGAAAATTTAAAAGTGTTTACTCTAGCCGAATCTCTTGGAGGAGTAGAGTCTTTAGCAGGCCATCCAGCAAGTATGACACACGCTAGTATACCAAAAGAAGAACGTGAAAAAACAGGCGTGGTAGATTCGTTAATAAGATTAAGTGTTGGTATAGAAGATGAAGCCGATTTACTTGAAGATTTAAAACAAGCTATAGGATAACAGTAACCTATTTATAATATAAAAAAGCCTAAACTTAACTGTTTAGGCTTTTTTTAATATATAGTTTTTCTATCTAATCTAAATAATAAATATATCCAAAATTTAGCCACACTAACCAATCGTTATGTTTGTTGTAATCTAGTTGATGGTTAAACCCATCAATCCAATCGCTAAAGTAATATTGCCAACGTAAATCTAACATTAAATCGGACAACTTGGTAAGTTTATACCTTACTCCAACACTAGCTACAACAGACCAAGCATCGGTTGCTTCAGTATTAATAGGATACTCTCTTAATTCGCCAGGAGCTAAAGCAGGTAATTGAGACTCGTCTTCATACCAATAAGAATAAATCGAAGATTCATCCATAACGTTTCCGCTACCATAAGTGGTTTGTGCTTTAGGTCTAGAAGAGGTGTAGTGAGCTCCTAAACTAACAAAAGGCGCAAAACGGTAACTAAATGCTTGGAATGATCTAATACTTAACGGGAAGTATTCAAGTTGCATACCAATATCAAAATTTTGAGCTTCTCCTGTATGTGCTCTTAACTTATCTGCATTATCACTTGTTCTGTCTGGAGCAACCCAACGCCCATAGTGCTTAAGTTTTGTTTTATTCCAAGAAATTTCACTTCTTAATTTAAAATGATCGTTAAAATACGTGTCGGTCGAGTAACAATTACAATCTGCTCTATAAGAGAAATTTATATAATGAATAATGCCGACACCTATGCCTGTATTGCCAAAGTTTGTTTCTTCATTATTACGGATACCGTAATCCGATCTAAATTGTACAGGACCTACAATAGCTCCAATTTCATGAGAAAATCCCAATTGGGAAAACCCTAATTGAATTCCGCTTACAAACAGGGCTAAGGCGGATAAATATTTTAAATTCAGCATAGTATGGTATCAAAAATAGAGCACTTAATGTAACAAATATAGCAAAACCCTAAAAGCTACCAAATTAAATGTTTAAATGAGATATCTTTATTTTTATAAAGATTTATTGGAATTTGATAATCTAGGGTTAAATAAATATGAAATTTTAAAAAAAATCTTTTCTTTTTTAAAGATACCGTATATTTGCTCTTTATTATTTTACATTCAATAACAATATCATAATTTAAAGATAAATGAGAGATAAAGTAGAAGCATTTTTAGAACAGGTAAAGGTCAGAAATGGGCACGAACCTGAGTTTTTACAAGCCGTTGAGGAAGTTGCAGAAACTGTAATACCTTACATAGTAAAGCATGACATTTATTTTGGTAAAAATATTCTTTTAAGAATGGTTGAGCCAGAACGTGTTATATCTTTTAGAGTTTGTTGGGTAGACGATGCAGGAGAAATACAAGTTAATAGAGGGTATAGAATTCAAATGAATTCTGCTATTGGGCCATATAAAGGTGGTTTAAGGTTTCATCCAACGGTTAACTTAAGTATTTTAAAGTTTTTAGCGTTCGAGCAAGTGTTTAAAAACAGTTTAACCACGCTACCAATGGGTGGCGGAAAAGGTGGTAGTGACTTTGATCCTAAAGGAAAAAGTGATGGCGAAATAAGACGTTTTTGCCACGCCTTCATGTCGGAACTATTTAGACACATAGGTCCAAATACCGATATTCCTGCAGGAGATATAGGAGTAGGTGCTCGCGAAATAGGGTATCTATTTGGAATGTATAAAAAAATTAGAAATGAATTTACAGGAGTGCTTACAGGAAAAGGATTGTCTTGGGGAGGCTCTTTAATTAGACCAGAAGCCACAGGTTATGGTAATGTGTATTTTGCTAACAGTATGCTAAATACAAAAGGCGATTCTTTTAATGGTAAAAATGTAGTGATTTCTGGTTCTGGTAATGTAGCGCAGTTTGCTGCAGAGAAAGTTATTCAATTAGGAGGAGTCGTTTTAACCATGTCAGATTCATCAGGATTTATTTATGACAAGGATGGTATTGATGAGGAGAAACTTGCACATATCATGTACCTTAAAAATGATAAAAGAGCTAGAATACATGAGTATTTAGAAAAATATCCAAATGCCGAATTCCACAAAGGAGAAACGCCTTGGGGTGTTAAGTGTGATATAGCACTTCCTTGTGCAACACAAAACGAATTACACGAAGAAGATGCAAAAAAATTAGTAGAAAATGGATGTATATGTGTTAGTGAAGGTGCTAATATGCCATCTACAAAAGGCGCTATAGAAGTGTTCCATAATGCCAAAATATTTTTTGCGCCAGGAAAAGCATCAAATGCTGGTGGTGTAGCAACTTCAGGTCTTGAAATGACTCAAAATTCATTGCGCTTTAACTGGACAAGAGAAGAAGTAGATAAAAAATTACAAGAAATTATGGAAGATATTCATAAATCTTGTATTGACTTTGGTACAGAAGAAGATGGTTATGTAAACTATGTAAAAGGAGCCAATATAGCAGGATTTGTAAAAGTAGCAGATGCTATGTTAGCACAAGGCGTTATATAACCTAATAATTACAATAATTTTTTTTAAAAAGCTTCCTTTTAAAAGGAGGCTTTTTTATTATATCTATATGTTTTTAATATAAAACTCGTTATATATAAATATATTTGAACTTTTAAGTAGGCTATGAAACGTAAAATTCTAGTAATTGTTATAACACTTTTCGCAACATTAATGCAGTCTCAAGACTATTCTGCACTTTGGGAAGGGCATTATTCATATTTAAATATTAAAGATACTTCTAGAAGCGAAAATAAAATTTATGCAGCAGCTGAAAACGCTATTTTTACTTATGATGTTAATACGTTTGAAATTGAAAAAATATCGACTATAAATGGACTTTCAGGAGAAAACATTTCTACAATTCACTACAGTCAAAATTATGGACTGTTATTAATCGGTTACGATAATGGCTTGATAGAAATTGTTATCGATGGAGAGGTAAATGTTTTAACGGTAGTAGATATTTTAGATAAACCTACAATACCACCTACAAATAAGCGTATTAATCATTTTAATGAGTACAATGGAGTTGTTTATATTGCTACCGATTTTGGAATATCGGTTTACGATTTAGCTCGTTTAGAATTTGGAGACACCTATTACATAGGCAACAATGGCGCTCAAATACGTGTAGAACAAACCACTGTCCATGACGATTATATTTATGCGGCATGTTTTGATGGTAATGGCCTTAAACAAGCCTTAGTTGCGAGCGATAATTTAATAGATTCTCAAGAATGGAGTATGATTGCTGGAGGAAATTTTGTAAGCGTACAAGAACATTTAGATAATGTATTTGCGATAAGAGGAAATAGAAGAGTATATAGAATTGAAAACGGAACTTTAAATCAGTTAACCATTTTAAACGCCCCTATTTTAGATGTCAAATCAAACGATGATTATTTCTTAATAACAACCCAAAATGATGTGTATGTTTACGATGTAAACTTCAATTTAATACTTAACGCAACATTTAACGAAGAGTTAAATACAAGTTTTACATCAGCAAGTTTTCATTCAGGGTTTTTATATATAGGAACAGAAAATCACGGTATTTTAAAAACAGCTTTAATTGATGGCGTTATCTTTGAAGAAATCCATCCTGATGGCCCACTATTAAATAACTCCTTTGCAATAGAAGCTTCAGCGAATAACCTTTGGGTAACTTTTGGCGATTATACACTAACTTATCTTCCCTCTCCTTTAAGAAATAGAGGTATAAGTCATTTAACAGGAGATGATTGGGTAAACATTCCTTCTAATAGTGTTTTAGGAGCAAGAAACCTTAACAAAATAGCAGTAAACCCTTTTAATAACAACCAAGCTTATATAAGTTCGTTTCATGATGGATTATTAGAAGTAGTAAACAACTCGCCAACTGTTTTATTTAATGAAGACAATAGTGGTTTGGAGTCTTTAGTTATAGAGTCTTCTCCTAATTATAAAAGTATTCGCGTAAGTGCATCAAAGTTTGATTCTAATGGTGTATTATGGACAATGACAGGACGTGTTGCAAGACCTTTAAAATCTTATGACCCAACAACCGGTCAATGGCAAGGCTACGACTTTACCGAACTAATCCCAGATGCTTTAGGTGGAGAATGGGGATATAGCGATATAGAAATAGATAATAATGGAACGAAATGGATAGGCGGATATAATTATGGATTAATAGGATTTAATAATAATAATGGGGTACAATTAAAAAGTTTAAACTCTGAAGAGGATAACATGTCTAATGCGTTTGTAACAAGTTTAGCGTTAGATAACAATAATCGTATTTGGGTAGGAACGTTTAGTGGGTTAAGAGTGCTTTACAATACCAGTAATTTTTTTAATGAAGATGTTCAAGTAGAAGAGATTATAATTCTTGATGCTAATGGGCAACCTGCAGAGCTATTATACCAACAAGCTATTTCCGATATTGAAGTTGATGGCGCCAATAACAAATGGGTAGGCGTTACAGGTTCGGGGTTGTTTTACTTTTCTCCAGATGGACAAGAAACCATTTTTCACTTCACAAAAGATAACTCTCCATTGCCATCAAACAATGTTATTGATGTTTCTATAGATGATACTAGCGGTAAAGTGTATATCGCTACCGACAAAGGTTTGTTAGCTTATGGGTCTGGAAGCTCTGGCACCGAAGAAGATTTTGAAGAAGCGTTTGTTTACCCTAATCCTATAAGGCCAGATTTTAATATGGCAGAAAAGAAAGTAAAGCTTAGAGGGTTGCCAGAAAATGTTAATATAAAAATTACCGATATAGAGGGTAATCTGGTAGCCGAAGCCCAATCAAATGTTAATTTAAGATACAAAGGCTACCATTTAGAAATTGATGGCGGCTCTGCTTTTTGGGATGGGAAAAATTTAGCAAATAACACCGTTGCATCAGGGGTGTATTTAGTCATGTTAACCGATTTAGACTCTCTAGAAACAAAAGTCTTAAAATTAATGGTAATTAGATAATGCAAGCCTCTACTCGTGCCATTGTTTTATCAAAAATTAAATACAGAGATAGCGATTTAATTGTAAAATGCTATACCGAAACATTTGGAACAGTAAATTATATTATAAGAGGCGTTTTTAAATCTAGAAAAGGACATCAAAAAGCCGCTTATTTCCAGTTATTGTCTCAGCTAAACCTGGAAGTTGTTCATAAAAACACCTCATCTTTACAGTCTGTAAAAGACATGAAAGTAGATCATGTTTATTCCAGCATTCATACCAATGTGTTAAAAAGCTCTATTGTCATGTTTCTTTCCGAAATTTTAAGCCAAGTTCTTAAAGAAGAAGAAAAAAACGCAACATTATACAGTTTTATAGAACATGCAATGTTATGGTTGGATACAGAACATAAATTTTCAAACTTTCATTTATTTTTCTTATTAAAACTAACCAAGCATTTAGGGTTTTATCCAGATACCTCAAACTTGTCTGCTAATTACTTTAATTTAGTAGAAGGCGAATTTCAAAACAATCCTAATAAATTTGCTGTTTCTGGAAATAATTTAATGATTTTAAAATCTATGTTAGGCATAGGTTTTGAGGGATTAAATAATATAAAAATGGATGCTTTACAAAGACAAAACTTTTTAAATGTCCTTTTAATGTATTACGAATTACACATAGAAGGCTTTAAAAAACCAAAATCTTTAAGTGTATTACACCAAGTATTTAACTAACAAACCCTATGAAATATTTTTGGACACTAGTTTTTTTTCTAATTGTTGGTGTTGCGTTTTCTCAACAAATTAAAGTATTAGATAAAGTCACCAAACAACCTATTCCAGGAGTAACTATTTATAATACATTAAAAAACATCTCTACAATTACTAATTTTGATGGTGAAGCTAATATTTCAGAGTTTTTAGAAAACGATAACATCATATTTAACCATATGCTTTATCAAGATTTAAGTATGAAAAAATCGCAGATAGGAAGCATTGTTTACCTAACACCTACGGTGGAAGGTCTTGATGAAGTGTTTATAGCTGCGTCTAAATTTGAGCAAAAGAAAAAAGACATTCCTCAAAAAATAATAAGTATTCATAAAGAAGATATAGCATTTAACGCACCACAAACTAGTGCCGATTTATTAGAAAACACAGGAGCTGTTTATGTGCAAAAAAGTCAATTAGGTGGTGGCAGCCCCATGATAAGAGGATTCTCAACAAACAGACTTCTTATAACAGTAGATGGTGTGCGTATGAACAATGCCATTTTTAGAAGCGGAAATTTACAAAACGTTATTTCTATCGATCCTTTTTCTGTAGCACGAACAGAAATTAGTCTTGGTGCGGGATCGGTTGTTTATGGTAGCGACGCTGTTGGTGGCGTTATGGGGTTTTACACTAAAAAGCCCCAATTGTCTTATACCAATACTCTTAAATTAGAGGTAAATACTACAGCGCGATATGCCACAGCAAATCAAGAAAAAACAGGCCATTTTGATGTTAATTTTGGCTTTAAAAAATGGGCATTTTTAACCAGTGTAAGTTATAGTGATTTTGATGATTTACGAATGGGAAGCCATGGCCCAAAAGATTATTTAAGACCCGAATATGTGGTGCAAGATCATACCGGAAATGATTATATAAAGCACAACGATAACCCAAAAGTACAAAAACCAACAGGCTACAATCAAACACATGTCGTGCAAAAGGTGGCATTTCAACCAAACAATAACGTAACTTTTGATTTAGGGTTGCATTTTTCCGAAACATCGAATTACCCAAGATATGATAGATTAATTCGTTATCGTGGTGAAAATTTACGATCTGCAGAATGGTATTATGGCCCTCAAAAATGGTTTATGGGAAATCTTCAATTTACTAAATTAAGTAGCCGTTCAAATTTATACGATAAAGTGCAAACCACTTTAGCTTATCAAAGTTTTACAGAAAGTAGGCATGACAGGGATTATCAGTCATCAATAAAAAACATACGAGAAGAACAAGTTGATGCGCTTTCGTTTAATGCCGATTTTGAAAAACTACTTTCTCAAAAAACCGAGTTGTTCTATGGTGCTGAATATGTATTTAATAAAGTAAGCTCCAAAGGAAAAGAGCAAAATATTGTAAATGGAATAACTAACAATACTGTATCTAGATATCCGGACAATTCAAATTGGCAATCGGCAGCAGCTTATCTAAACTTGAAGTACAAACCACGCGAGCAATTTATTTTACAATCGGGGCTTCGTTATAATTATATAAGTACGTATGCCGACTTTTCCGATAATAATACCTTTTTAAACTTACCTTTTAACGACACAAAAATCAATTCTGATGCGTTAACAGGTTCTTTGGGAGTTAGTTGGATTCCTAATGAAGTTATGCGATGGAAAATCCATACATCAACAGCCTTTCGAGCACCTAATATAGATGATGTAGGTAAGGTTTTCGATTCAGAACCGGGCTCTGTAGTGGTGCCAAACAACCATTTAAAACCAGAATATGCTTATAATGCTGAAATAGGTCTTGGACTTAATTTTAATCAAATATTTTTAATAGATCTGGCCACTTATTATACCTATTTAGATAATGCGCTTGTACGTAGAGATTATAGTTTAAACGGCGAATCACAAATTATGTATGATGGGGAGTTAAGTAATATTCAAGCGATTCAAAATGGGTCTCATGCTAATATTTATGGGTTTGAAATGGGGCTTCAATTACATATTAGCAATCAATTAAAATTAACATCCCAATATAATGTTATAGGAGGTAATGAAGATGATAATGGCAAAGACGTTCCTGTAAGACATGTAGTGCCACAATTTGGGAATACTCATGTTATCTGGGAAAATAAAAAACTTAAAGTTGATTTTTATGCAAATTATAATGGCGAATTATCGCATAATCAATTAGCACTTTCAGAACAAGGTAAAGCTTATATGTATGCGTTAGATGCTAATGGTAATCCTTATGCACCGTCATGGTATACGGTTAACCTTAAAACGAAATATAACTTGTCGCCATCTACAACAATTATAGCAGGTTTAGAGAATATTACCGACCAGCGTTATAAAACGTATTCTTCTGGAATAGCTTCTGCTGGGAGAAATTTTTTAGTATCCCTAACGTATAGTTTATAACTAAAAAAAGCACTGTGTTCTACAGCGCTTTTTTTAGTCATAGTTACTTTGACTTATTTCTTTATCGCTTTTTTATTAATAACTTGTCCGTTAGCCAAGGTTATTTTAGCAATGTAAGTAGCACTACTTAAGTTAGATAAGTTGTGTGTTACTTTGCTAGAGTTAGTGCCTTGTAAAGTATAAATTTGTCTTCCAAGTAAATCTAAAATTTCAATAGAGGTAATTTTATGTCTGTCATTAACCGAAAATTGTACATTGTCGTTTTGTAGCTCAATGATTGTGAGGTTGTTGTTAGACAGTAAATTCTCCTCAACAGATAAAGAGGTTTCTCTAAACACAATTTCGAAACGGTTGTTAAATTCACCATTTTCAGAAGCAAAATGATAAGGTGCATTAGTTAAATTATGGATAAAGTTTAAATCATTATCTTTTAAATAAACGGTTTGTTCGCCATCAAACATACCATCAAAATAAGCAATGGCTATAGTGTAATTTCCTGCATTATCAAGTTCGTAACCTATTGGGAAAGTATCATCAATATGAAATGGATAACGTCCTTGTATGCTAAATTTCTCATTATTTATTAATGAATATAACTTTTGATTATCTGTTATGGCGTCATAAAGACGGTCTCTACCTGCGGTGGCATTAGCATTGTATCCTAATAATATGCGACCTAAAGATTGATTGTCATGAATTATATCAAGCCAAATACGATGACGTTCTGTATTAGCTTGTCTGTAAAACTGAGAGTTATCAAAAGCAGTACCTCGCATATTGTTTCTAAATTCTATTTGTTCAGTGGTTGTGGCACCATCAAGCATATTTACCATAAAGCTTTGCCCGGCGGCTATTACCGTTTGTCCAGGACCAGCACCACTACCTAAGGCATTATAAGGAATATAATCGCTAGCTGTATAGTTAGCACCAAAATCGTCATAAAATGGGTCAACAATCGCGGCATCGGGTAATGTGCCATGCGTCCAAAGATTTACAAAACCATCTAAAACAGTAGCGTTAGTAGTATTTGTTAAAAACTCGTAAGCATCTATTGCCGATGGGTATGGGTTTCCTATTAGGTTCCAATCATCATCATCGCTTGCAGCATCATCGCCTCTAGAAACATCAACGGTGAAATACCCATTAAAAGGTACCCCGTTGTTAAAGTTTGTTTCAAAATTTAAATCAGTACTTGAACTAGGTTCACCTTGGCCATTATTTCCTCTAACAATATAACCAACACCTTGTTCCATAGTTTCGCCAACGGCCGATACCCAGTTGCCTTGTCCACCATTAGGGTTTGTTATTGTTGGATCCCATTTATAAATGCGCGATGTAGAAGAAATATTACTAACGTTAAACCCAGAAATAGGTGAAGACCAGTAAACGTAATCTAAATTTCTTACCGATGCTAAGCGTTCCATGTTTAAAGTTCCTGTATTTACACTAAAGTCATCGCCTTGAACTAAAGATCCATTATTTTCTATGTTAAATGTACCATTATTAATTACGGATAGGTTTACATAAACATAGTCGTCGCTAGAAGTTGTAAGTGTTCTAGAGTTATTAATAGTTAAGTTACCGTTTGCATATAATTCTCCAGAAATGCCTGTGGTAAAATTGTTATCTAGTACGACATTAAAAAATTGCTCAGTAGTAATTGGCGGCAATGGTGGTTGTGGATTAAAATAAATTATTTGATCTGTGGTTCCTGTAAAAATAACAGTACCATTACCTTCTTCAAATGCTAGCGTTCCTTGGTTGTTAGTCCAGTCGCCATATAAATATAGTAAACCGTCGTCCGTAGCTGTACTACCATCATCCATATTTAATAAACTTGTAGGATTGGCGTCTATTTGTAAATTACCATGAACTTCTAGAATGTTATTGACGCTTCCAGATAAGTTAACGGTATGACCATCAATAGTTAAGTTATTACAACGGGCAATGTCGTTAAATTCATCTGAGTAATCAGCAGTATAATCAATAGTTGCTATATTGGAAGCTGAATCATCAACGGTAACATTAGTGGCATTTTTTGGTACAGCCAAACCTTCCCAATTAGCACAGTTAAACCAGTTAGTGTCTACATCGCCAACCCATTGTCCTGCAGGGTTGCTTGGGCTTATGGTAAATGTTTTTCCGGCACTTGAAGCGGAGTTATCTGTTGGGTCGAAATTATATGAACCTAGAGTCCAGTTACCAGCAACATCCGAGACATTATTTACAATGGTTCTTATGGTTGCTAGGCCATGCTCTTTATCGTTTTCATAATACCCTCTAATATCATATTCGCTTTCAACGTTAAAACAGCGTAATTCTGCAGGTAAACGTGATTCTCGATTCGTGCTACTACAAGCACTTGTTAAAGGTACCCAAGGTGTATCTATAGTAATACCGTGTAATAATACTCCAGAAAAGTAATAATTTGCTTCGTTGGCATCTATAGTACCATCTGAAATAAAATCACCTTGCATAAGGTATAATTGGTCAGCTCCACTTGTGGAGATATTTGCATATTGAAAAGGTTCAGACCTTATAACATTGGCACTGAAATCAGAGGTTCTAGTTGTTGTGGTTATACCTTCGGTTACACTAGCAGAAACAATAAAACTGTCGGACAATTCTACTTCAAAGCGGAGTACAGATCCAGCAGGAATAACAGAGGTTCCTGTGTAGGTTATTTTAGTTTCGAATGGCTCAGCTCCAGGATCATCACTTCCTCCTCCCCATTTTTGGGTTCTAACATTAGCTGGCGCACCAGCTTCATAACGTGAATTTACTAAAGAGAATTCTGTGCCAGCGGTAATGTCAACCAGAGTGGCAATTAAAAACTCATCGTTAGATCCAGATATAGAGCCATCATAGCCTACAAAAATAAGTTCTCCAGGGTTGAATATTGTTGACGTAGTTACCGATACTGTTGCCGAATTAGACGTTGTGCTTCCGCAGATATTGGTTACAATCACTTGGTATAAATTGCCATCATCAGCTAATTGAAGATTGTTAACAACTAGCACACTTAAATCGGTTCCTATGTTGGACCATGTACTGCCACCATCTGTCGATTCTTGCCACTGGTAACTTACAGCATTTGGACTAGACACCATAAACGATGCCGACCCGCCAACACCCGTTGTAATATCACTAGGATGTGTATCTATGGTTGGTGCTGATGACGTTACTGAAACATTATATGGGCCAATCTCACCATCCGACCAGCAACCTTCTATTGTGTTGTAGGCTCTTACATAATAATCGCCAGAAGTACTAACTGTTAAGTCGCTTGCAGCATCGTTTGCTAGATCTTCTCCTAACGATGCACTTTGCCAGTAGTAAACTACATTGGCAGGTGCCGTTCCCGAAAAACTTAATGTGGTATTAGCCGCACAAACAGGTGTTGCTCCAGAAATTGTTCCTGTAGGATCTGCTGGTGTGACACATGAATAACATGTCCATTCAATTTCATCAATGATGATATGACTTCCTGTTATGTTTCGTAATTCGATGGTAATATCACCAGATATATTAATTCCAGAAACAGAAAAGATATGTTCATTAAAATCATCAAAAGGAGTTGAGGTTCCTTGTGAAATACCATTGACAAAAAGCTCAACTTGTCTATCACCACTTCCTGTAAAACCTTTATAAAGCTTTACAGAAAAATCACCAATTCCATTAGGCACTAAACTTGATGAAATACTACTGTTGTCAGAGCTTCTTCTTAGCAAGAGGGCATTGCCATTAATTCCAGAACCATTAGCGTCACCATTTTCGTCTCTAGATTCAATGTAGGTCCAAGTTACTCCATTGTCTCCAATGTAACTATTATCACTATATGAAGCAGTAGCATTAGAATTATCAAAAGATTCAAAACCACAAGGCCCAGTATAAATTTCAAACGTTACGCTAATGGTATGTGCTTCACTTACATTAGTAAAATCGTAAGAGGTGACAGCACCTACCGATACGCCATCAACTAAAACATCTTGTACAGCATAACCAGCATCTGGTGTGATGGTATAGGTGATATCATCACCACAGTCTACTGTTGAAGTTCCGCTAGGAGAGATACTTCCATTGGCACCTGCAGATCCAGTAATATTAAAAGTATCCGCTATATAAACGGCTGTAATAGTATGGTCTGCTGTAACATTGGTAAAGGTATAAGGATTGGTGTTTCCAGCATTAGCGCCATCAACTAGCCAGTAATCAAACGTATGGCAGCTATCTGGCGTTGCTGTAAAGGCTTGATCGTCGTTATTGGCTACCCCAATTGTTCCTGGCGTAATTGTACCACCTGTTGCTTGTGTTACGGTTATGGTGTTGTCTGAGGTTGGGGTGCCATCAACAATAATATTGTCTAACCTATGATATTCAGCACTAGCATTATTATTTATAATTACCCTTATTTCAAGGGTTGTGCCTGTTAATCCTATCTGAGAAACAGTTGCATTAGTGAAGTCATCATTTAGATTACCATTAGTTTCAGCAGTTATCCAAGCACCACCATCTATTCTATATTCAGTATCAAAAATATCTCCAGACTCCATAGTTCCATTTTCCGATGCATCTAAACTAAAGTATACATTTGTATAAGCAGATATATTAATTGAGGGAGAATACCAAATTGCATCACCATCGATATCTCTTGCTTCAAAAACTTCATTTTCAACGCGAAACCAATCAGTGTTAGCACTTAAAATACTAGAGGAAATATCTATAGACCAAGTTACACCACTTAAATCTATAGTGGGGGTTGGTCCAGTTGCACCTTTGCCACTTTGTCCTGTAAAATCTTCATGGTATATCTGCCCAAATCCAGATACAATAAGGCTTAAAAAAGCTATTAATGAGAACGCGTATTTTTTAATCATAAGGGAAATTTTTTGCTATTAAAAAAAATAAGGCCTACAAATATATGTGAAATCGTCTACAAATCAAGTTGTTGAGGTTTATATATTATTAACAAAATGTTATTATTTTTACCCACATGCCACAACACAAAACATATACGGTTGATGAGGCCAAGCGAACCTTAGAAAATTACTGTGCTTACCAAGAGCGTTGCCATAAAGAGGTGGTTGATAAGTTGCAGCAAATGCATATGATTCCTCAAGCTATTGATGTTATTGTGTCGCACCTTATAGAAAATAACTATTTAAATGAAACACGTTTTGCCGAAGCTTTTGTACGCGGTAAGTTTAGATTAAAAAAATGGGGAAAACACCGACTTAAGCGTGAATTAAAACAACGCAATATTTCTACTTACAACATAACTAAAGCTTTAGCACAAATATCGGAGGTTGAATATTATGAAACATTTCATATGTTAGCATCTAAGCGTTTAAATGCTATAAAGGAAACAAATGCCTGGAAAAAGCGTAAAAAGCTTGCTAATTACTTATTGTATCGTGGTTGGGAATCGCATTTGGTTTATGAGAAAGTAAACGAGTTAATTCCATAAAAAAAGAGCCTTTTTTAGGCTCTTTTTTTATTCAAAATGCATGTTATTATAAATTAAAAACAGCGCCTAAATTAACCGTAAATTGGTTGTGAATATGCTCTGCGCGAGTTAGCTTGTCGTTGTATTTAGCAATAGGGAATTGGGCTTCGGAATAGACACCAAACCCATCGGTAAAAAAGTATCTTGCACCAACGTGTCCTCCAAAGTTTTTAAGACTAAGGTTTAATCCTGGATATAAATCGAAGTTCTCGTCTATATTTAATACATTACCAATATTGGCATTAAAACGTGCTTTTAAATCAAATCGATCTAAAAAACCGGCTTTTTCAACAATAGTTTTGCCATTAAGATCAACCACATCGTCTTCTAAACCATTAGAAATGCCTAACGCATAGGTAGATGTTATACCAACTGAGATATTTTCGCCTAAACCAAGATCGTAACTTACATTAACTCCTGTTGCACTATCTTGAAAGTTAGCGCCAACTTGTAGTTTTTGGTCTCCTTTTCCAGAAAAGGCTTGCCCGTTTGCAAAAGCAAAGGATAATAATGTGATAATAACAAGTAAATTTTTCATAATAAAGTGTTTATCTGTTTTTTTTGAGGGCGCAAATATATTATAAGTTTTTAATATAGCCGTTGGTCTTTTCTATGGCTTGGTCATTTTTCCAATCAATCCAACGTTGCCCTCTTAAACGTCGCATTAGGTTGTCGAAATGTCTCATGATAAAAATGTTGTAAAGCGCTTTGCTTAAATTTTTAGGACGCTTTGCTATAGTTCTTAGACTCATAGAAAAGCCAGGAGTCACATATTTCATGTAATGCCAATAACCTTCCGGCATATAAAGTACCTCGCCATGATTTAATTGTGTTTTAAATCCTTTGGCATATTGTAAGGCTGGCCATTGGTTAAAATCTGGGTTTGAAAAGTTAATATCTTCTCGCGTGATAAGCGAATGTGGTACTTTGTACAAGTATTTACTTTGGTCTTGATTAAAAAGAATGATTTCTTTTTCTCCTTCAAAATGAAAATGAAAAATGTTGGCCAAATCAATATCGTAATGCATAAATGTGTACGAGTCTTCACCACCAAAAAATAGCATAGGTAACCCTTTTAAGAATTTTAAACCTAATTTTGGGTATGAGAAATCCTTTTGTAACTGAGGGACTTCTTTTAGAATATTCCAAAGGAAAATGCGGTATTTGGTCGGTTCTTTTTTAAGCAAATCGACATAATCGCCCAAATTCATTTTGGTATGTGGCTCGTTAAACCCATCTTTATAATCTACTGGTCTGTCATCGTATAATGGTACTGTTTTATCGCCAGCAATGGTTTTTATATAGTCTAAATTCCATTTTGAAACGGCTGGCCAATCTTCAATAAACTGTTCTAAAACCACAGGTTTCTGTGGTTTGTAGTAGTGTTTTATAAAGTCCTCTTTGGAAATGTTTTTAACCCGAGGAATATCTTGAAGTTGTAATTTCAACGTCTCTTAAAATTTAAAAATCAAAGTTAAGAAAACGTTACTAAATACTATTTATGTTATGTTAAAACCTGTAATTAATACCAAAAATAACATTACCCTTTGGCATAGGAACTAAATTAGTTTCGTAATAATCTTGGTTAAAAATGTTATTAGCTATAAGTGATAGGTTTAACTTTTGGTTTATGGTTGCCGTAATGTTGGCATCAAGAACAATATACGATTGCCCTGTTGTGCGTTCTAGATATTTATAAACAATATTATGACTTAAATGTTTTATAAACGATGTTTTTAAAGTTCCTACAACTTGATGCTTTAAAGAGTTTATAGAATATCGTGAGAAATTATTAGCCACAGCTTTTACATCATCATCGATAAAGGTATATCCTAAAGAAATATTTTGAGGTAATTGCGCCAAATTAAAGGTATAATCTGTTTGTAACTCTACCCCTTTTGTGTTAACATCTCTTACATTAGTGGCTTGCCACAGATCGGTATCGTTTTCTTTTACAAAATCGATTAATTTTCTAGAGTCTCTATTAAATACAGTGGCAGTTGCCTGTAGTTTTCCTGAATTGAATTTTAAACCAATTTCTTCGGCTATGGCTTCTTCTGGATCAAGGTTTTCGTTTCCTAGGGTAGTTGGGTCGCTATAGTATAAATCGGTATATGTTGGAATTCTATACGTGTATCCTATGTTTCCGTACACGCGAAGTTTATCGTTTATTTGATAGCCTAAATCGATACCAGGGAAAGCATGGAATTTAAAATCGGAAAAATACGTTATTGCTACACCAGGTGTAATATCTAGGTTATCATCTAGTAACTTAAATTGGTGTTCCAAAAATACATTAGTCATAAATCTATCACGTTGTCCAAGATTGTTACTAGAAATATACACTTTGGCAAGATCTACACCAAAACCTGTAGTACCTAAGTTAGATTTGTACGATCCGTGTAATTCTGCACCAATTTTGTTGGTTTGGTGCAAGTTTCGGTAAACCGCTGGATTGTGCCTTATAAACACGTACATATCTTGGTTCCATTTCCAGTATAATCTTGGCTTAAGTGTAAGGTTTCCATTTCTGTAATTAGAAGAAACTCCTAGTAAGCTTGTTTTCGTTTCTTCGTATTGGTCTTTAGCACTTGGTGAGGCATAAAATCCGTTAGCACCAAAATCTCTTTCTTGATAGCTTGCCGTTACACTTATAGGCATTTTTTTATTTTGATTAAAGGTACTTTTTAAGAAATAGTTTCTGTTTTCATAATCGGTATTATAGCGGTAACCGTCTGAAGTATTAGAGGATGCATGCACGATATGTGACGATCCTTCGATATTAAACCCAAACGTACCATTTATTAATTGCTGGTTATTAGACCCTAATTGATACCCTACTGAACTTACCTTTTCTATATTACTTTTGGTAACAATGTTAATAGCGCCCGTAAAGGCATTTTGCCCAAAAACACGAGCAGCAGGCCCTTTTATTATTTCAATACGCTCAATAACATCAAGCGGTAAAGCCATATTAAGTGTGTGGTGTCCCGTTTGGGCATCGTCCATTTTCATACCATCAATTAATAAAAGCGTTTGATCAAAACCACCACCTCTTATGTAAAGGTCACCTTGCATACCATTCGAGCCACGACGTCTTATATCTACACCAGCTACTTGTTGTAATAAATCGGATACACTAGTTGCAGGACTTTCTTTAATATCTTTAGATGATATTACAGTAATGCTTCTTGAGTTTTCTTTAAACGGTAAATCAATTCTAGAGGATGTAATAACAACCGAATCTAGATCTTGCTGCTGTAATTCTTGTGCATAGCTTGTAAGTGTAACTAATACAAATAACCAAAAAAGGGATATAAACTTCATAATACTGTTAGTTCGTGTTTTTAACGCGGCAAAAGTCGTAACTTTCCGGATCATTAAAATAGTCCAGCTTTAAAACTATGAATAGTCCGGTTGAAAATTTATTAAAACGAGTCATTATTTTTGAAAAAGCACAACCTACAGCGGTTTACATTCAGATAGCCCAACAAATTATTAATGCTATTCAGCGTGGTTATTTACTTGAAGGTACAGCTTTACCCGGTACACGTAAATTTAGTGAGTTGTTGTCTATTAACAGAAATACAGCCGTAGCGGTTTACGAAGAATTAGCGTCACAGGGTTGGGTGGATATTGTTCCTAACAAAGGAACTTTTGTGCTTCTTCCAGAGAAAAAAACAGCCACAATAAAAGCTACAGTACATGGGATAGATCATGTAAGAGATTATCCAAAGCGTGCAGGATTTCCTTTTCAACCGTCACTTAATTTAGCTTCCACCCAAGAATTTTCAAGCTGTACTTATGGTATTAATGATGGGCGTCCCGATTTACGTTTACATCCTACACATCAATTTTCACGGTGGTATAGTGCTTCTATGAAACGCACGGGTTTAATTTCAAAATGGCATAGAGCAGGAGAGCAATCGTATAATTTTGGGAAATATTTAAGCAATTATTTAAACGCTACGCGGGGATTTCACATTACGCCCGCAAATATTATGAGTACGCGAAGTACCGAAATGAGCCTGTACATTGTGTCGCAATTATTAATAAAGCCTAAGGATGTTGTGCTAGTAGGTATCTTAAGTCATTATGAATCTAACATGATTTTTCAACAAGCGGGAGCTACAGTAAAAACCATTCCTGTTGATGATTATGGAATGGATGTTGACTTTATTAAAACACATTTTACAAAAGGCAGTATACGATGTGTTTACATATGTGCACATAGGCATTATCCAACAACGGTAACGTTAAGTGCCGAGCGACGTTTAAAACTATTGCAGTTAGCAAAAGCTTATAAGTTTGCTATTATAGAAGACGATTACGATTACGATTTTCAATTTGAAGGATCTGCCATGCAACCTATGGCAAGTTCCGATGCGCATGGTATGGTTATTTATTTAGGAAAGTTAGGGCAATCGTTGTTTCCTAGTTTTCAAATAGGGTTTGTTGTTGCCCCAGAGTATATAATTAATGAAGCTAAAAATTATTTACAGATATTAGATAAGCAAGGCGATTTAATACAGAAACAAATGTTATCTGAACTTATTGCCGAAGGAGAAATACACCGCTTAATTAAAAAAAATAGCACTGTTTATAAGCAACGATTAGATTATTTGTGCGATTGCCTTAAAAAGTATTTCAAAACAAAAATTGAATGTCAAAAACCCTCTGGCGGATTAGCCATTTGGTTACATTTCACTCCGAGAATATCGCTTGTAAAACTTGCCGAAAAGGCAAAAAAACATGATTTATTTCTACCTAAAACCATTTTATATCACAATAAAAACACCTGTGCTATTAGGTTTGGTTTTGGACATTTAAATGAAGATGAAATAAAAGAAGTGGTAAAAAAACTACAACAAGCTTATAATGATATTGTAGATTAAAATTATTGTTTTTCGATAATTTTTTTATATTTGTTATCGAAAAACAATAATTTATGAAAACTATCAAGCTTCTTAAAACAGCCATTGACATTTATTATTACTTGATGTTAATTGCTTTGGTCTTTGGTATAATAACCTTGCCTATTTTGCTGTTTACTAATCAAAGCTATCAAGTTAATATGTTTGATTCGGAACCAATTGATTTGGGTATGCTAGACACCTTGGAAACATTAATAATTGTGGTTTCCATGATTGCGGTATTGGGCATTTACTTTGTCGCGATACGTTTAATAAAACAAACGGTTGATATCATGTCGCATGGCAATTATTTTTCAGATGATGTAATAATAAATTTTAAAAAAATAGGCCGACTATTTATTGTGTGTGCCTTTGGTTTTTCCGTATTAAAACTCCTTATAAATCTTGTGCTATTTAGCCAGTTTTCAATAAACATAAATTCAACATTTATGATATTCTTGATTATGGGACTTTTTATGATGTTTTTAAGTGAGGCTTTTGCTTCGGCAAAACAAATGAAAGAAGAAAATAACTTAACCATATAATTATGAAAGCATTAAATATTTTAATTTTTACCCTATTTACAATATTACTTATAGCTTTATTAGGGAATGTAGTGTTGTCAATTTTAGGATTGGTTTTTGAAAAGGATGTTTTGCATTTAGGGCACTTTTCTTCTGAAGGAGTGCCCATTTATATTAAGCTATTAGCATTGGTTAAAGGATGTGTGTTTTTATTATTCTGTTTAGGGGTTTTTTATTTGATGAAAATTTTAAATCGACTATCAAAATCTAATTATTTTTCAGAAAAACATGCTCAACTTTTTAAGACAACAGGAGTATATTTTATTATTTCAGGAATATTAGGGTTTTGTTCAAGCTTATATCCTCTTCTATTTTCTTTTGATTTTTCACATTGGCAATATTTGAATTTTGATTCTAAAAACCTATATATTGTGTTAATTATTGTAGGGCTGTTTTTTATTGTTTTTGGTCGAGTTACGGCTCATGGATATGTTATAAAAAAAGAAAACGATTTAACCATATAATTATGCCGATACAAATAAATTTAGATGCTGTATTGGAAAAACGAGGCATGAAAAGTAACGAACTAGCAGATATTATTGGCATTACAACAGCCAACCTTTCTATATTAAAAACAGGAAAGGCAAAAGCTGTACGTTTTTCAACATTGGAGGCTATTTGTAAGGCATTAGATTGTCAACCAGCAGATATTTTAGAGTATGTTCCTGATTGATTTTATAAAGTCTTTCGTCTTTTTACATTCGACAAATAAATAGTTAGCCTGTTAAAATCTTTCTATTATCTTCTCCTATTTTAGGGCAACTCTTTTTTAATTTTGTGTTGTTGATTGCTAATTGTTCACTGTTATGTATGCCTTGGTAGATTGTAATAATTTTTATGCATCTTGCGAACGGGTTTTTAACCCAAACTTGCAAGGACAACCAGTGGCTATTTTAAGTAATAACGACGGTTGTGTTATTTCTCGTAGCGACGAAGCAAAAACATTAGGATTACCCATGGGAGCGCCTATTTTTAAATGGGAAGCATTTTGTAAACAAAACAACATTCGCGTTTTTTCTTCTAATTACCCGTTGTATGGCGATATGAGTAGCCGGGTTATGAGTATTCTTAAACAATTTACCCCAGATGTTGAAGTGTATAGTATAGACGAAGCTTTTTTGCAATTTAAAGGATTTCAGTATTACGATTTTAACGACTACGGCACCCAAATGCGTCGCCGTATTTTAAAATGGACAGGTATTCCAACCTGTGTAGGTATTGCTCCTACAAAAGCATTAAGTAAAGTGGCCAATAAAATAGCGCGTAAATTTCCAAATGAAACAAATGGTGTGTATGTAATTAACTCTGAAGCCAAACGGATAAAAGCGCTAAAATGGCTTAAAATTGAAGATGTTTGGGGTATTGGTCGTCGTTTAGCAAAACGATTAAAAGCAAAAGGCTGTAATACAGCTTTTGATTTTACGCAATTACCTAATGATTGGGTAAGGAACAATTTTTCTGTAACAGAACTAAAGTTAAAAAACGATTTAGAAGGGATTCCAAGTATTCAACTAGATGAAGTGACCAATAAAAGAGCTATTGCTACAACACGAAGTTTCGAGTATACGTTTTCAGATATAGATAATATTAAAGAACGTGTGTCTACTTTTGCCACAAGTTGTGCCGAAAAATTGCGTAAACAGCAATCTAGTTGTTATATGATATTAGTAACTTTAAGCAGCGATAGGCATAAAAAAGAAGCAGAACAACATCGTACGAGCAAGACGATTCATCTAGCATATCCAACAGACTCGACATTAATTATTAGTAGTCAAGCTGTAAAAGCGGCAATAAATATGTTTAAACCTGGTATAAAATATAAACGCGCAGGTGTTATTGTTATGGGATTAGTGCCAAATAATAATTATCAATTACATTTATTTGAGCATGAAAACCCTAAACACAAACCATTAATGTTAGCTATAGATAAGCTAAACAAAAAGTATAAAGATTATAAAATAAAATTAGGTAATCAGGATTTAGAACGCACTTGGAAAATGCGCCAAGAGCGGTTATCTTTAAAATACACAACAAATATCAACCAAATAATAACAGTAAAATGCTAGCTAAAGAAACGACAAACCTAACTTTTTTTCTACCAGATACTAGTAATAGTGAAGGTGCTATTTTTTTTGATTCTGGTATCTCGGCAGGATTTCCATCGCCAGCAGACGATTTTAAAGAAGAGCGTTTATCGTTAGATAAAGAGCTAGTAAAAAACAAAGAGGCTACATTTTTTGCTAGAGTTAGTGGGCAAAGCATGATAGATGCAGGTTTAGATGATAACGATTTATTAGTGATAGATAGAAGCCTAGAACCTGAAAACGATAAAATTGCGGTTTGTTTTTTAGATGGTGAGTTTACCGTAAAACGCCTAAAAGTAGAAAAAGATGGACTTTGGTTATTACCAGCTAATCGTAACTATAAGCCTATAAAAATTTCGCCTGAAAACGAATTTGTCATTTGGGGAATTGTTACAAATGTTATAAAAAAGCTGTAACATTAGAGATCAATTAAAAAAGACTATCTTACAACAAATTAAAAAGAATGACCGAACAAAAAAACTACAATAAAGCACTGTATACGTTAGTTACAGTGTTTTTCTTTTGGGGATTTATTGCAGCGTCCAATGGCGTATTTATACCTTTTTGTAAAACTTATTTCAATATCGATCAGTTTCAATCTCAACTAGTAGACTTTGCGTTTTACGGGGCTTACTATTTTGGAGCTTTGTTCCTGTTTGTTGTATCGAATACATTAGGTAAAGATATTATGAATAGTTGGGGATATAAAAATGGCATTATCTACGGTTTGTTATTAAGTTGTTTAGGAGCAGTAGCCATGTTTCCTGCTATTAATGGTGCTAGTCCTGGCGATTCTAATGTGTTTTATTATGTGCTTATTGCGTTGTTTGTTGTTGGTTTAGGGTTCTCTTTACAGCAAACAGCAGCCAATCCATTTGCCATTGCTTTAGGCGATCCAGAGAAAGGAGCGCATCGTTTAAATTTGGCAGGAGGTGTGAACTCTTTTGGAACAACCATAGGCCCGATTGTTATTGCGCTTATTTTATTTGGTTCTACACCAAAAACGGGAGCCGAATTAAAACAAATGATAGATAACCATGAGATTTCATTATCAACTATTCAATACCTTTATTTAGCTGTTGGTGGGTTATTCCTTTTAGCGGCAGCCTTATTTTTCTTTTCAAAAAAATTACCACAAGCCAAAGCTAATCCAGAAATAATAAAAGCGCCTAATGCAGTTAAATCATTATCTATAATGACGGTTTTACTAGTGATATGTTTCTATTTTATTTTTGATCAATATACAGGAACGCCAAATAACGATTTTATTTTAAAGTTATCCATTTTAGGTTTGGTTACTGTAGTAAGTGTCTTGTTAATCTCTAACTATTTAGCAAAGAAGAATAGTGAAGGATGGGGCGCTATGCGTTTTCCGCAACTTGTATTAGGGATGTTAGCTATCTTTACTTACGTAGGCGTAGAAGTGACTATTCAGAGTAATTTAGGTGAATTGCTCAAGTTTGCTACCAATACGATAGATGGTGTTTCTTACAATGCTTTAGGCTTAAGAGCTATGAATGATTCTGAAATAGCGCCTTTAATCTCCTTGTATTGGGGTGGATTAATGATTGGGCGTTGGGCTGGAGCTATAACAGTGTTTAATCCTTCTAATAAACTAAAAACATGGTTATATATCCTAGTGCCTTATGTGGCTTTTGGTGTGGTGCTTTTTGTAAACTATATTACAGGATTTAATGTGTCTAACTTATTTTTATTTGCAGTATGTATCGCCATACAAATAGGCGGATTTTTCTTAGGCAAAGACAAACCAGCGCTAACCTTAAAGATTTTTGGACTATTAGGTCTTGTTGCTGTGCTAATAGGCATGTTTACTAGTGGTTATGTAGCTCTTTTTGCTTTTATTAGCGGTGGGTTGTTTTGTTCTATTATGTGGCCTTGTATTTTTGCTTTAAGCATAAAAGGATTGGGTAAATACACCTCACAAGGATCTGCGTTTTTAATTATGATGATCTTAGGTGGTGCAATAATTCCGCCTTTACAAGGGAAATTAGCTGATATTATAGGAATATTACCTTCTTATTGGATTGCTGCTTTATGCTTTATTTATTTAGCTTTTTTCGCTCAAAGAGTAGGTGTCATTACAAAAGAGGTTAAATAAGTATTTTAAGACAATTGTTCTTTCCAGTTATCTTTATCAACCCATTCGTAGGGATGCTTCACGGCGTTTAATAAGTTAATATTTAACTGTTCAGAAAGCTCAAAGCCTACAATAAAGGCATCGGTAATACTTTGCCTTTCGTAAAGTTCAAGATGTCTATTACTATTGTACCATAAATTAACTTGATAGGTATAGCTTCCGTCACTTAATAATTGTTTAAACACAGAAACATAGTCGTAGTTTTTTATAGTTTTCCATGCACCAATTTTTATAGGGCCTATTTCATAAGTGGGTTTTAATTTAGAATTTTTAAGATCGATATAAATTCGTTTTTGTGATGAATAACCTATGGCTACAGGAATTAAATAAAAGCTTATAAATAATTGTTCTGCAAATAATTGAATGATAGTGTTATTTATAAAAAATTGTAGCATGAAAGAAAGTATTATAGCAAAAGCTCCTGTAAAACATAATGAAGCAAGAATAATTTGCCAATATGGTCTATTTCTTTCAGAAACAATAATGTCATTATTTTTCATGTCTATAAAAGTAGACATAAAAACTAAAAAAGCCCGATAAATTAATTATCAGGCTTTTTTATTATTGGTAAAGTTTATTATTCTTTAATCTGCTAAGATAATCACTTTGTTGTCTTTCATTTCAATGGTTCCAGATGTGATTTCAACAGTTAATACTTTATTATCTGCTTTTTGTGGCACAATACTGGCATGTAAATCATCTATCACCAAGTGATTTTGAGAATGTGTGTGAATTTGTATAGTTCCCTTTTTTAGTAGCGATACAATAGGTGCGTGATTATTTAACATTTGAAAATCACCATTTACACCTGGTACAACTACAGAATCTATTTCTGAACTAAATAATGTGTCTTCTGGGGATACAACTTCTAAATACATAATTTTATAATTGATAATTGATAATTGTCAATTGATAATTATCAATTGAATTACGCTTCGGCTAACATTTTCTCTCCAGCTTCAATAGCTTCTTCAATAGTTCCTTTAAGGTTAAAGGCCGCTTCTGGTAAGTGATCTAATTCACCATCCATAATCATGTTAAAGCCTTTAATAGTTTCTTTAATATCAACTAACACCCCTGGAATACCTGTAAACTGCTCAGCTACGTGGAAAGGCTGTGATAAGAAACGTTGTACACGTCTTGCACGAGATACGGCTAATTTATCTTCTTCAGATAATTCTTCCATACCTAAAATGGCAATAATATCTTGTAATTCTTTATAACGTTGTAATAACTCTTTTACGCGTTGTGCACAATCGTAGTGCTCATCTCCTAAAATATCAGCAGTTAGAATTCTAGATGTAGAATCTAATGGATCTACCGCTGGGTAAATACCTAACTCAGCAATTTTACGAGATAATACGGTTGTTGCATCTAAGTGGGCAAAGGTTGTTGCAGGTGCCGGATCCGTTAAATCATCTGCAGGTACGTAAACCGCTTGTACAGATGTAATAGATCCTTTTTTAGTTGATGTAATACGCTCTTGCATCGCACCCATCTCGGTTGCTAATGTTGGTTGGTAACCTACAGCAGATGGCATACGACCTAAAAGGGCTGATACCTCTGAACCTGCTTGTGTAAAACGGAAAATATTATCTACGAAGAAAAGAACGTCTTTTCCTTGTCCGTCTCCAGCACCATCACGGAAATATTCAGCAATAGTTAATCCAGATAAGGCTACACGAGCACGTGCTCCAGGAGGCTCATTCATTTGTCCAAATACGAACGTTGCTTTAGAATCTTTCATAGAAGCTTTATCAACTTTTTGAAGATCCCAACCGCCTTCTTCCATAGAATGGATAAAATCGTCACCGTATTTAATAATTCCAGATTCTAGCATTTCTCTTAAAAGGTCGTTTCCTTCACGTGTTCTTTCACCTACACCAGCAAATACCGATAAACCACCGTGACCTTTTGCAATATTATTAATCAACTCTTGAATTAATACTGTTTTACCTACACCAGCACCACCAAATAATCCAATTTTACCACCTTTTGCATAAGGCTCAATCAAATCAATTACTTTAATACCTGTAAATAAAACTTCAGTAGAAGTTGATAAGTCTTCAAATTTTGGTGCTTCCCTGTGAATAGGAAGTCCGCTGTCTCCAGCTTTAGGTAAATCACCTAATCCATCAATAGCATCACCAATTACATTAAATAAGCGACCATAAACATCATCGCCAATTGGCATTTGGATTGGAGCTCCAGTTGCAACAACTTCGGTTCCTCTACTTAAACCATCAGATGAGTCCATCGCGATAGTACGTACAGTATCTTCACCAATGTGAGATTGTACCTCTAGTACTAATGTAGAACCATCAGGTCTGTTAATTTCTAATGAATCATAAATTTTTGGAAGTTCAGCCTCAGAACCGAATTCAACATCGATAACTGGACCTACAATTTGTGCAACTTTACCTGTAACTTTTGACATTACTTATATGTTTAATATTATGCAATTTAAATCTTTGAAAACACATCTAGTTTTCGCGCTGCAAAGATATGTTTTTTAATTTAAATATAAAGTCATTTTTCATGGCTTTTTTAAGCATAAAAAAACACCTTCGTATTGAAGGTGTTTTAGTTATCTTTTGCAATGTATTTCTTATTGTAAAGATGGTGAGTAATTTGTTGGGTAATTACCTGCGTTTAATAAGTTCCCCGAAGCTTCAAAATTACTACCATAAGTTGCATCTATAGCTTTCATCATCTCATTTGCCATCACAGCATAACCTCTTGCAGTTAGATGTACACCATCTAAACTTATTAAGCCGCCTGTTACAAGACTTGTATTTAATGTGAAATCTCCAGAAGAAAGACCAGTTGTGGAAGCTTCTTGAAGAATACCTTTAAAATCGACTAAAGCTAATCCATTGGCATCAGCTAAAGATTGAATTGTTGCATTGTAAGCATCGGTAGCTGTCATTACAGCTTGTTGCTCATTAGGTATTAATACCCATTTGTCTTCTAGTGGCAGAGTAATACCTTCTATTGCAAATTGTCCAGCAAGTGCAAGAGGTAACCCTTGACCAACTAATGCAGTCGCATAATCTTCGTTAACTGTACCAATTACAGAGCTGCTTGGTAATACAAATAAATCTTCAGCTGTTGCTTGTCTTGTTTGGCCATAAGTTTGTCCTAGTAAACCAGCCACTAGTGGAGCAGCAGATGGTGGAAGACCAAATTGTCCTATAAAAGCAGGAAAGGTTGGGCTAGCCATTAAAGCGCCTGTAATTTGAGCTGATATATCAGCTAAACTTTCATCTCTAATAACTACGGCACTAGCTTCTGTTTCTGAAAATACAATAGCTCGTTCAGGTTGTCCTAAAGCAACATACACTTCATTTAAAGCCCCAAAAATCATATTTAATGTTGGTATTTGTGGACCAAAATCTGGGTTTGAAGGCTCTAATGGATTATGTGGAACAGTTGTAAAATGTGCTAAACTTGTAATATAAGGGACATTAGCAACTACACCTTTTGCACCATTAGCTGTTAAGGCATCTATAGCTGCAGAGAATGAAGCGGCAAATACAGTAGGATCTGTTATGTCGTTTCCTGCATATGTATTAGGGTCCATGTTACCTGTTTGGTCAACACCTGTTCCGCCAGATGTTGCATAAGATAAAACATCGTTTCCTCCAATTTCTGATAGTGTGAAAAAGCTAGGGCCTTGTGCAGCAGCGTCTCCTAAAACGGTAGCCGAAGCACTTGAAGCCATTCTACCAAAATATGGATTTAAAGTGCCATAACCTGCAATACCCATATGAAAACTTTTCATGCCTGGAACACCATAATTATTAAAGGGACCAGTAACTGGTGTTGTAATTTCTGTTGTTGGTGTAGCAGGAAGTACAACAGGACCCTCTCCATCAAAATAAAGTCTAGGAGCTGCCGCTAACATGCCACCTGCTAAAAACCCACCAATATTATCATTCATTAATGGTTGATTAAAACTACCACCACCTAGCATAGCAAATTTTTGCGATAGCATATTTGGAAAGGAGTTATTTTGACCTGCAATAAACAAGGCGTTATCTGTGAAGCCAGCTGAAAAAGATGCACCAACGGCAACATATTTAGAAAAATCGGCTTCACCAGCTGTTAGAGCTGGTAATGGTTCGTTCATGCTAGAACTATCGTCATCACTACTACAAGCAACAAAGCCTGTTAGTACTGTGGATAGTAAAATGTATTTTAACGTTTTCATTGTCATAATTTTTTATAGGTTGTTAATTGTCCATGATAAATAGTACATTGAACCAATGTAACCTGTACCAATAGCTGTAAAGTATTCGTCACCTAATATATTAGTTGCACCTGCTTTAAATGATGATTTAATAGAAGGTACTCTGTAGTTAATTTGTGCATCTAAGGTGTGGTATGCTGGAATTTCTCCATCACCAAATGTAGCTTGCCATTTGTAATGGTCGCTCCATCTCCAAGCCACATTAAATCCGAAGTTTTTAAATACATCGGTGTTACCTAAACCTAATTTCACTTTGTGTTCTGGTGTGTTAAAGTTTGTTCTAAAGTCAGGATATTTGTCTTCATCAAAATCTTGTTTAGAGTAAGTGTAGTTAGCACTTAAATCGAAGTTGTTAAGTACTTTTGTTGATACGCCAACTGATCCACCAAAGGCATTTACATCGGCTGGTGAGTTAGTATAGGTTTGGTAGATCACATAGTCATTAACATCAACAGAATTTATAGCATCAGTAGTACCAACATCACCTATAAGTGGTGCAGCTACATTTTCACCAGAGATAAAATCTTGGTATTTATTGTAATATACGCTTAAATCTACGATAGTTCTGTCTAGTTTACCACGGTAACCCACTTCGAAAGAGGTTACTTTTTCTGGCTTAACAATTTCAGAATTACCAATTTCTAATAACGAAGAAGCTTCATTAACGGTCGCTCCATTTTTTCTCGCAGCTTCAAATGCTAAAACTGATGATAAGGTGTAGGAGTTATTATAAGCAGCAGAACCACTTTGGTAAATTCGTTCACCAGTTGTATTTGAGTCATGAGGCCTTACATAGCGTTCTAAATTATCAGGTGCAGAACCAACTAATATGGCACGACCAGCATCTAATCCAATAAATAAATCTTGGGTGGTAGGGTTTCTAAATCCTGTTTGGTAAGAAGCTCTAATATTATGGTCTTCGTTAAGTGTAACACCGGCTGATAATCTTGGTGATACAAAACCATCGAAAAATTCTGATTTATCGTAACGGATAGATCCTGTTAGCTTAAGTTTTAAAGATTCGTTTAAATCTAATTGTTTTTGTAATTGGGTGTAAACACCAAATTCGTTATAATCGATGTTGCCATCGTAATCGGTGTAAATAGTTCCCGAAGAATTTAAGCTATATTGTCTAAAAGACCCTCCCTTGTACTTCAACAACATCCCATAAGTGACTAAAGTTATAATTAGCATCGGCATGATAATATTTTGAAGCATCTTTAAATTGTGAACCCCTGCTAAAATCAGGATCTGCAATAACTTGATTAAATGTTCTTTGAAAAGCTGGCGTTCCTGGTTCTAAACGTCCAGACTCAGCCTGATTTCTCGCTGCAGCATGTGCTTGTTCGTCTGTAGCACCTCCTAAAGTAGCTCCCACATAGGTGTTAATATATTCGCTAAACCATTGTTCATTGCTCTTCCAAGCACGGTTAATGTTAATACCCGTAAATACCATGTCATAAGAATCTCCAGCTTTATCGGCAACTACATAACCTCTTACAAAAAAGTTGTCGTTTTTACTTCTAATTTGTGTTGTTGTTGCGTAAAGCCATCAATATAATAGCGGTTAGTTCCTTGATAAATGGTAGATCCTGTTCCTATTTTACCTATGTATTGAATCTCTAAATCGTCTCCCATTGGGCGATAATATAATCCCCAATCGGCTTTAATACTTTCGGCATTGTAATCGGTTAAATCGGCTTCATTATACCCAGTTCTACTCACGTCTACATTTGGAACAATGCCTAAACCTCCAGCTGCATCTCTAATATTTGTAGACACCTCATCACCATAAACATTGTAACCGTCATAATTTAATGAGGCTCTAGAGTTTCCTGTCCCAGGTTTTCCTTGCATATTGTTTGCCATCCAGTCGGTTCCTTTTAACCATCCAAAATTGACTTTTGCCGCAAATTTATCACTAAACTTATAAGCCATTCTTATACCTGAATCTCTATATGTATTGTCTCCAGCGGCATCTTGAGAGGTGATACCTTGTTTGTGGTAAGCACTAATACCTTGATGATCGAAAGGGTTTTACTTCTCATAAATAAAATACCATTAAAGGCATTTG